>NZ_SMKH01000065.1 GCF_004348515.1 Actinomadura sp. KC345 | reverse complement strand
CCCCTACCTGCGCGAGAAGAACCTCTGGGGCCTGGACCTCTCCCTGGAGATCTCCTGGAACGGGCAGGTCGTCTCCCGTCCGCCCTACCGGGAGATGTACTGGTCACCGGCCCAGATGCTCGCGCACATGACGGTGAACGGCGCCTCGTCCCGAACCGGTGACCTGTTCGCGTCCGGGACGGTCTCGGGCCCGGAGAAGGACCAGCGCGGCGCGTTCATCGAGCTCACCTGGGGCGGCACGGACCCGGTCACGGTCAACGGCGAGCCCCGAACCTTCCTGGAGGACGGCGACGAAGTGGTCATCTCGGCCACCGCCCCGGGCCCGTCCGGAACCCGCATCGGCTTCGGCGAGGTGAGCGGCCGCATCCTTCCCGCCCGCTGACGCCCTCACCCGGGTCCGCAAACAGAACAAAATACTGTTCGGCCGCGTCCGATACAGGGACCCCATCGGCGGAGGGAAGGCCGCACATGACAGCCCTGATCGTCCTCTTCCTCGTTCTGGCGGCCGCCACGTTCGTCCTCGGGTGCCTGGACCAGCGGATGCTCTACTGGAAGACCCACGCCTGGCAGTACAAGAACCCGGAGGCCAACGAGCCGTCCGACGCCGCGCTCACGCTGAACCGGTTCGGACTGTTCGCGGGCGCGGTCACGCTGGCCGTCACGACCGTCGTCCTGATGGACGTCGACAGATCCACCACCTACTCCACCTCGCAGGTCCGTAGCGTCGCACAGGCGGCGGCGTCCAAGGTGGACCAGGGCGCGCAGTCCGGGATCGGCTCGTCGTTCGGCGCGTCGTCCAGCGTCTACGACGCCGTGAACGAGGAGGGCGGCGGCAACGTCGAGATCCGCTCGGCCGGCAGCGGCAAGTACGAGCTGACGAACCGCGACGGCGAGAACCCCGTCTGCCTCACCGTCGAGGTCGAGAACGACCTGAACCTCGGCGGCGACGACGGACCGTGGAGCCACTCGGTCACCACCTCCGTCACCGAAGGCCCCTGCTGACAGGCGCCCCCGGGCCTCCCGTCCCAGAACCACCGGCCGGGGACGAGAGGGACTCATGGTTCGGCCGAACTAGGGATGCTGCTGGCCGAGGGGTACGGGGTCGCAGGGTTCCGCCGGGCCGCGCACCTGGTAGGCGGCTGTCCCTATCGCCGCCGCCGACCGGCCGTCGCGGTGCCGCACGGAGACCGTCCACGCCAGCGTGTTCCCCGGCTTGACTAGGTCAGGACGCACATAGAAGACCATCTGCTCCTCGTTCGGGTCGCTCGACCCGATACTCACCACGGGGTGGTGAACCTGGTCGACGTCGCCGCGCGGGGAGACGGAGCACCGGTGGCCGAAGGGGATGAGGTCGATGTCCGCCTTGAGCCCCATCGCGGCGAGTTCACGCTCGATCCCGTCCAGGCGGCGCTGGACGACGTCCGGCGGGCCGGTGAGCTCGTCCATCGTCACCCTGATCCGGCCGTCCGCCAGGCGCTCGGCCGCGAACGCCTGGTCGCCGCCCGGTCCGCCGCCGAGCGTACTCAGCGGCACCGTCACGGCCACCGCTGCGCCGACCGCCGCCGCGCCCAGCACGTACCGTCGCCGCCATGCCCTGACGTGGCGCTCCCGCGTCCGGGTCCTCGCGTCCAGCCGGGCGCGGGCCTCGGCCACCACCTCGGGCGACGGGCCGGGACGGGCGTCGTGGTACTCCCGAAGCGTCTGCATCTCGTCCATTACTCCATGTCTCCTTCGAGTGCCCGGCGCAGCTGCCGCCGCGCTCGGTTGAGCCGGGAACCGACCGTCCCGGCGCGGATGCCGAGGGCCTGCGCGACCTCCGCGTAGCTCAGGTCGGCGTACGCGACCAGGAGCAGGACGTCGCGGTCGCCTGCGCCCAGGCCCGCCAGCACCGCGGCCAGCCGGGGCTGCAACCGCTGCGCGCTGACCATCTCGGCCACCCGGTCGGCGTGGTCGGTCTCGGCGCTCGCACGGCCGAGCGCCCGGTAGGCGCGCGTCTCGGAACGGCGGTGGCGCCGGACGAGATTGGTGGCGATGCCGTACAGCCACGCGCGGGCGTGGGGCCGTCCGGCGTCGTACTTGTGCCGCAGCGTGAAGGCGGTCAGGAACGTGTCGGCGGCCACGTCATCGGCCGGAGCGTCCCCGAGGCGGGACGCGACATAACGGTGGATCTCCGCGAAGTACCGGTCGAATATCTCCGAGAAGCGCTCGGGATCGTCGCGGGACGCCACGATCACCGCGGCGTCACTGTCTTCCACGGGCACCGCGGACGGCACCGCGGACGAGGGAACGGCGGTCATGCATCGGCACCTTCCATATCGCTACCCCTGATGCCCGTTATTGCCCTCCCGCCCGATCCGTCTTCACGGGAGCGATCGGCATGGCCGGAACGAGACGGCGGAGTCGCCCCCGGGGACGGTGGGCCATCGTCTCTGGTGTGTCCGTTTAGGTGAGGGAATCGTGGGATTTGCTGCGGGATGACCCGTATGTCTTGCATGATCACCTGGTTGCAGGAACCGTTGCGCAGGGGGATGACCAGGTATGGCCTCATGGGGCGAGCGACTCGAAGCGGCGGTCGCGCTGTGGCGGGAGGGGGGCGACCGCCGCGGGGCCGCCGCGGCGCTGCGCGGGATCGTGGTGTCCGCGGACGGGGCGGTCGCCGCGGAGGCCTCGCACGTGCTCGGGCTGGTGCTGGCCGAGGACGGCGACCAGGACGGCGCGCGGGCGGCGCACCGGTCGGTCGTCTCCGGCGGCCACCCGCGGTGGGCGCAGCGCTCCGCGATCGTCCTGGGGACGCTCCTGATGGACGAGGGCGCACCCGCGATGGCGTGGCGGCCGCTGCGGATCGCGGCGTCCGGGGCCGATCCGCAGCTCGCCGGGATGGCGGAGCTGTCCCTGGCCCATGTGCTCCGCGATCTCGGCGACCCGGACGCGGCCGAGCTGGCCCGGCGGCGGGCCCTGAACGGCGGTGACCCGGCGATCGCCGAGCTGGCCGCGGAGACGGGTGAGATCAGGCCGCCGGACGACCGGGTCGAGCGCGAGCGCGGAGGGTGGGAGGCGTTCGAGTCGGTCGTCGCCGTGCTGGAGGACGAGGATCCCGAGGCGATCGACACCGTCCTGACCGCACTGGACGCGATGCTGTCCCTGGGCGCGCCGCAGCTCTGCACGCAGGCGGCGACGCGGCTCTACTCCGTCCACGCGCGCCTGGGCGAGTTCGACGAGTGCCGGCGGGTGATGGAGCACGCGATCGCGGTCGGGGACCCGGCGGAGCGCTGCCGGGCCGAGAAGCTGCTCGGCGCGGCGCTGCTCGACCTCGGTGAGCGGGCCGAGGCGCTGGAGGCCTACCGGCGCGCGGCGGAGGACCACCGTCCCGAGATCAGGCTCGACGCGCTCATCGAGGAGGCGAAGCTCGTCCGGGAGCTCGGTGACGAGGAGGAGGCCCGCCGGATCCTGGGGCGGGTCGTCGAGTCAGGGCATCCCCGGTACGCGCTTGAGGCGCATGCCTGCCTCGGGCAGGTCCTCTCCGAGGCGGGCGAGGTCGAGGAGGCCGTGGAGTGCTGGCGGATCGTCTTCGACTCGGAGTCGGAGTTCCGCTCGGACGGCGTCCATTTCCTCGGGACGCTCCTGCACGGCCTGCCGGACGGCGACCCGCGACGGGCGGAGGTCATCGAACTCCTCGACCGCGCGGCGCTGTTCGACGACCCCGACGTCTCGTCCCGGGCCCGGCTGCTGACCGCCCAGGCCGACCTGGCCGACCTGGCCGACCTGGCCGACCAGGCCGAACGCGGTCCCGGCGAGGAGGTCGAACAGGCCGTGGACGACTGCGACGCCGCCCTGGAGCGGCTGCGCGCGGGCGAGGTCGGCGCCGCCCGGACGCTGCTGCGCCGGGTGATCGACGCCGGCCTCGGGGACCGGTCGACCCGCGCCATGATGATGCTGGCGACGCTGGAACTCGGCGAGGGCGACACCGAGCAGGCCGACGAGCTGCTGGAGTACGTGGCGGACGGCGACGACCTGGCCTCCGGGTTCGCGGCGGCCGTCCAGCGCCGCCTGATCACGCACGGAGAGGGCGGGCGGACGCATCCCGTGCTCACCGGCCTGGTCGAGTACCAGCGGCTCGGCCGGGAGATCGGCATCGCCCGGTACGAGGAGGCGGCACGGCACCCCGACCCCGCGGTCTCCGCACCGGCGAAGTGCGCGCTGGCGCAGGCCCGCATGCGGCTCGGCGTGCCGCCGTCGCGGGTCGCGGAGCTGTTCGGCGAGGCGGCGGCGGCCGGTGTTCCGGCGGCGCTGTCGCAGGCCGCGGTGCTGTCCTGGCTCCTGCGTTCCGGGGAGGACGCCGACGAGGCGGTCGCGCTGCTGCGGCAGGCCCACGCGGACGGCGAGCCCGCACTGGCCCCCTGGGTCGCGCAGGCGCTCGGCACGGCCGTCGAGGAGCGGGACCCGGACGCGGCACTCGCCGCCTTCGGGAGCGTCTCCGCGTCCGGTCATCCGGGGCTGGCAGCCCAGGCGGAGGCGGAGATGGCCCGCATTTTCGAGGAGCGCGGCGACCTGGCCGCCGCGGCGGCGACGCACGAGCGGCTCGCGGCCCGGGGCGGTGTCCCCGCGGCACGCCACGCCTGGCTGCTCGGCTTCACCCGGGCGCGGATGCGCGACCTCGGCGCGGCCCGTGCCGCGTTCGCGGCCGTCCCCGAGGACGACCCGGAACTCGCGGCCGAGGGAGCGTTCGCCCGCCATCTGCTCGACCGCGAGTTCCCGGCGGCGGCGGACGCGCTGGCGAGCGTCCCCGGCCACGCGCTGCCCCTGGCCTGCGCACTTCTCGTCGAGGCCGCGAACACCTGGCAGGCGGAGGGGGCGGGGAAGGCGGCCGAGGCCGCGCTGTCCCTGGCGGTCGAGCACGGGTCCGGCGGCGACGCCCAGAAGGCCGCCCTGCTGCTGGGCGCGCTGCGCAACGACGAGGGCGACCGCGCGGGGGCGGCCGAGGCATGGGCCGTGGCGGCGGGCGGCGACGACTACGCCGAACTCCTCCAGGACGCCGTCAAGGCGCTCCTCGCGGCCGGACGGGCGACGGAGGCGCGCGACCTCCAGGCCGCCGCGGCGGGCGAGGGCCCGCACGTGGACGTCCTGCTCGGCTGGAACCTGCACGAGCTGGGCGACCACGACGCCGCCGCCGCGCGCCTCGAGGCGGTGATCGCCTGCGGGGCCGAGGACGGGTTCGAGGGTGAGGCCGTCGCCCGCGCGAGCGTCCTGCTGGCCCGGATCGTGGCCGGGCGCGGCGATGCGGCGGAGGCCGTCCGGCATGTCCGGCACGCGCTCGTGCTGTTCGACCGGCGCCGGGAGGAGGGCGACCCGGACGCCGGCCCGCTCGCCGCCGAGGCCGCCTACGACCTCGGCGAATACCTGACCGCGAGCGGTGACGGGCAGGCGGCGCGGCACGCCGACGAGCAGGCCGCGTCCGGCGCCCCCGGCCTCGTGGCGGCGCGGGCCCGCGAGCGCCTCGGCGTCGCGAGCCCGGAGGAACGCGCCGTTCTGGCGGCCGAGGACGGCGATCGTCCACGGGCGGTCGGCCTGCTCACGCAAGAGCACGGCGAACCGCTCCTGGCCGAGCTTCACCTCGCGCTCTGCGAGGGCGACGACGAGGCGGCGCGGGGATGGCTCCGCCGGTCCGCCGGCACCGGGCACGCGGCCGCCGCGGCGGAGCTGGTCGGCGGCACGGCGGTGCAGCGGCTGCAGCAATGGATGAACGGCGCGCAGGAACTTTACGAGGCGGTGCTGGAGTACGGGCCGCCCGCGCAGGTGGCCGTCGTATGCGAGCACTTCGGCTACGAATACGGCGAGCGGGGCGACACCGATGCCGCGATCGCGGCTTTGGAGCACGGGGGCCGCCGTCGATCGTCCGGAGGCGCTGGGCTGCCTGCGGCGGCTCATCGAGACGCTGGAGTCGCTCGACGACCACCCGGCGCTGGAGCCGGCCGCGCGCCGGGCCGCCGCGAGCGGCGACCCCGAGACGGTGGGCGTCGGCGCCTGGGCACTGGCCGACCTGCTGAGGAACCGCGGGGACCACGCCGGGGCCTTGCCCTGGTACCGGACGGCGCTGGGGAACGCGCGTCCCGAGAACGTCGCCCCCATCCGCGCCTTCCTCGGCTTCACGCTGCACAAGCTGGGTGAGACCGAAGCGGCCTACGCGGAGTTCGAGACGCTGCTGGACTCGGGCGACCACGCCATCGCACTCATGACGGGTGTCCAGCTCGGTGGCTGGCTGGCGGCCGACGACCTGCTCACCCGCGCCGCCGAGGCGTTCGGCGCCGCGGCGGCGGCCGGGAAGTGCCTTCCCGCCCCGAACGAGCACCAGCACGAGGTCCACCAGCAAGCGCTGAACAACCTGGGTTCCATCGCCGCCCTCGCCGAGGAGGAGGGCGACGCGGGCCTGGCGGTCCGCGCCCTGTGGCTGGCCGCCGCCGGGGGCGCGCCCGACGACGCCGTGAGCATCGCCGAGAAGTGCGCGGCCGCCGCGGACGGGCAGGGCGACAGGGCCGCGGCACGCATCTACCGCAGGGGCGCCGCCGCCTTCCCCATGGACGGCCCGCCCGACTCGCCCGGGGCGAGGCACGCGGAGAACGCCCGGCACGCCGCCGCCACCGGTGACCACGAGACCGCGATGCGCCTGCTCCGCCGGGCCGACGGGGCCGGGGAGCACGCCAGGGTGATCTCGCTCGTCCACGAGGTCGCGCTGTTCTGCACCGCGGACGCCGACGTCCCCCACGCCCACGCCTACTACGCGCTCGGGCTGGAACTCGCGGGCGAGCGCACGGAGACGGCCGCCCTGGACCGGATGCGGCTCACCCGGGACGACCTCCCCACCGCACGGCCGGAGCTGACCGCGCTGTACACGGCGCTGACCGGCGGCGACGGCGGCGCCATCGGCGTCCTCGCCGGGCTGCGGGGCACGGCCCATTTCGAGGCGGCGTGCCAGACGGTCATCGCGGTCGCGAAGGCCCGCGCCGACACCGAGCCGGACCGTGCGCGCGGGCTGCTGAGGCCGGTCGCCGAGATGGCGCCGCCGGAGCAGGCCGTCCGGGCGTGGGACGAACTCGGCTCCCTGGCGGACGACGCGGACGAGGCCGTCCACGCCTACGAGCGGGCCGCCTCGATCGACCACCCGGCCGCGCACGCCGCGCTCCGCCACCTGATCCGGACGCTGTACGAGCAGAACCGGCCGGCGGACACCGTGCTCTTCGCCACCCGCGCCACCGCGACCGGCGATCCGCTGACCGTGGCTTACGGCCACCGGCTCCTTTGCCTCGTCCGCGAGAAGCAGGACGACCTAGACGGCGCCATGCGCGAGGTCCAGCGGGGCATGGCGGCGGCCCGGGGGATCGAGCAGCCCGAGTTCCCCAGCGAACTGCGCCTCGACTTCGCCCGGCTCCTCCAGATGCAGGGCGACACGGAAGCCGCCACCGCCGAGGTCGAGGGCGTCCTCGCCACGGCGGCCACGGAGCAGCTGCGGGCCAAGGCCGTCACCTACCTGGGCAACATCGCGGTCCTCGGCGGTGACCTCGCCGCCGCCGCCGCGTCCTTCGCCAAGGTCGCCGACATGGAGGGCGACGCCGACGTGGCGGAGATGGCCGACGGCGCCGCGAACAACCTGCTGGGCATCGCCAACAGCGCCTACGACGAGGGCCGGCACGAGCTCGCCGTCCACGTGCTGGCGCTCGCCGCGCGGACGAGCGGGCGCGACCTCGCGATCGGCGTCGTCGAAACCCGGACGACCGAACTGGCCGAGGCGGGCGACCTCGCCGCGGCGATGCTCTACCTCGACGCCGGCCAGGCGTTCCGGCTCGAACCGGACGAGGAGATCCGGCTCGCGGGCCTGCACGCCCTGGCGGGCCGGCCGGACAGGGCGCGGGAGGTCTACGAGCGGCTGGCCGCGCACCCGGACGAGGGCGTCCGGACCACCGCCGGAAGCTGCCTCGTCCGCCCCTCGGACGGCGACGACGCACCGGGTCCCGCCACGCGATGGCTGCGCGCGGACGACCTGGTGGACGCGGGCGAGTACGCGGAGGCCCGGGAGATCCTGGCTCCGCTCGCCGAGGACGGCTCGCGCGTCGCCCGGCACGCCCGCCTCTCGCTCGGCCGGACCTACCACGACGAGGATCCGGCCCGCGCCCGCGCGCTCTACCTGGCCGCGATCGAAACCCCCGGCGGGCAGAGCGACCAGGTCGTCGAGCTGGCCAAGATGTACCTCGGCTCGCTGGCCAAGCAGGCGCGCGACTGGCCGGAGGCGCTCCGTTGGTACCAGGCCGTGATCGACTCGGGCTCGTCCGGGAACGGGCCGATGGCCGCCGCGCACCTGGGCGAGCTGGCGTACTGGCAGGGCGACCACGACTCCGCCCTCCGGTTCTACGAGCAGTGCCTGGCCATGGGCCCCGACAACGCGGAGCTGGTCGGCGAGTCCGCGTACCGCGCCGGCGAGATCCGCTTCGCCCAGGGCGACCTCGCGGCCGCCACCGCCCACCTCGTCCGGGCCCTGGAGTCGGGCCACGCGGGCTTCGTCGACCAGGCGCGCATCCTGCTCACCAAGCTGAACGCCTGAGCCACCGGAAAAGGGACAGGGCCGTTCGACCTGGCGGTCGGACGGCCCTGTTCGTGCCGGGTGCATGGTCAGGCCTTGGCGAAGGTGCGCTTGGCCCAGAGGTAGGAGAGGACACCGATCCCGGCGCACCAGGCGACGGCGATGGCGGCGCTGTTGCCGATGGGGGTGCCGAGGAGGAGACCGCGGACGGTTTCCATGATCGGAGTGAAGGGCTGGTAGTCGGCGAACCAGCGCAGGACGGTGGGCATGGAGTCGGTGGGGACGAAGCCGCTGCCGAGGAAGGGCAGCAGGACCAGGGGCATCGGGGCGTTGCTGGCGGACTCGGGGGTCGGGGCCCTCAGGCCGAGGGCGACCGCGAGCCAGGTGATGGCCACGACGAACAGGGTCAGCAGTCCGGTTGCGGCCAGCCATTCGGCGGCGGTGGCTTTGGGCCTGAAGCCGATCGCGAGCGCGATGCCGATGAGGACGGCCATCCCGATGAGCTGCTGGATCACGCTGCCGACGACATGGCCGGTGAAGATCGAGGCCCGGGAGATCCGCATGGTGCGGAACCGGGCGACGATGCCCTCGGTCATGTCGGTGGCGACCATGACGGCCGTTCCGGTCGCGGCGGTCGCGGCCGCCATGAGCAGGATGCCGGGGACGATGTAGTCGACGTAGGCGTCGCGACCGCCGCCGCCGTCGAGTCCGTCGCCGAGGGTGCCGCCGAGGACGTAGACGAACACGAGCAAGAGGACGACGGGCGTCACGACCAGCTGCACGGTCATCGACGGGTAGCGGATCAGGCGCTTGAGCTGGCGCCGGACCATGGTCGAGGAGTCGCGCACGGCGAGGGTGAGGGTGCTCATCGGGTGGCCTCCTTCTGCTGGCCGGTGAGGGTGAGGAAGACGTCGTCGAGGTCGGGGGTGTGGACGCTCATCTCGGCGACGTCGATCGAGCGTCCGTCCAGGGCGACGAGCATGTCGCGGACAGCGCGGACGCTGCCGTCGCTCGGCACCCGCAGCGTGAGCGCCTCGGGGTCGGCGATCCCCGCGCCGATGACGTCGCGAGCGGCGTCGAGGAGGTGCGAGGCGGCGAACGTGAGCTCGATGTGGCCGCCGGGGATGAGGCGCTTGAGCTCGTCGGCGGTGCCTTCCGCGATCAGCCGCCCGTGGTCCAGCAGGGCGATGCGGTCGGCGAGTTCGTCGGCCTCCTCCAGGTACTGGGTGGTGAGGAAGATCGTGACGCCGCCCGCGACCAGCTCGCGGACGATCTGCCACATGGAGCGGCGGCTGCGCGGGTCGAGGCCGGTGGTCGGCTCGTCCAGGAAGATCAGCCGTGGGTCGCCGACCAGGGTCATCGCCAGGTCGAGCCGCCGCTGCATGCCGCCGGAGTAGGTCTGGGCCGTCTTGCCCGCGGCGTCGACCAGGGCGAAGCGCTCCAGCAGCTCGGCGGCCTTGCGCTTGCCGTCCCGGCGGGACAGGTGCCAGAGGTCGGCCATGAGGAGCAGGTTCTCCTCGCCGGTGAGCAGCTTGTCGACGGCCGAGTACTGCCCGGTGACCCCGATCGCGCCGCGCACGTCGTCCGGCCTGCGGGCCAGGTCATGGCCGGCGACCTGGACGGTGCCGCCGTCGGCCGGGATCGAGGTGGACAGGATCTGGACGGTCGTCGTCTTGCCGGCGCCGTTCGGGCCGAGCAGGGAGAAGATCGTCCCTTCGGGGACGGCCAGGTCGACGCCGTCGAGCACGGCCTTCTCCCCGTAGGACTTGCGCAGCCCGTTCGCCGCGATGGCCAGGTCGGTCATGATGGTGCTCCTCAGAGGCTGCGGGCGACGATGTCGCCGCGGGCGGTGGTCGCGTGGATGGCCAGGTCGGTGGTGCCCTCGGTGTTCCTGAGCGCGTTGCGGATCCGGCCGTGGGAGGTGCCGGCGTCGAGCGAGGCGGAGACTCCGGCGGCGGCGCCGACCGACACCTCGCCGTCCTTGGTGCGGAGTTCGACCGTGCCGCGCACGGCCTCGGCGACGCGGATGTCGCCCATCTCCGTGCTGATCTCGGCGGGGCCGTTGAGGCGTCCGACCGAGACGTCGCCCGCGGCGGTGGTGAGGCGGACGCTCGCGGCCTCGTCGACCTTGACCGAGCCGTGCGAGCCCTCGAAGGCGACGTCGCCGAACCGCCCGACGGCACGGAAGTCGGCGCTCGCCGCCTTCGCCTCGACCTGGGAACCGGTGGGGAGCTTGACCGTCACCTGGACGGATCCGGAGGCGCCCAGGAACTGGTTCCTCGCCGAGCCCTCGATCCGCAGGACGCCGTCGGCGTATCCG
The DNA here is from genome assembly GCF_004348515.1 of Actinomadura sp. KC345. GTDB lineage: Bacteria > Actinomycetota > Actinomycetes > Streptosporangiales > Streptosporangiaceae > Spirillospora. The sequence continues at coordinate 19,259 of NZ_SMKH01000065.1, read as the reverse complement.
ACCCTGGTCTGCTCCGCCATCTTCACGTCGCGGCCCTTCGAGGCGTCCGCGGGCAGGATCTCGACCACGGTGTCGGACCGGTCGGCGGCGATGAACTGGACGCGCCCCGCGGGGATGTCGAGGACGGCGGTGATCGGGTTGGGGGTTTCGAACTGCATCGCGCTCTCCTTTGCGCCGGACTGTTTCTGACAACGGAAAAGCTACGTTGCATTTCCAGATCCGGCAACATTCGTGTTGCGCTCATCCTGTATAGACACAGGTCACAGCCCTAGAATCATTGCAATGGTTCTGAAAAGAATGCAACGCTCTTTCTGCTTACCGTTGCAATGGATTGAGGGTTAACGCTATGCTGACCCGCATCGGACGAACGCGAGGGAGGTCGCGATGCCGGGAGGCAGGCTCACCCAGCAGGACCGTCAGCAGATCGCGCTGGGGCTGGCCGACGGCCTCGCCTACGCGGAGATCGCCAGACGCATCGACCGTCCGACCTCGACGGTCACGCGCGAGGTGATGCGCAACGGCGGGCCCACCGCCTACCGCGCCGACCTGGCCCACCGCGCCACCGAGCGCCGCGCCCACCGGCGCAGGCAGGCCGCGCCCAAGGGGCCGGAGGCGCCGCCGCAGGCCTACGGGCGCGACCCCGAGGCCGTGCGCGAGTACGGGGAGACGCTCACCACCGTCTACATGACCTCGGGTGTGCCCAAGATGATGGCCGGCGTGATGGCCTGCCTCTCCATCACCGACTCCGGCAGCCTCACCGCGTCCGAACTCGCCCAGCGCCTCCAGGTCAGCCCGGCGTCCATCTCCAAAGCGATCACGTTTCTGGAAGCCCAGAGCCTCGTCCGCCGGGAACGCGACGAAAGCCGCCGCGAGCGCTACGTCGTCGACGACGACGTCTGGTACCAGTCGATGATGGCCAGCGTCCGGTCCCTCGACCAGATCACCGAGACCGCACGGCAGGGCGTCGGCATCCTCGGCCGCGGCACCCCGGCCGCCGCCCGCCTGGAGAACATCGCCCGCTTCCTCGACTTCGTCAGCGAGAGCACCCTCCGCGCCGCCGAGCAGGCCCGCGAGGTCCTCCACACGAGCACCGAGACGACCTCGCGCGACGCGGACCGCGAATGAACCCCGCCGGCCACGGCCGCCTCCCGGTCAGCCGATGCCGGCGAGGAAGGCGAGCATGGCGGCGTTGACCTCGCCGGGCGCCTCCATCTGCACGAAGTGCCCGGCTCCCTCGATGATGTGGACGTTCCTGAGTCCCGGAACGAGGTCGGCCATGCGTTCCAGCGCGTCGGCCCCCATCATCTCGCGGACGGGGTCGCGGTCGCCTACCAGGAAAATCGTCGGGACGGTCACAGGTTCGTCCGGGAGGGTCTGCTTCTCCCTCCAGACATGGTCGTAGGCCCGGTACCAGTTGAGGCCGCCGGTGAAGCCCGTCCGGCGGAACTCGTCCACGTAGTAGGCGAACTCGTCCACCGACAGCCACGGCCAGGGCAGGGGCGGCGCCTCTGGCAGCACGTCCAGGTAACCGTTGCCCTCGCTGGGATGGCGCCAGATGTCGAGATACCGGTATCCGCCGCTGAGCGCCCAGAACACGTTCGCCAGGAAGCGCTCCGGTTCCCTGCCCAGTTCCTCGTCGGCCGGGCCCTCGTCCTGGAAGTAGTGGACGTGGACGAAGTGCCGCTCGGCCATCCGCGCGTACATCTCGGTCGGCGGGAGCTTCGAGACGGGCATACGCGGCACGCTGAGCTGCATCAGCGCCTTGACACGTCCCGGGGCCCACTGGGGCAGGTCCCAGACCAGGGCGGCGCCGAAGTCATGCCCGGCGAACACCGCCTCGTCGATGTCCAGCGCGTCCAGGATCCCGACCATGTCGGCCACGGTGTGCCGCCGGTCGTAGTCCTGCGGTGCGGGAGGCCGGTCACTGCGCCCGTACCCGCGCATGTCGGGCGCGATCACCCGGTGACCCGCCTCCGCCAGGGCGGTGAGCTGGTGCCGCCAGCTGTACCAGAGCCCCGGGAACCCATGGCACAGCACCACCGGATCGCCGCTGCCCTGCTCGGCCACGTGCAGCGTGACGCCGTCCACGTCCAGCATGTGGTGGCCGACGTCGTCCAAGCTCATGCCGCTCCCTCAGGCCGCCTCCGGGTAGGACGATGTTCCCCCGGAGCCCCGGCCTCCCGCCCCGAACTCCCGCTCAGCGGGACACCTATCAGGGACGAAACGCTAATCTCTGGCGATGGTCTACGCGCCCGACCTCAGCACACTTCTGGTCGAGGGATTCAGCCGGACCCGGCTGAGAACCGAGATCACCGTCGAGTCCAGGGAACTGGATGCCGCCGTGATCGTCACCGACTTCATGGTGCTGTTCGACGTCGTGAGGCCGAAGCTGTTCGGTGCCGGAGTGTTCCGCCGGTGAGCGGGGGGGCACGCCCCGGCCGTCAGGCGACGGGAGCGCCGAACCATGTGGGCAGGGCGTCGAGCAGCTCCCGCTGGTCTTCGCCGGCCCAGGCGACGTGGCCGTCCGGCCGCAGGAGCAGCGCGGGGACGTCCAGTTCCTCGCTGACGTCGACGACATGGTCGACCCGGTCCGCCCAGCCCGCCACCGAGAGCCGGCCGGTCTGGTCGAGCAGCAGGCCCCGGCCGCCGTGCATCAGCTCGTAGAGGCGGCCGCGTCCGAGCTCCACGTCCCGCATCCCCCGGCCGAGCAGGCGATGCCCCTCGCCGAAGTCGTAGCGGACCCCGATCGCGGTGACCTTCTCGACCAGGTACCGGCTCACGTCCTCGAAGTCCATCAGTTCCGACATCAGCCGGCGCACCGCCTGCGGCCCCGGGTCGGCGGACATCAGCACGGCCTGCGCGCGGGTGTTGTCCAGCACGTCGGCGGCGACCGGGTGCCGTTCGGTGTGGTAGCTGTCCAGCAGCCCCTCCGGTGCCCAGCCCTCCACCGCGGCGGCCAGCTTCCAGCCGAGGTTGAACGCGTCCTGGATGCCGAGGTTGAGCCCCTGCCCGCCGAGCGGCGGATGGACGTGCGCCGCGTCGCCGGCCAGCAGTACCCGGCCGACCCGGTAGCGCTCGGCCAGCCGGGTCGCGTCGCCGAAGCGGGAGAGCCAGCGCGGTGAGTGGACGCCGAAGTCGGTCCCCGCGACGGCCCGCAGCCGCTCCCTGAAATCGTCGAGGGTCGGCGGGGCCGCGCGGTCCTCCGCCACCCCCTCGGCGGGCACGATGACGCGGTGGGCCCCGTCCTCCCCGAAGGGCCCGACGCCGAACAGCAGGTTGGTCTTGCGGATCTCGGCCACCACGGCGGCGAGCTTCTCCGGGTCCTCGGTCACCTCCATCTCGCCCAGCAGGATCTCGATCTGGGCGGGCTCTCCGGGGAACCCGACGCCGAGCAGCTTGCGCACCGTGCTGCGTCCGCCGTCGCAGCCGACCAGGTAGCGCGACCGCAGCCGCGTGCCGTCGGACAGCTCGGCGGTCACCCCGTCCTCGTCCTGGCTGAGCCCTACCAGCGCGCAGCGGCGCCGGATCTCGACACCGACGTCGGTGACGTGCTCGTTCAGCAGGCGGTCGACGGTGGTCTGCGGGATGCCGAGGATGTACCCGTGCGCGGTGTCCAGCCCGTCCGGCCGCGGCTTGTAGATGCCGGCGAAGGAGCCGCCGAGCGGGTACTGGGTGCCGAGGGCGAGGAAGCGGTCCAGCAGACCGCGCTGGGCCATCACCTCGATGCTGCGGACGTGCAGGCCCAGCCCGCGGACGACCTTGGTCGGCTCCGCGTCCTTCTCCAGCACGATCGCACGCACGCCGCGCAGCCGCAGCTCGGCGGCCAGCATCAGGCCGGTCGGTCCGCCACCGGCAATGATCACGTCGAACACGAATCCCCCGTTCGTTCGTCTCCGGCCATTCCCCCGCGCAATCCGGCGGCGCACACGTCTGCACCCCCGCGCCGGTCCGGCGAGCCATGATTTCCGCAGGTCCTGGCCACGGCCGACGATTGTGCAGCACGACCGGGGCCTTGCCGCAAGCCCCCATGTGCGCTATATATTAAAAATGGCAAGGAGTGCGAAACCTCCTTGCCTTCGTCATTTCCAGCGGACGGCCCCCTTTTCCAGGGCCGCCGTGCCGGCTCCCGGTCACCGGGACGGCGGCGGGCGGCACGGCTCCCGGAACCGCGATCATCGGCGGGACGAGGCGTCACGCGTTCGGAAGGCGAGCCACCATGTCGCAGCACCCGGACGGCCGGGACCTCGCCGGGCGGATCGCCCGGCTGGAGGCGGTCGAGGAGATCAAGGCGCTCAAGCATCGCTACCTGCGTGCCTGCGACGCCAAGGACCCGGAGGGGTTCCGGGCGTGCTTCATCGACTCCGGCGCCTCGATCGACTTCGGGCGGCTCGGCAGGTTCGACGACGCCGACGGCATCGTCAAGGTCTTCGAGTCGATCGCCCTCCAGCGGGTCGACGGCAAGAACGTGATCCTGGACATGCACCACGCGATGCACCCGGACATCACCGTCCACGATGCGGAAACGGCCTCCGGCCGATGGACGCTGAAATTCCGGCAGGTGAACCTGCTGGACGACACCGAGTCTGTCAGCACGGGCGAGTACGACGACGAGTACGTCGTCGAGGACGGCCGCTGGAAGATGTCCAAATGCCATTTCCGCCGCCACTGGGCGATCGTCCGGCCGATCGGCGCCGACTGGACGATCGCCCAATAGGTCACGGGCGGACGGCGATCGCGTCGACCTCGAAGAGCATGTCCGGGTACGCCAGGGCGGCGACGCCGGAGAGGGTCTGCGTCGGCGGCTCGTCCCCCCAGATCTCGACGATGCGCCCGCCGAGGACGGCGAGCTTGCCGGCGTCGTGCGCGACGATGTGCGAGCGCAGTTGAACGACGTGCTCGAAACCGAGCCCCACCGACGTCAGCGCGGTGCGCAGATTGGCGAAGGATCGCCGGACCTGCTCGGCGAAGTCCGCGGAAACGACCCGGCCATTGCCGTCCGAGGCGTACTGGCCCGCGATGAGGACCAGTTCTCCGGAGGCGGTCGCCACGTGGCTGTAGGTCGCGGGCTTGTGCAGACCCTCGGGATTGGAAATGGAGTGCGGCATGGCGGCTCCGTTCAGGCGGCGGGGTTGCGGATGGTGACGCTGATACGGTTCCAGGCGTTGATGGCGGCGATCGCCATCACCAGCCCGGCGAGGGTCTCCTCGTCGTAGTGGTCGGCGGCCTCGTTCCAGACGTCGTCCGGAACCCCGGCCGGGTTGTCGCCGATGCGCGTGGCGGCCTCGGCCAGCGCCAGCGCCGCCCGCTCCTCGTCGGTGTAGAACGGCGCCTCGCGCCAGGCCGCCACCGACCAGAGCCGCTCGTCGGTCTCCCCCGCGTCCTTGGCGTCGCGGGCGTGCATGTTCACGCAGAACGCGCAGCCGTTGATCTGGCTCACCCGCAGCTTGACCAGCAGCAGCGTGCTCTTCGGGACGCCGCTGGCCGCGACGTACCCCTCCAGGGCGAACATGGCCTTGTACCCCGCGGCGGCGGGCTTCCGGATGTCCATACGTGCCTGCATGATGACCTCCTAAATCTGGATGTTCTATATCTAGAATTCGGATGAACGAGAGCCCCGGCCGGCGGTTCCCGGGATCAGGCCCGGAGGTTCGCGAACCCGCTGCGGGTGGCGCCGGGCACGGCCGGGTTCCGGTCCTCCACGGTCTTCTTGAGGTCGGCGATGGTCACCGCGGCCAACTCCCTGCGCCAGGCGAGCTCCGCCCGCCGCATGGACTGGGAGATGGCACAGGTCCTGCGGTAGTCGGCCCCTTGGTGGTCTCCCGGCCTCCGCCGCAGGATCTCCTCGCAGCGGAACGCACCGTCCGCCCCCTCGATCGCGGTCACCACGTCCATCATCGTGATGTTTTCGGGCCGCCGCGCGAGCCGGAACCCGCCCCGCGGCCCCGGCGTGGAGGTGAGGATCCCCGCCCGCGCGAGCGCCTGCAGCTGCTTGTTCAGGTAGGCCGCCGGCAACTCGTAGAACTTCGCCAGCCGCGCCGCCGTCACCGCCTCACCCTCGTCCAGCCAGGTCAGGTTGAGGCAACTGTGCAGCGCCCACTCGACGCCCTCGCTCATCCGCACAACCTGGATATTAGACATCCAGGATTACCGCCCGCAACCCGAGGCGCTTCTCCGGCCGCGCGGCCGTCCGAGGGCTGCGCTAGGTTCCGTGGGATGGACGGCGCGAAGGCAACCTTTCGTACGGCGACAGCGGCCGATGTCCCCGCACTGGTCGCGCTCGTCGAGCGCGCCTACCGGGGGGACGCGAGCCGTGCCGGGTGGACGACCGAGGCCGACCTCCTCGGCGGCCAGCGCACGGACCCCGAGGGCGTCGCGGCCGTGGTGGACGCCTCGTCCGGCCGGATGCTGGTGGCCGAGGTGGACGGCACCCTCGCCGCCTGCTGCCAGGTGGAGCACCGCGGCGACCACGCCTATTTCGGCATGTTCGCCGTCGACCCCGGTCGTCAGGGCGGCGGGCTCGGCAGGGTGGTCCTCAACGAGGCCGAACGGCTGACGCGCGACGAGTGGGGCGCGGCGGAGATGCGCATGACGGTGATCACCGCTCGCGAGGAGCTGATCGCCTGGTACGTCCGGCGCGGCTACGCCCGGACGGGAGAAAAGAGCCCGTTCCCGTACGGCGACGAGCGTTTCGGCCTGCCCAAGCGGGACGACCTGGAGTTCGAACTACTGGCGAAAAAGCTCACCTGACCCCGAAATCCGGCCGCGGAAAACTCACTCGCCGGCATGGATTCCTCGGGCACCGGCACGAGATAATCCGTGCGGTTTCCCGGTGCCCACAATTGGGAGCGCATGTGCGCACCGGGCAGGCCACGGCGATCGCCTCGGTGCCGGTCGTGGACGTGTTCAACGCCTGGGAGCGAGGCGTCTACCTGGCCGGCGGCTTCAAGGTCGCCGACGTCTCCGCGACCTTCGCCACCCACGACTTCGCCACCAAGGTCACCCTGGACCCCTACGGGACGATCCCGCTCAACGTGGCACGGATCTGCGCATGGACCTACCAGTGCAGCCATGACGACGGCCACGCCACCCCGGCCGGATACCAGCAGATCGCAGACACCTTCCTCCGCGCCTTCTGCTGAGCACGCCCACCACGTTCAGCCGCCGCCCGTACGACGTCCGCGCGGACCCGTTCGGCTGAGGCCGCGACCAACCCCGGAGACCCCGGCCGCACTGCCTCATGGCGACGGTTTGACGGAACTACGTAATTACGTATTCTAGAAGCCATGGAGGACGAGACCCTGGCGGAGCGGATCGCGCGCTTGGAGGAGCGCGTGGACCGGCTGGAGCGCGCCCGCCCGGAGGCGGCGGCCGCGCACCCGGAGCCGGACGAGAAGTTCTGGGCACTGAACGTCCTCAAGGATCTCGTCGGCGATCCCGGGGCGGTCCTGTTCACCGGGTCGGTGACGTTGCCGGCGGGCGAGCACTACGAGTGGCAGCAGGGCCATCCCGTGGACGACCTGCTGGCCGACGACTGGTCGCAGGCGGCCGACACGCTCTCGGCGCTGGCGCATCCGGTGCGGCTGCTGCTGCTCCGGGAGATCCTCCACGGCGCCCGCACGACCGCCGAGCTCGCCGCCCACGAACGGCTCGGCACGACCGGGCAGCTCTACCACCACCTGCGCCAGCTGGTCGCGGCGGGCTGGCTGCGCACCACCGCGCGAGGACGGTACAGCGTCCCCGGTGAGCGGGTGGTGCCGATACTCATCGTTCTCGCGGCGGCGCGCCGCTGACCCCTGGGGAGGGACCATGCACTGGAGGAAGATCCACCGGACGCTCGCACGCTTCAGCACGGTGTTCATCCTGCTGGGACTGGCTCTGACGTTCGGCGAGATCCTGCATGGCGTGGACGCGCTCGCGTTCGCGGGGATGGCCTTCATCGTCGCCGGTCTCGCGCTGTTCTTCGTGCCCCAGAGCGAGCCGGGCGGGGAGCCGGTCGTGGTCCTGAGCCCCGTGCGCGGCCGCTGGGTTCCGGTGAACAGCCCGGCCGACAAGGTCCCCAGCCACGGGACCCACGAGCTGGGCCAGACGTACGCGATCGACCTCGTTCACGCGCCCGACCCGGCGGAGGAATGGAAGCCGCTGCGCCGGGCGCCGCTGGCCGCCCGTCCGGAGACGTTCCCGGCGTTCGGGCAGGATGTGTTCGCGCCCGCCGACGGAGTGGTCGTCCAGGCGAGCGGATGGCAGCGCGACCACTGGAGCCGCAACTCCTGGCCCGCCATGGTCTACCTGCTGGCCGAGGGGATGATCTTCCGGCAGATCCTGTCCCTGCTGACACTTTCGGCGGGACGGTTCGTCGTCGGCAACTCCGTGGTGCTGGACCTCGGCGACGGGGTGTACGCGGTGTTCGCCCACCTGCGGCGCGGGTCGGTCCGCGTCAAGAAGGGCGACCGGGTCAAGGCCGGGGACGTCCTCGGCGAGGTCGGCAACTCCGGCAACTCCTCCGAGCCGCACCTGCACTTCCACCTCATGGACCGTCCGGGCGCCCTGATCGCGGCCGGGCTGCCGTTCGCCTTCCCGTACGAGAGCGGTGGCGAGACGCGGACGGGGGCGCCCGGCGGGCGCAGGCCCTTCGTCGCCGCCATGGACAAGGAGCCCACCACGACCGGGGGCGGAGCACCGAACGACCCGCAGCCGCTTTGAGACTTCTGCACCGACTAGCAATACCCAGTAGGGAAGACCTCGGAAAACCTTCACCAGCACCTTCAATGAAAGAATTGAGGCTGATCCAGCACGTCAACGAGAGGTCGAAGCCGTGAAGTTCATCCTTGAGGTCGACATGAGCGAAGGCGTGGTGAGCGACGACGCCGCCCGCGAACTCGGCCGGATCCTGCGGTACTGGGGAGGGAACCTTCACCACTACGCACTGAAGCCCGGCGACGGATCCGACATCTACGACTCCGGCTACAGCGAGGTCGGGCACTGGCGCATAGCAGCCTGACCGTCCCTCGTTGACTTGCGGCGTGTTGTTGTTATGGCGGCCCGGATAACAACAACACGCCGCAAGTCAACGCGCTCAGCGGGCGGGCGGGTTCCAGTGCGGGTCGCGGCCGAGGCGGCTACGGCCCGCTCGAACGGCGGCGCGTCCGCGCCCAGGGGCACGGCGTCGGCGAAACCGTCGTACTGGCGGTACATCTCGGCGTGCTTCTCGACGACCTGGAGGACGAACCGGCCGGTCTCCGGTGAGACGCGGTACTCCTGGCCGGCGGCCCGCGCGACGTCCCAGCCGTGGAGGGCCATCTCCAGGGTCATCATGGCGGCGATGTCGGCGGCCGGGGTGCCGCCGATGTCCCCGTCCCAGGCGGCCGGGTCCGCCCAGGCCGCCAGCGCGCGGTCGAGCTGGGCAGCGTACTCCTGCGGCCAGCCGGCGTCGGTGGTGAAGTCGCGCTCGATGAGCTCGTCCGGCAGTTCCTCGCGCAGGGCACGGCGCTCAAGGCCGTGGGAGGTGTAGAGCACCAGGTGGTTCACCAGCGCCCGGAGGTCGAACTCGTCGCACGGGGTCGGGTCTCCCAGCCGCTCCGGCCGGACGGCCTGGACGACGCGGGCGGCCTCGGCGGCGCATTCCTTCATGGAGGCGTGGTTTTCGTTCATGTCCCGGACACTACGGATGCCCGCTGCACCGCCTCTTGGACAAACGCGCCAAGTATCCTGGTCACGTGGGGAATCTGGGACGCGGGGTGCTGTACCCCCGCGAGCAGGAGGCCGTCGCCGCCGTGGAGCGGAAGGCTCCGGCTCCCGAACTGGCCCCCTTCGTCGAGTTCTACTGGCACGTCCGGTGGGACACCGGGGAGCCGTACGAGACGAAGGTGCTGTCCCACCCGAACGTCCACCTCGTCTTCGAGGAACCCGTTCCGCTGGTCTACGGGGTGGACCGGACGCTGTTCGTCCGGCGCCTTGAGGGGCGCGGCCAGGTGCTCGGCGTGAAGTTCCGGCCCGGCGCCTTCCGGGCGTTCGCGGCCGGGCCGGTCGTCGACCTCGCCGATCGGAGCGTCCCCGCCTCGGACGTCTTCGGCCCGGCGATAGCGGACGTCGGCCGCACCGTGCTCCGCTGCACCGACACGGCCGCGATGACGCGGCCGGCCGAGGAGTTCCTGCTGGACGGCCTCCCCGCGCCCGATCCCGTCGCCGCCGAGGTGGCCGCGATGGTCGATGCCATCACCGCCGACCCGGCGATGTTCCGCGTCGACCAGGCGGCCGCGGCTCTGCACGTCTCGGTCCGCACTCTGCAGCGCCTTTTCGCCGAGTACGTGGGCGCGAGCCCCAAGTGGGTCCTTCGCCGGGCACGCCTCCATGAGGCCGCGACCCGCGCCGAGGAAGGCGTCCGCATCGACTGGGCCGCCCTCGCCGACGACCTCGGCTATTTCGACCAGTCGCACCTGACCCGCGATTTCACCGGTGCGGTGGGCATCTCACCTGCCAGGTACGCGGGGCTCAGGGCCTGACCCCGAGGGGGACCAGGCGGAAGGCTATGAAAGCCGGCAGCACCTCCAGCCTGGCGTGGTCCTCGGGGAAGCGATCGGCCATTTCCGGGGCGGGGCGGGGTTCCAGCAGTTCCTCGATGAGGTAGCCCGCCTCGCGGAACTCGGCGCAGATGGCGGTCAATGAGCGGCGCCACGCCCGGATGGGCCAGTCCCGCGTGGGGCTCAAGGACTCCTCGACGAGTTCTTCGGCGAAGTAGGAACCGCCCAGGCGCATCCATCCCATCGTCGGGTGCTCGGTCGACAGGATGAGCGCACCGGACGGAGCCAGAACGCGGCGGAACTCCCTGAGCAGGGCCACGCGGTCATCGATGTAATGCAGGGCCAGGGCGAGGACGACCAGATCGGCCGAGCCGTCCGAAACCCAGGTCAGCGGCTCCGACAGGTCATGGACGCGCAGGTCGGCGAGGCCGTCGCAACGGGCACGGGCAAGGTCGACGAAGGTCGGGCTCACATCGCAGCCGGTGACGCGGGCTCCGCGTTCCAGCAGTTCACGGGCGTAGAGGCCGGGACCGCACGCCGCGTCGAAGACCGACAGGCCCGCGACGTCCCCGGCCAGCCCGAGCACGGCGGGCCGATCGTAAAGGGCGTTGTAGGCGCTGTCCTCGGCATGGCTGGCGTACTCGTGGGCAAAGCGCTCGTACATGCCCCGATCGTCCCAGAAAGATCAACTAGCCGTGTCAGGAACCCGGGCCGGACCCGGTCAGCGCCGGGGGCACGGCCGGCCGCACGGAGGCGAACCCGCCACTCAGACGACAACCCGCCCAGGAGCACCGAAAGGTTCTTGTATCGCCCTCTTGCTTGACCACCCATTAAGGAACCGTGGCCCCATCAGGCCACAGAGAGGACGAACTCATGGGTGGCTGCATAGCAGGCCGAACTAGGCTGTACGCTACTGAGCATATTGCAACATGGCGCATAGCCACCCTTCCCCGCTCAAACACGTGACCTACGAGGAGTGCCGGTGCCTGCGGCCAACAGTCCCACGGTGCGCCAGCGCCGCCTGCGCGTTGAACTCCGCAAGGCGCGAGACGAGGCCGCCCTCACCCAAGAACAAGTCGCCGAGAACCTCGACTGGTCCCTTTCGAAGGTCATCAGGATCGAATCCGGTTCGGTCGGAGTCTCCACCACCGACCTGAAGGCGCTGCTCTCCCTCTATGGCGTTTCCACCGAGCGGATCGCCGAACTCGTGGAACTCGCCCGCCTGGCACGCGAGCGCGCCTGGTGGAGCGGCTACCGGAAAGTGATATCACAGCAGTATTACGACCTCATCGGCTATGAATCCGCAGCCGGTATCATTCGGCAGTATGAGAACCTCGTCATTCCTGGAATGCTGGAGACCCAGGAGTACGCTCGGGAGTACATCGCGAATCTCATTGATCCGGAGCTGACCGGCAATGTGGATACGCTCGTGGAACTCCGCATGCGTCGGCAGGACATCCTGGAGAGAGCCGACCCTCCCCTGCTCTTCTACGTGCTCGACGAGTCCGTCGTCAGGCGTCAGGTCGGCGGCCCCCGGGTGATGCGCAACCAACTGCGCCACTTGATCGAGCTCGCGAACCGGCCGAACGTCACGATCGAGGTCGTGCCGTTCACCGCCGGTGTCAACCCTGGACTCAACGGCTCCTTCACCATCCTGGAGTTCCCGTCCCCGGAAGACGACGACGTCCTACATCTCGAGAATCCCGGATCCATTCGGGTGACCCGAGACCTCCAGGACGCGATCGTGTCCTACCGGGAGACCTTCGAAGCCCTGCGCAAGCTGTCACTGCACCCGGAAGGCACGGCGGTGCTCCTCAACCAGATCGCAGAAGAGCTTTCGTCTGACTGAATCAGACACTTTGGTGATGCCCGAAAAGGCGTCACACCTTCCCGGAAGGCACCGGAAACCAGTCGATCACGCATGGTCTGCCCGCAACAGGCGGTTTACACTGTCGCTTGACTGAACGACCATGAGGTCACGCCTCGCGCTGCCGGCCGACGGTCGGCCCGTTCTCCGTCAACGCCGCCGGGGAGCAGTGCGGAACGACGCGCCACCGAGCCGGGCGCGCCGCCTCCGGCGCGATTCCGCGCGACCGGCAACCGTCCAGCCTGGCCGCGCGAAAGGAGATCCGACTTGGCGCGCCTACCTGCGGATATACGATGGCAGACCAGCACACACTCGAACACGCAAGGCGGCACCTGCATCGAGGTCGGACACCATGGGGGAACCGTCTACATTCGCGACTCCAGAAATCGCTCAGGTACTGTCATCGTCATCACTGCCAGCGGCTGGACGAATTTCCTCACCTCCATCCGCGAGTTTCGTTGAATTCAACATATCCAATCGGACGGAGATGCCCTCGTCGGTCATCATGCCGCTCGTTCCCTCATTTCCTGCGTCGACGGCCGGGCCCGGATCATAGATGTACCCCTGATAGACGGCACCCTTGATCGTCGTGCGTATCTGCTGGAAATGCTCGGGTGGAAGCGCACAGAATCCGCTGCAGACCACTTCGCGATAGATCTGGTCCGAGACGATGAGCGCGACGTTCCGTTCCGGGTGGACGGTCAGGTACCGGCGCAGCGGCCGGGCGTCGAGCAGGCGGCTCACCACCACGGGCGCGTCCCCGGCGGGCCCGAACGCCGTCGACGGCCCCATGACCAGCGCACCGTGATGGAACGCGAACCGCACACGCAGGCGGCGGTCGGGGGCGGCCCGGCGGTTCGTCTCCGCGAGCGCGCGTTCGAGGGCGGCCGGATACGTGCCGACGACGGTGACGATGTCGTCGTCCCCTGGCAGTACGGCCAGCTCGCCGTCACCGCTGACCTGCTGCAGGCAACGTCCCCGGTCGAGTCCGGCCTCTTCGGCGGCGGCCTCCATCGCGTCCAGCAGGTCCGCCTGGGCCTGCAACTGCATCCGGGGCGTGCGGGCGCTGTATCCCTTGATGTCGACGGCGAGCAGCAGGCGAAAGAGCAGGCGTATGGACGAGTCGGACCCGTCCGGCGGTGCTGGAATGATCGACATGCTGCCCTCGTCCCGAGTGGGCTCGCGGCCTCGTGCGCGGCCCGGTCGGCTCACCTCCAGGATCGCACCTCGGCGCGGCTACCAAAAGCCACCTGGACGACAGCAAGCGGCAAAGTGCCATGTAGCAGATAGCAACAGGGCGGCCCGACGGGAGGCAGTCTGCTTTGACCATCGCGTTCTGCCTCGAGAAGGCGCTGGTAGCTCCACCGGAGGACGGGCGTGACCTGACGATCTGCTACATAGCAGATCGATACCTACTGTCAGCTACCTGTCTGGTTACTCTTCTATAGTCCCGCCTCAAGGCCGGGCCGTCCAGGACGGCCGGCGGCCGCGGCGGCAAGGAAGGCGCGGAGGGATCGCGGACCCCGACCGACCCGCGAGACCTCCGCGCCTTCGCCTTGGGGGCTCCCCGCGTCGACGAGCAGTACGGTAAGGCCCTCGGAACGGGTTCAAAGCCCCGGAACCGGGCGGCCGCGGGCCGGGTCCTATCCATCAGTGGTTCTCATCGACGGTTCGCGAGGCGGCATCCATGACCGGTGACGGCTCCCCCGCGGGCGGCCCGATCAGCCTGCGGAAGGAACAGCGGGACGAGCCGCCCCGGGAGCGGCGCGGGCCGGCGTGGATCGTCATCCCCGCCCACGTCATCGCGCTGATCGTCGTCGTGCCGCTGCGGCTCGTCCACGACCTGGTGGTGGCGGTCGCACGGGGCGTGCGAGCGGTGTGGGACGCCCTGATGCGAGCACCGGGGAAGCTGGGCCGGCTCGTCGGCCGGATGCTGCGCGGGGTCTGGGACGCCCTTTACCGGTGGCTGCTCGCCCCGGCCGGACGCCTGCTCGCGGCCATCGGGCGGGGGATCGGCGCGCTGCTCGTCCTCCTCGTCGTCCGGCCGCTGCGGTGGGTCGGCGTCGTCCTGGTCCTCGGCACCCTGACGTGGCTCGGCCGCGGGACGGCGAGCCTGGCCCGGTGGGTCTACCGCGTGCTGCTCACGCCGATCGGGCGGTTCCTCGCCATGGCCGGACGCGGGCTGGCCTGGTCGCTGGACCTGCTGCTGGTGCGGCCGCTGCGGGCGCTCGGGCGCGGGCTGGCCTGGCTCGCCGCGCACGGCCTCCTCCGGCCGCTGCGGGCGCTCGGGCGCGGGCTGCTCTGGCTGCTGACCTTCTCCGGCCAGGCGCTCGCGCTGCTGTTCAACGTGCTCGTGGCCGTCCCGGCCGTGTTCGTGTGGCGTTACGTGCTGCGGCCGCCGCTGCTCGGCCTCGCGTGGTCGGCCCGTGTCCTCTGGGACGGCCTCACCTGGCTGGGGCGCGGCACGCTGCTCGTCCTCGGCGCTCTCGGGGCCGTCCTCGCCGCCGGATGGCGCGCGTTCGCGAGCGGTGTCGCCTGGTCGTGGAACCTCGTCGGCCGGTCGCTGGCCTGGCTGGCGCGGACCCTGATCGTGGCGCCCGCCCGGATGGTGTGGCGGTACGCGCTGTCCCCGATCGCGGCCGGGTTGGCGGGAGCCTGGCGCCTCACGGGCCGTGCGCTCGGGTGGTTCTGGCGCACGCTCGTCGTCCTCCCCGTGCGGGTCGTGGTCATCGGCCCGGCGCGTGCGGTCGGGCGCGGCGTGCTGCGGCCGATGGGGCGCGGCATCCGCGGGGCGTGGCGGGCCTCCGTGCGCGAACCGCTCCGCGCCGCCCGCCGGACGATGCGGGAGACGGCCCGGGACGTCCGGCTGCAACTCCGCCGGACCTTCCGCGGAAAGTGAACCGCGCCGGCCCCCTCTGGAGACCGGCGCGGCCCGTACGCTACTCCTCCGACCCGGAGTCGGGTTCCGATGTGGCGCGGCGCTGACTGCGCTCGCGCATCTTCCGGAGCAGTTCCTTCTTCTCGGCGGCGGGGTCGGTGCCGTTGCCGGACCCCTGCGGCCTCCCGCCGCGCAGTTCGCTTCGCGAGAGGTTGTTGCGCTGGCCGCCGACGCCCAGCATGCCGTTCCGGCGCTTGGACATGGGTGTTCTCCCGTCGGTCTGGGTGTGTTCGGGCATGCGCACCCAGGTCCGGCCGTGCGGGAGCGGAGAGTTCAGGCTCCGGTCGCGTCCCGGCCGGACCCGGCGACGGAACGGTCACGGTGAACGCGCTTCGGAGTGGACCACCACGCGGTGGCCCAGTCATGGAACATCATGCGGGCCAGGTTAGACACCGGCTCCGTGACCCCTCAAAGGGTTTTCGGCCCGGCCGGGCTGAGATACTTGCGGACGATGTATCGACTCCTGTTCTCACTGGTCATCTCCCGGGTCCCGGCCGAGACCGTGCACCAGCTGACGTTGCGCGGGCTCCGCGCGATCCAGTCGGTGCCCGGCGCCGTCCCGCTGCTGCGGCGGCTGCTCGCTCCCCGCGACCCCGCCCTGGCCGTGCGCGCGTTCGGGCTCGACTTCCCGAGCCCGCTCGGCCTCGCCGCCGGGTTCGACAAGGACGCCGCCGCGTACGAGGCGCTCGGCGCGTTCGGGTTCGGGCACGTCGAGATCGGCACGGTGACGGGCCGCCCGCAGCCGGGCAACCCGCGCCCGCGGCTGTTCCGGCTCGTCCCGGACCGGGCGGTCGTCAACCGGATGGGGTTCAACAACGAGGGCTCGGAGGCCGCCGCGCGGCGGCTGCGCGGCAGGCGCGGCGGGACGGTCGTCGGGGCCAACATCGGCAAGACCAAGACCGTCCCGGAGGCGTCGGCCGCCGCCGACTACGTGTCGAGCACCGAGCGGCTCGCCCCGCACGCGGACTACCTCGTCGTCAACGTCAGCTCCCCCAACACCCCCGGGCTGCGCGACCTTCAGGCCGTCGAGCACCTGCGCCCGCTGCTGACCGCGGTGCGCGAGGCCGCGGACCGCGCGTCCGCCCGCCGCCTGCCCGTCCTGGTCAAGATCGCGCCGGACCTCGCGGACGACGACATCGACGCGGTCGCCGACCTCGCCCTCGACCTCGGCCTGGACGGCATCATCGCGACCAACACCACGGTCGCCCGGGACGCCCTGCTGAGCCCGCCCGCCCTGGTCAAGGAGACCGGCGGGCTGTCCGGGGCGCCGCTGAAGGAGCGTTCGCTCGACGTCCTGCGCCGGCTGCGCTCCCGCACCGGCGGCCGGCTCGCGCTGATCTCGGTCGGTGGCGTCGAGACCGCCGACGACGTGTGGGAGCGCGTCCGGGCGGGGGCCACCCTCGTCCAGGCGTACACCGGGATGATCTACGGCGGCCCGCTGTGGGCCCGCCGCGTCAACCGCGGCCTGTCCCGCCGCCTCCGCGAGAGCGCCTTCCGCACCCTGGACGAAGCGCGCCGCTGACCGTCCCGCCCGGCTTTGCCTGTTGGTTGCCCGGGTGCCGGACATCGGCGGGACGTGGCGGGGCACTGGGCAGGTATGTCCGGGGAGCCGATGTCTCGTGCGAGCGAGCCGATATCCCGTGAGACGTTGCTCGTCCGGATCGCGGGCACGCTGGTCATCGCGCTTCCGGCGGTCGTGACGCGGGTGGGCGGGCTGCATCCGTCGGCCACCGCGGAGGTGCTGGTCCACGGAGCCGCGGTGCTGTCCGCGGCGATCCTGCTGCTGTGGGCGGCGGAGACGGCGCGGGCCGACATCCCGGGGCCGCTCGCGATGGCCGTGCTGGCGCTGACCGCGGTGCTGCCCCAGTACGCGGTGGACGTCTACTACGCGTATACCGGCGGGACGAGGCCCGGGTACAGCGCCTACGCGGCCGCCACCATGACGGGCGCGAACCGGCTGCTCGTCGGGTTCGGCTGGGCGCTGGTCGCGCTGGCGCTGGCGCTGGGCATCCGGCGGCTGGCCGGGCGTTCCGGCGGCTCGGGAAGGCACGCCGCACGCGGGCCGGGCAGGCGCGACGTCCGACTGGCCGCGCGTCACCGCGTCGAGCTGGGATTCCTGGCGCTGGCGGCCGTCCTCGGCTTCATCCCGGCGCTGACAGGCGAGATCGGATGGTACATCGCGATCCTGCTCATCGCCGTGTACGTCCTGTACCTGGCCCGCGTCGCGCGCGGCGGCCGGGAGAAGGACGCCTGGACGCCCGAGGGGGTGCCGGCGTGGCTGGTCACGCTGCCTCGCCGCGAACGGTGGATCGCGGCCGCGGCCGGGTTCACCCTCGCCAAGATCATCTTGGTCGTGTCCACGGCGCGCTTCGGGGACGCGCTCGTGGTCACCGGGGCGTCGCTCGGGTCCGACGAGTTCCTGCTGGTGCAGTTGCTCGCGCCGGTGGCGGCGGAGGCGCCGGTGCTGCTCGTGGCGGCCATGCTGGCGTGGCGGCTGCGCGACGCCGACGCGATCGGGACGCTGCTGTCCAGCAAGGTCAACCAGTGGACGCTGCTGATCGCCTGCCTGCCGTTCGCCTACCGGGCGGGCGGCGGCGGCTGGTCGCTGCCGCTGGACTCCCGGCAGATCGAGGAGGTGCTGCTGACCGCATCGCAGACCGTCCTCGGGCTGAGCCTGCTCATCGACCTGGTCTTCAGGCGGTGGGAGGCCGCGGTGCTGTTCGTGCTGTTCGCGGTCCAGTTCGTCCTGCCGGGCGAGGAGGCCAGGCTGGTCCTCGCGGGCATCTGCCTGGCGATCGGCTTCTCCGTCCTGATCGCCCGCTACCGCGACCTGGCCCAGGCGATGGAAACGGTCGTCCGCCCGCGCCGGGGGGCTAGGTGAAGAAGCCGTCCGCTATCAGGGCGGGCAGGACGGTGTCGGCGTGGGCGCGGACTTGAGCCGGGTCCATGCCGGTGAGTTGGGCGATGGCGTCCAGGAGGGGGGCCAAGGGCATGGTGCCGTCGCAGACGCCCGCGAGGCCCGCCTCGACGGTCCCGACGCCGGCCGCGCGGCGGAGCCGTCCGGTCTGGCGGAGGACGATCCGCTCGGGGTCCTCGGCGCCGGGCGGGCCGATCTGTTCCTGGACGAGGCCCGGGGCTACGCCCAGCGCCTGTCCACAGGCTGTGGAAAACTCGGCCGCCTTGGCGAGGCCGTCCATGACGGCGTCCACGTAGGCGCCGACGGGTTGCTCGACCGCGTGCCGCAGTTCCTCGATCCGCACGGCGGGACTCTGGCTGCGCCGCAACGTGATCCATCCGAAGCCGATGCCGGCGACGCCCTGCCGCTCGAAGTGGTCGAGCCACGCTCCGTACCGCGCCCGGTACTCCGGCGTCCCCGCCTCGCAGGAATCCCGAAGCCACAGCTCGGCGTACTCCGCCGGATCCTGGACGTCCCGCTGGACGACCCACGCGTCGCACCCGTCCACCCACGAGCCGACGCGCTCGTCCCACGGCACACCATCGATATGCAGCCAGTTCGCCAGAAGATGGCAGTATCCGCCGTCGTTCAGATGCCGTGGAGCACTCTCGACAAGGCGCCGGCAGAAGTCGTCGCCCGGCAGTCCGGACTCCCGGTACGGGAAGTGCCGGCCGCCGGAGGGCGCGACCACGAACGGCGGATTGGACACGATCAGGTCGAACCGGCGGCCCTGGACGGGCTCCATCAGCGACCCCTGGAGGAGTTCCGCATCGTCCACGCCGGAGAGCGCGAAACTCATCGCGGCCAGCTCCAGAGCCCGCGGATTGACGTCGGTCGCGGTGATCCGCCCGGCCGGGGAGCGCCCCGCCAGATGCACCGCCTGGACGCCGCAGCCCGTCCCGAGATCGAGCAGGTTATCCACAGGCCTGTGGACAACCAGCCGGGCCAGGTTGCCGGACGCACCGTCAGATCGGACACGGC
>NZ_SMKH01000064.1 GCF_004348515.1 Actinomadura sp. KC345 | reverse complement strand
GACGAGGGGCGTGCCGATGGGGCGGCGGGTGGCGACGTCCCACAACCGCACGGTCTCGTCGCGGCTGCCGGTGGCGAGAGTCCGACCATCGGGGCTGAACGCCACCGAGTCCATCAGGCCGGTGTTGTCGGCGAGAGGTTCGCCGACCGGGCGACGGCTGCCCACATCCCACAACCGCACGGTGCCTTCGTCGGCGACGGCCAGGGTCCTGCCGTCGGGCGTGAACGCCATCGACTGCGAGGGGCCGGCGAGGGGTTCGCCGATCTGGCGCCGACCGGCCACGTCCCACAACCGCACGGTGTCGTCGAAGCCGCCGGTGGCCAGGGTTTTGCCGTCAGGACTGAACACCATCGAGCCCGCGGGGGCGGTGTGGCCGGGACGGAGTTCGCCGATCTGGTGGCGGCCGGCCACGTCCCACAACCGCACGGTCCCCTCGGAGTCGCCGGTGGCCAGGGTCCTGCCGTCGGGACTGAGCGCCAGGGACTCCACCGTCTCGGTGTGGGCGGTGAGGGGCGCGCCGAGCGGCCGGCGGTCGCCTGCGTTCCACGACCGCGCGTCCTCATCGCCGGCGGTGGTCAGGGTCTTGCCGTCGGGACCGAAGACCACCGAGGACACGGGGCCGGTGGAGCCGGTGAGGGGTCTGCCCATCCGGGTGCGCACGTCCCACAACCGCACGGTCTCATCGAGGCTGCCGGTGGCCAGGGTCCCGCCGTCGGGGCTGAACACCAGCGTCTCCACCGTCTCGGTGTGGGCGGTGAGGGGCTTGCCGAGCGGCCGGCGGGTACGCACGTCGAACAACCGCACATTGGTGTGACCGGCGGTCGCCAGGGTTTCGCCGTCTGGACTGAACGCCACCGACTCCACCTGGTCGGTGTGGCCGGGAAGGGGTTCGCCGATCGGCCGGCGGGTCCGCGCGTCCCACAACTGCACGGTCTCGCCCTCGCCGGCGGTGGCCACGGTCTTGCCGTCGGGACTGAACGCCACCGACTCCACCGAGTGGGTCGGGCCGGTGAGGGGTTCGCCGCTCGGCTGACGTCCACGTACGTTCCACAACCGCACGGCCTCGTAGCTGGCGGTGGCGAGGGTGTTGCCGTCGGGGCTGAACGCCACCGAGTGCACGAGGTCGGTGTGGCCGGTGAGGGGTTCGCCGATCTGACGGCGAGTTCCGACGTCCCACAGCCGCACGGTCTCGTCGAAGCCGCCGGTCGCCATGGTCGTGCCGTCCGGGCTGAACGCCACCGAGCCCACGGTGTCGGTGTGGCCGGTGAGGGGCTTGCCGAGCGGTCGGCGGGTCGCGATGTCCCACAACCGCACGGTCTCATCACCGGCGGCGGCGAGGGTCTTGCCGTCGGGGCTGAACGCCACCGAGAGCCCGGGGCCGGTGTGGCCGGTGAGAGGTTCGCCGATCTGACGGCGAGTTCCGACGTCCCACAGCCGCACGGTCTCGTCGAAGCCGCCGGTCGCCATGGTCGTGCCGTCCGGGCTGAACGCGACCGAATGCACGTGGGCGTTGAGGATGGCGCGGTCCGGCTTGGCGAGGACGTTGAGCAGGCCGGCGCGGCTTCGGGGAGTCTGGTCGAGCCGCCAGGACGCGGCGGCGAGGAGCGCCTGCAGCGCCGGGGTGCTCGCCTGTTCGCTCTGGGCGAGGAGTTGGCTGGAGGCAGCGGCGTCGCGTTGGCGGTCGGCCTGTCGCGCTCGTCGTCGGAGGCGCTCTGGGCGTGGATCGCCCATCCGGTGGCGGTGAGTGAGACCAGGGTGGTGACGGCCAAGGCCAGGGCTGCGACACGGACGTTGCGGGTACGTGCGGTCCGAGCGCGGTCGCTGGCGTCCAGCAAGGCGCGTTCGACCCGGTTGGGGAAGGGCCGGTGCCCGCTGATGGCCCAGCGCACACCCTGGTCGAGGTTGGCGCCGGTCAGCACGTCGCTGCGGCGCCGTCCGTTGCCGTCCCAGGTGCAGGCGGCCTCGCGGAAGCGATGATGGGCGCTCAGCTCCCGGCGCTGGTCATCGAGCCAGTCCCGGAGTCTGGACCAGGCCCGCGGCAGCGCAGGACGGGTCAGAACGACCTGCTCGGCGGGGCCGGGTGCGTGGTCGCCGGTGATGTCCAGCAACGGCGCGAAGGCCCGCGCCACCCGCCGCAGCGCCTCCGCTTCCCCAGGGGCCTGGCGGTCGAACAGCTCCGCGGCCGGTACCGGGCGGGTGGACCAGCTCCCGTCTTCGCCGGGCACCACGCACCGCAGGAACACTTCGGGGACGAGTTTCCGCTCGTCCGGCGTCAGGGCGGTGTAGGCGTCCTCGGCGAGTTCGCCCAAGGCCGGATCGCCCGGTTGCCACCCGGTATGCGGGGCCGCCTGCTCGGCCCCCCAACGGACCAGATCCTCGGGGTCGTCGGCGTCCTGGTTCGGGTCGCCGGTCAGCGCCACGAGGATCGCCCGTGCCGACGGGCGCCGCAGCGGGTCCTTGTCCAGAGCCGCGGCCACCAGCGTGCGCAACCGCTCCGGCAGCTCGGTCAGATCGGGGTCGTGGGTGCGGACCTGGTGGGCGATGGCCGGGAGGTCGCCACCGGCGAAGGCGTGCCGGCCGGTGGCGGCGAACACCATGATCGCGCCCCAGGCGAACACGTCGGCCTCGGCCCCGGCCCGCTGACCGGCGTACACCTCCGGGCCCATGTACCGCAGCGTCCCGACCAGCCCGCCGCCCCGGGTGGCCGAATGCGTGTCCACCACCCGCGCGATCCCGAAGTCGATCAGCCGGGGGCCGTCGGGCCCCAGCATCACGTTGCCGGGCTTGAGGTCGCGGTGCACCACCTTGGCCTGGTGGATGGCCGTCAGCGCCGTCACGATCCCGATCCCCAGACGGTGCAGGTCGTCCCCGCCGAACCGGCGCGGATCCCGGCCGCGGACCCCGTTGACGGCGGCCTGCAGACTCAGCCCGTCGATGTACTCGCTGACGATGCAGGGCCTCGGCGGCCTCAGCCGCACCTGAACGATCCGCGCGGTGCAGAACGAGGCGACCCGCTGGGCCGCGCGCGCCTCAGCCGCCATCCGCTCCAGGTCGTCCACCGATTCGGATGCCCCGTGCAGCACCTTGACCGCCACCCGGGCGCCATCGAGGCCGTACGCCTCGTACACCACGCCCTGACCGCCGGCACCGAGCCGGCCCGCCGTCCAGTACTCGCCGATCCGGTCGGGATCCCCTGGCTCCAACGGATCCACCAAAGCCACCACCGCCTCAACGTCCGGTCGGACTCGACGCTCCCCGTAACCGCACGGTCACGATCAAGCAACGGTCATTACGATGCCGGGCGAGCGAGCGAAGTTCGCACACCGATCTCCGCGCCCGTGCGGAGACCGGCAGCCGGACCGCGAGCCGACGTTCAGGGCCTCCCGGCCCGCGGGTCACTGCGGGGCGCCGAGTCCGCGTAGCTCTAGGAGGCGGCCCACGAGTTCCGCTTGTTCGCCGGCCGACTCCGGTGGAGACGGCTCCGGGCCGGGCTCTCGGATGATCTCGGCTCCGGCGGCGCGCAGGTTCGCCACGTGGTCCAGCAGGGCGTGCTGCATCCGCTCCACCCGATCCCCCGCGGTCAACACCTCGCTGATCCGCCAGAACGTGCTGAAGTCGCGGACCTCGCCGTCAGGGAATCGGACCGTCAGAAGCGTCTCGGCCTTCAGGTAGTAGGGGTCGTCCGGATCGGCCTCGGTGATCTCGCGCCGCAACTCCTGGAGGTCCGCCCCCGGTCTGCCCTGGTTGAGCGTGGCCATGATCTGGTCGACCGTCAGCTTCGTCGGCGGTCGAGGGCCTTCGATCAGCCCGTCGGGGTCGAGACCAAGGTGGGCGACGACATCGACGTGCTGGTTGACCGCCCAGGCGACGGTCCATTCCGGCCACCGTTCGCTCAGGGCCCTGCGCAGTTCGAGGTTCACCCTCGCGGGGCAGTGGTCGCTCCAGAACAGCAGCGTCCAGGTGTCCAGATCCAGCACCAGGGAGCCTTCGCACCATACGTCGTCGGTGAGTTCGTCGCGATGCTCCATGGAGCGGATGTACGGCTCCAGCTCGTCCGGCCCCATGAGCGGGTCGGAGGCCAGGGAGAGCGCCCCGAACCTGGAGAAGTGGATCTGGTGCTCGCCTCGGTCCACGATGACGTAGTTCGCGCGATGCCCCATACCGTCTGATTATGAGCGACGCGGGCTTCGTACGGTGCCGTTCGCGCGTGGTCCCGGACGGGAAGATCCTGGAGGCCGAGGGGGAGGTGCAAACCGGGACGTTTCACTAGGATGCTCGCGTGCGCGAAGATCAAGGAGTTTCGGACGACGGTGTGCTGACCGCGCCGCTCCAGGTGCCGGGTGAGGGCCCCGGTGCGAACGGGCCGGCGAAGGCGGCCGTGGAGCGCGGCGCCGTGACCGAGGTCGATCCCGCGCCGGTGCGGGCCTTCGGGCAGGACGTCGATCGGCTCGGCGAACTGGTGGAGCGGCTCTCCTCGGCCGCCGCCGCGCTGGGCGAACGGCTGGACGGCGAGGTGCGCGGCGTCCTCGGCGACGCCGAGAAGGCGCTGGCCGAGGCGCGTGCCGCGCGGCAGGAGACCGCGGACGCCCACGAGCGGACGCGACAGGCCGAGGCCCGCGCCGATCTGGCCCTCCAGGAGGCCGCCGACGCCCGGGAGGAGCTCGAGAAGGGGCTCGCCGCCGCGAAGGCGAGCGTCACGGCCGCGCAGGAGAGCGAGGCGAACGCCTGGAAGGAGGCCGGCGCCCACCAGCAGGCCCGTGCCACGTCCGGCAACGAGGCCGCCAACGCGGAGGGCCTGCGCAAGCGCGCGGAGGCCGCGTGGAGCACCGAGCACCAGGCGCGCGTCGAGGCCGAGCAGGAACGCGACGACCTGGCGACGCGGCTCGCCGCCGAGCAGACCGCGCTGGCCGGCGAGCAGACCGCGCTGGCGACCGCGCGCACCGAACTCGCGGACACGCGCACCGAACTCGCGGAGGTGCGGACGCGGCTGGAGGCCGCCGTCGACACCGAGCGGCAGTTGCGCGCCGAGCTGTCCGCCGCCCAGGGCGAGATCGCGGGGCTGACCGTGGAGCGCGACTCGGTCGCCGAGCGCGCGGCGGAGCTGGCCACGCGCGCCGACCGCGCCGAGCAGCGCGCCGAGGCCGCCGACGCCCGCATCGACACCGAGCGGGAGCGCGCCGACGTGGCCGTGCGGCGCGCGGACGCCGCCGAGGACCGCATCAACCGTGACGCCACCACGGTGCGCGCTCTTCAGGACACGTTGCGGTCCGCGCTGGATCTGCCGTCCGTGGAGGATCTCGACGACGGCATGGGGGTCTCGGTCGGGGACTCCGGCACGGTCGCCGCACGGCCCGATGGCTCGATCGCCGTCGAGAAGCTCCCGGACGTCCTGGACGGCGAGCTGGCCGCGCGGTTCGCCCGCGCGCTGCTGGCCGTCCGCGTCCATCAGGCGACCCGGCGCTCCGCCCAGGACGACGGCTCCGGCGCCGAAGCGGCCGGGGACTGACTGGTCAGGGGCAGGTCACCGATCCGGTGAACCGGGTGCCCGGGGCGATTCCGGTCACGTGCCCATTCGCCCGCTCGTCACCTGAGGGCGGCGGGGGCGCCCTTCGGGACGGCCGGCCTGTCCGGCATGATCCGCTCGATGCGCTCGTAGGGGGCGCCGGGCTCGGGGCGCGCGTCCTTCTCGCCGCGGTTGGGCCAGTAGGCCATCGCCCGTTCGGCCTGGGCGGTGATGGTCAGGGACGGGTTGACGCCCAGGTTCGCGGTGACCGCCGACCCGTCCACGATGTGCAGGCCGGGGTGGCCGTGGACGCGGTGGTACGGGTCGATGACGCCGGTCTCCGGAGTCTCCCCGATGACGCAGCCGCCGATGAAGTGCGCGGTCGTCGGGATGTTGAACAGGTCGAACCACGTCCCGCCCGGGGTGGCGTCCAGCTCCTCGGCCAGCATCCGGACGGCGTCGTGGGCGACGGGGATCCAGGTGGGGTTCGGTTCCCCGTCACCCTGGCGGGCGACGAGCTTGCGGCGGCCGAGGCGGCCGCGCTTCTCGTTGATGGTGATGGAGTTGTCGGCGGTCTGCATGACCAGGGTGATGACCGTGCGCTTGGCCCAGTCCTTGAGGGAGAGGCCCCGCAGGATGATAGTGGGGTGCCGGGCCGCCTGGCCGAGGAACTTCAGCCAGCGGGGCGGGCCGCCGCCGTCGACGAGCAGCGTGCGGATGACGCCCATCGCGTTGTTGCCCGCGCCGTAGCGGGTGGGCTCGATGTGGGTCTTCTCGTCGGGGTGGAAGGACGAGGTGATGGCGAGGCCCGTGCTGTGGTCGACGTCCTTCTTGCGGTGCCACACGGTCATGCGTTCGACGCCGAGCAGCGCCTCGGAGTTGGTGCGGGTGAGTTCGCCCAGGCGGGACGACAGGTTCGGGAGGCGGCCGGTGTCGCGCATCCGGTGCAGGAGCTGCTGCGTCCCGTAGGTCCCGGCGGCGAGGACGACGTGCTCGGCGGTCAGCGTCCGGCGGCGCCTGCGGAGCGGGGCGGTGTGCCCGGTGCCGACCTCGTAGCCGCCGGACGGCAGCGGGGTCACGGAGCGCACCGTGGTGTCGGGGACGACCTCGACGCCCGCGCGCTCGGCCAGGTACAGGTAGTTCTTGGTGAGCATGTTCTTCGCGCCGACCTTGCAGCCGATCATGCACGAGCCGCAGGCGGTGCAGGTCGTCCGGCGCGGGCCGGCGCCGCCGAAGTACGGGTCGTCGGCGTCCTCGCCCCGCTTCTCGCCGAAGAACACGCCGACGGGGGTCGCGTGGTGGGTGTCGCCCACGCCCATGCGGTCCGCGACGCGTTTCATCGCCTCGTCGGCGGGGGTGACGAACGGGTTGGCGGTCACGCCGAGCATCCTGCGGGCCTGGTCGTAGAACGGCTTGAGTTCGTCCTGCCAGTCCGCGATGTGGCCCCACTGCCGGTCGGTGAAGAACGGCCGCGGCGGCTCGTACAGGGTGTTGGCGTACACCAGGGAGCCGCCGCCGACGCCGGCCCCGGCCAGGACGAGCACGCCGGCCTTGCCGCCGACGAGGTGGACGCGCTGGATCCCGCGCATCCCGAGCCTCGGCGCCCACACGTACTTGCGCAGCCGCCAGGACGTCTTCGGAAGGGTGTCCTCGTCGAAGCGGCGTCCCGCCTCGATGACGGCGACCCGGTAGCCCTTCTCGGCCAGTCGCAGCGCGGACACGCTGCCGCCGAACCCCGAGCCGACCACGATCACGTCGAAGTCGTGGGCGTCAGCGGTCATGGCACACCACCTTCGTCGGGGGGAACGAAGCAACCGAGTGTGGCCCTCCGTTTCCACCGCGCGCCATGCACCCGGAGCAACGATTCAGCCACACGATTGTCACCAAAGTGACAACTCACCGATCGGCACGCCGCAGCAAGGCCGAGTTCGCGGTTGACCATGCGGGCGTTGCGGATCCTCCGCCCCGAGCGACCGCCGGGCCTTCCGGGTGGGAATACGCGGAACGGTCGGGCGGCACCAAGCCGCCCGACCGCCCAGTGTGCTATATGACGTGAGGCACTCGTTTCAGCCGCTGCTCAGCGACCACTTAGCCCTCAAGTCCGAATACCGCGGACACCTGCCGGACAAGCCCGTCCTCAGACAATGAGGAGTCCACCGTCAACCCGTGAAGGCCCAGATCCCGGACCTGCCCGGTCAACCGGTCGGTGAACAACGCATCGCGCTCAAGCAGATTCCGCAACGCACGGTGCGGGTCATCGGTCTTGGCGATGAAACCCCACGCTTCGCCCCCACGGCCCTCGAACACCATTTCGCGGAACCGGGGGGACGGCAGCAACCACACGGCCTGACCCACCTCGGCGAGCAAAGGCCGGACCAGCTCGGGCAACAGCCGGAAACCCTCTGCGACCACCGGCCGGTCAGTGGGCAATCCCAGAAGATCCTCAACGATCAGCCCGAAACCCTCACCGCGAAACCAGTGAAAGGTGTCCAGCATCTCCTGCGGACTCCTGGACGTCCATCGCTCGTTCATGTCCATCGCGGCGAACCTGCCCAGGTACGGAGCCTGCTCCGCCGGCAGACGCCGGGCATGATCGGGCATGGCCGCGTCCGTGTCGAACACGCGCATCCCGAACCGGTCGGCGAGGTGCCGCGCGACGGTCGTCTTCGCCGACCCGCTGCCACCGCCGATCCAGTACACGTGACGCAGTCGCTCCCGTAGAACGTCGGCGGGGAAGCCGCCGTGCTCCTGGTCGGCCGCATTGGCGTACTCGTTGTGCGCCATAGTCGAGCCCTCCTCAATCTTGGTTTGCCATGGCCCGCTGATGATCAGCCGGGCCCTCCTACCGTGCCCCGGACAGAACACGGCCGGGCCTATTGTGCCACGTTCGCCAAGACGTGGTTGCACGGGAATGGAAACCCGGATGGATGGCAGGCGGAAAATCGTACCGCCCGCCGGGAGCGGCTATTTCCGGAATCTGCTCCACCGTGGCGAGCGACCGGTCAGCGGCAGCGATCGGACCAGGTCCGCCGCGGCCGCGGTGAGGGTTTTCCGGGGCAGCATGACGGCGACCACCAATAGTGCCGAGAGAGCGGTCACCATGCCGCCGAGCGCCATCGTGAAGCGCGGCCCGATCTGTTCGGCGAGTTCTCCCATCAGCGGTGCGCCGAGCGGGTTGGTGCCGAGGAAGACCAGCATGTACAGCGCCATCACCCGGCCGCGCATTTCCGCGGAGACACCGAGTTGCACGGTGGCGTTCGCGGTCGTGGTGAAGGTCAGCACCGTGACGCCGGTGGGAACCAGCAGCACCAGGAACAGCCAGTACGACGGCATCAGCGACAACGCGATCTCCATCGCCCCGAACAGCATCGCCGAACCGATCAGCAGCCTGCGTGTCGGGTGTACCCGGCGGGCCGCCACCAGCGCACCGACCAGCGAGCCGACGGCCAGCATGGTGGAGGCCAGCCCGAACGCGGACGCCCCGGTGTGGAAGACCTCCTTGGCGATCATCGGAATGGTGACCGCGAAGTTCATTCCGAACGTCGCCACGAGCCCGACCAGCAGGAGGACCATGACCAGCTCGCGCTGGGCCCGCACATACCTCAGCCCCTCCCGCAACTGCCCCTTGGCACGGGTCACCGGCTCGGCGGGACACAGCTCGCCGGCCCGCATGAGGGCGAGGGAGACCAGCACCGCGACGAACGACGCCGCGTTGACCAGGAAGACCGGGCCGGTGCCGATCGCGGCGATCAGCAGTCCCGCCACCGCGGGGCCGAGCACCCGGCCGACGTTGAAGCACGCACCGCCCAACGCGATCGCGTTGGGCAGGTCGGTCTTGCCGACCATCTCCACCACGAAGGTCTGCCGCGCCGGATTGTCCACCACCGTGGCGATGCCCAGCGCCAGCGCCAGCAGGTACACCTGCCACAGCCGGGCGCTGCCGGTGACGGCCAGCAACCCGAGGGTCAGCGCGAGCAGGCCCATCGACGCCTGGGTGATCACCAGAACGCGGTGCTTGGAGTAGCGGTCGGCGATCACCCCGCCCCACAGCCCGAACAGCAGCATCGGCAGGAACTGCAACCCGGTGGTGATCCCCAGCGCAGTACCGTCGTTGCCGCTCAGCTCCAGGACCAGCCA
Source organism: Actinomadura sp. KC345 (assembly GCF_004348515.1). GTDB lineage: Bacteria > Actinomycetota > Actinomycetes > Streptosporangiales > Streptosporangiaceae > Spirillospora. The sequence continues at coordinate 20,742 of NZ_SMKH01000064.1, read as the reverse complement.
GTCCTGAGCCACCCGCTGCATCCAGGTACCGGTGTTGGACGCCAGCGAACCGATCGTGAACAACCGGAAATTGCGGTTGCCCAGCGACCGGAACATCGGCGCCGACAACACCCGGATACGGGATCCGCCTCCGGACTGGTCGGCTTCTCCAGAATTCATTATGTACAAGCCCACTCATGCCACTTTGAGATGATCTTCTTCTGAAGAAGGCACCGGCGACACCGGGAATACCGGCGAGACCCTCGCCGCCCGAGCCGCATCGCACATCAAACCCCATGCGCCACCGACGGCCGCATCGCGACATGCGGCGACACCCGCGGTCACCGCCTCGGGCGCTCCCCCCGCACAAGGCCGAGTAGGAACAGCGACGAAGAAGAACGACGGGAAGCACAGGGCCTCCCGCCGTCCGTTCGCGAAGGGACGGTGTCGGGGCACCGTCCCCCTACTCAGACCAGGGCCTTCTCGGCCCCGGCCTCCTTCCGGCCCCCGTCCTGGTCAGGGGCTTCCTTCCTACGCTTCTCCTCCACGAAGATCCGACCGACGGCGCCCGCGCCCAGGACGACGAGGACGTACCCGACGATCGTGTTGAGACCGGTGTCGGAGGGCTTCTGGCCTGCCACCAGCCCCCACATGAGGGCCAGCACCGGCTTGGCGGGCTGGAGCTGGGCTTGGGCGGAAGCGGTGAGTCCCCGCTTCCAGCCGGCGCTCATGAGCACCGCGCTGATCGACGCCATCGCGCCGACGCCCAGGGCACCGAGCGTGGCCCAGACGCTCGTCTGACTGACGACCGCGGGCCCATCGGCCCACAGGAAGACCACGCCCAGGATCGGGACGGTGACCACCTTGCTCACCGCGCTCGCCATGAACACGGCGTCCTTGGTTCGTCCCTGCTCCATCTTGCCGAGGCCCGTGAACGTCGCCAGCATCACCCAGTACATCGCCCCGTTCAGCAGGATGCTCACCGCCCCCATCAGGGGCAGTTCCTTGAACGCGACGCCGTACAGGAGGAGCGCACCCATTGCTGAGACGCACACCCAGCCGAGGATCTGCCAGTTGCGACGGCCGGACACCAGGGCCGCGGTCGTCGGCCCGATGATGAGGGCCAGGACCGCGTACATGGCGATCGGCATGTGGTGCAGGGCCTCCTGCCCCGACCAGATGCTCACTGCGGAGCTCAGCCCGAAGAGAAGGCCGACCCGTACCACCGGCCATTCCAGCTTCCGGGGGTTGGGGCGAATGATGAGCAGCAGCGCGACACCCGCCGTGATGTCGGTCAGGAAGGCGGTGACGACCGCCGGCATCCCTGTCGCTCCGGAGATCACGAGCAGGGACTTGTTGCCGGTTCCGAGGATGACCGCCGTCGCGGCGGCCGTCCAGGCGATCACCGGGCTCCGCTTACCGACGGACTGCTTGACCTCCCGGCCCAGCCAGCGGGTGACGTGCTTCGCTCCCCGCAGCGGCAGGCCGCAGAGAGTCCTGACGAGCCCGAGCGCGGCCGCCACTAAGGCGGATATGCGCCAAGGCGATTGAGGGTTCCTCACGGGACCCCCTCCTTTCACGAGGGGTGCTCGCGAGGAGGTCCCGGGGTGTTCAATCCCGGTCCTCCTCGCTGCACCCATTACTACGAGTGCAACACGAGAACCGGGAATGCTCCCAGTTTGTTGTGTCGCGCTATTTACGCTAACACATGACAAGCTGTCATCGTGTTAAGATTTCCATCGTGCAAGCCCCTCCTTGTCCGCGGCGGACTGTTCACCCGTCGGCAGGGGCACACGGGAATCGGCGGCCCGGCTCCGCAGTACGAAAATCCTTTCACGAGATGGGGGGTCGGGCCGTCGTTCTCCCAGCTCAAACCGGATACAACAAAATGTCAACAAGTGTGCCATGGTGACTGCTGTCCGATAGGGAAACCGGTCCGCAACCTCGGACTCATGGCCGGATCCGGCCCGCCACCCTGCGCCTGTGGATCTTGCCGGGATATGTCAGGAATGGCAGCTCCATGCCCGGATATCACCCGTCGGTGATCGCGGCGGCAAGGGACGGGCTGCCCGCGAACCAGCTGATCGTCTCGGCCAGTCCGGTCCGCAGGTCCACGCTCGGTTCCCAGCCGAGCGCCCGGCGGGCCAGACTGATGTCCGGGCGGCGCCTGGCGGGATCCTCGTCCCGGGCGTCGACGTGCTGGATCGGGGACCGCGAGCCGCACAGCTCCCGGATGAGCTCCGCGATCCCCACGACCGGCAACTCCCGGGGGTTTCCGATGTTCATCGGCCCCGAACATGCAGCTGAGGCGGCCTTCAGCACGGCACCGACGGTGTCGTCCACATGGCACAGCGATCGCGTCTGCCGTCCCGAGCCGTGCACGGTGATGGGCCGGCCGGCCAGCGCCTGCCGGATGAAGGTGGGGACGAGCCGGCCGTCCCGTGCCCGCATCCGGCGGCCGTAGGTGTTGAAGATGCGCAGCACGACGGTGTCCACGCCGTACGTCTTCCGGTATGCCTCGCAGGCCGCCTCACCGAACCGCTTGGCCTCGTCATAGGACGAGCGCGGCCCCATCGGGTTCACATTGCCGTGGTATGACTCGATTTGTGGGTGAATAGACGGGTCGCCATAGACCTCACTGCTCGACGCGTACACGCAGCGGGCGCCTTTCGCCCGCGCGAGATCCAACGCGTTGAGGGTGCCGAGGGACCCGACGCGGAGGGCCTCCACCGGCCGCGCCAGATAGTCGACCGGGCTGGGCAGTGAGGCGAGATGCACCACGAGATCGATTCGGCCGGGCAGGTCGAAGGGCTCGTTGATATCGTGCTCGACCAGTGCGAACCCAGGCCGGTCGATCAGGTGCGCCACATTGCCGGCGCCACTGGTGGCGAAATTGTCCAGGCAGTACACCCGGCACTCCATATCGACCAGCAGCTCGCACAGATGAGAGCCGATGAAGCCGCTTCCCCCGATCACCACGACTGTCGAGAACGCGTTCAACTATGTGCCCCTCTGGTCGATGCCGAATCCACGCTGTGCACGGATGAAATCGATGATCACCTCGATGGCCGGGTCGTAGCCGTTCACCGTGGCCACGCGAAGCGAGGGAACAGCGAGCGACACCGCCTCGAAGCCACCGGCGGCCCGTCCGCCGGTTCCGTCCCGGCGAGCCGACGCCGCCCGGCGGGCACTCGGGCCGTCGGGCTGCTCGCGGTGCCGCTCGGTCACGCGCCGGCGTGCCGTCCCGGGGTCGACCACGCAGTGGACGATCCTCGTGTCCGCTTCGGCCTTGAGCGAGTTCAGCCCCAGCCGCCATCGCCGGTCCTGGAAGGCCGCTTCGGCCACGACGGTCACCTTCGACGAGAGCAGCAGGTCGACCGTCTGGAAGAAGGTCTCGAAGGCCAGCCGCGCGACCGGCTCCTTGCCGGCGACGGCGAGATCATGACCGAAGGTCTCGAAGATGCCCTCGTTGATGTCGTCGCGCGACACCAGCGGGCACGGCAGCGCCTGCGCGAGCGTGCGCGCCAGGGTCGTCTTGCCGGAGCCCGGCGGTCCGCTCACGACGACCAGCGCCGGCCGGTACGCAACGCCGGTCCGCGCCGTACCCGGCCCGCCCGCCGGGTCCTCCTCGGCGCCCACCGGATCGTCGCCCATGACATCGTGGCGATCACCGCGCGCCGCTTCGTCGACCATGCCCTTCGGTTCTCCCTCGATCCCTGGTCATCGGTGTGCCGAGGCCGTCCGCCCAGGCGATGGGCGGCCGATCTCGCGGCACGGTGAGCAGTGGCGGCCCTCCCACCGGCTGGAAGCCCGCACCCAGCCATGTCCCCGCCGTGATGGTGGCGGTGCCCGCGGTGGGCGCCGCAGCGGCCGCCGCGGTCCCGTCGTGCAGGTATCGCAGACCGGCGCGGATTCCGGTGGCGGCGCGGATCCTGCGCCGTAGCGCCGGGGTCCGCCGCGAGAGGTACCCGTAGACCCCTTGCCCGTCATCGGCGGGCAGTCCGTCCCGGACGAACGAGGCGACGCTGATGACGGCCGGGACGATGGCGGGGACACGGTCCGGCGCGGGGCCCGCGGCGTCCCGGAACGCCTGGACAAGGGCGGCGCCGACGGCGGCTTCGATTCCGTCGCCACCGGCCCGCCGGGGTACGGGCCGGGCACGAACGCGGTGAAGCCGCAGCAGAGTACGGCCGCGACGCTCGGCGACCGCGGTCTTGATACGGGTGTGGCCGAGGTCGGCGACCACCGCGGCACCGTCTCCGGAGTTCATGGACACGTGCCGGGCCGCACCGATGAGCGGGCCGAGTTCCGGTAGGGGGACGACAGCCACAGAAGGCGCGCCCGGCACGAGCGCGGCGGCCGCTTTCACGCCGCTCAGGACGAGAGGCCCGCAGCCGCCCGCCAGCAGGCCACCGGCGAGCCAGATGCCGTCGACGGTCGTCCAGTGGGCGAGGAAGGCCCGGCTGTACGGGGTGCTTCCTTGCCGGTCGGCGGTCTCCGGATCGCGCAGTGTCGCGATCAGCGCTCCGAGACGCATCCCGAACGTGTGCAGCACCGCGGCGGCCGAACGGGCCACCCGCGCGTCGGGCGACACCACGGCGGCCGCGAGATCGTCCGCCAGGCGTCCCCTCCGCAGGCCGCTCAGGCCGATGGCGGTGGCCAGGGAGTACAGCGCGTCTCGGGAGCACACCTCCTCCGCTGTCCGTCCCTCGACGCCGAGCGCGCCGGCCCGCTCCAGGACGAGGTGATTCAGCGACGCCTCACTGGTGAGGTCCAGGGAGTGGAAGGACGTCGCGGTCACGACGCCCCCAGGCGGGCGCGGGCGGGGTACCGAGTGATCATGCGCGTCGCACCGTGAATTATCGTCGCGGCGTGACGCCTCCTCCCGTGCCCCGGAATCCCCTGCCGGGGCTTCCGCGGCTGATCGCGACCGATCTGGATGGAACGCTGCTGGGCGCCGGCGGCACTGTCAGCGCGCGTAACGCGGCCGCCCTGCACCGGGCGGCGCGTGCCGGTGTCGTGGTGCTGCTGGTGACCGGACGGTCTCAGCACCGGCTTCCGGAGATCTACTCCCAGCTCGGCGCCCGGTACCTCACGATCTGCGCCAACGGCGGCGTGGTGTACGACCCGGTCGGGGAGCGGGTTCTCGCCTGCCGGCCGGTGGATCCCGACCGCGTTCGCCAGGTGTGCATGCGGCTTCGCGAGAGGGTGCCCGAGGTGGTGTTCGCCGCCCATGTGGAATGCGGCGGCCGGGTCCTGCACGAGCCGGGCTGGCCCCGCCCCGGGGGCGAGGACGGCCGCGCGCCGGCCGCACCGGCGGACCTGACCGGCAGTCCGGTGGTGAAGCTGCAGGCGCGGGCGCCGGAGCGGGAGCCCGAATCGTTCGCGGCGCTGGTGGCCGACGCCGTCGGCGATCTGGTCGAGGTGACCCGGCAGGGGTACCGCGGCCTGGTCGAGATGAGCCGGCGCGGGGTGACGAAGGGCAGTGCCCTCGCGACCGTGGCCGGTGGGCTCACGATCCCGGCCGAGGACGTCCTGGTCTTCGGCGACATGCCGAACGACGTGCCGATGATGCGGTGGGCGGGCCGGTCGGTGGCCGTGGCGAACGCCCACGTGGAGGCACGGGCCGCGGCCGGGGAGGTGACGCTGAGCAATGTGCGGGACGGCGTCGCCGTCTATGTGGAACGCCTGCTGGACGGGCGCGCCTAACGCGGCCGCGCGCGCCGGTGGCCGTCTCCGGCGGCCGTCGCCGCCACGACGCCCACGTGGCCGGCCGGTCAGATCCGTGTGCATTCGTCAACTCCTCGAAAGCGCCTACCGGGTGGGGACGTCACCGCTGCCCCTGCGGCGGGCGGTCTGGTAGAGATCGGCGTACCTGCGGGCGATCGCGCTCCAGGCGTAGTCGGAGACGCGCGTGTTGTCGGCCGGTGGCAGCCGGCCGCGCAGCGCCTCCGCCAGCCGTTCCTCAAAGCCCGTGACGTCGTAGGGGGAGACCGATGGGACGTCGGGGAAGTCGCGCAGGATCTCGGGCACCTGGTCGGTGACGACCAGCGGGCAGCCGCAGGCGATGGCCTCCAGGGCGACCATGCAGAACGTCTCCAGAAGGTTCGATGGCACGGCGGCGACGTCGGCGGCCCGGTAGTACGCGGGCAGCCGGTCGTGCGGAACGAAGCGCAGGAACGTCACCGATCCGTCGATGCCGAGCCGGACCGATTCGCGTTGAAGCTCCTGGCGGACGGGGCCGTCGCCCACGATGAGAAGACGGCTGTTCCCGATCTTCCGGCTGATGTTCGCGAACGCCGCCAGCAGGGTCTCGACGTTCTTGTCGGCGGCGAGGCGGCCCACGTACAGCACGATCCTCTCGTCGGACGTCAGCTCCAGCGCGCGGCGGGCCCGGTCGCGGTCACCCGGGGTGAAGTGCTCCAGGTCGATGCCCGGCGGGATGACGGCCGAAGGCGGGAGGCCCGCGTCCGCAAGCGCCTGGGCCTGCGCCTGGCCGATGGCCACGATCCGGGTGCCGGCGCGGATGCGGCTGAGGCGTCGGGCGAGCGCCTCGTCGGCGGCCTCGTCGGTGCCGGTGGGAAGCCATCGGCCGACCCTGCCCCAGTGGGTGACGACGATCGGCCCGTCGGCGTGCCCGAGCAGCGCCTCGGTGTCTTCGAGTCCCTGGACGTGGATGGTGTCGGCGTCCGCGAACTCCGGTGGCTTCGTCACCGCGGCCAGCCACCGCCGGCGCCGCAGGCGCCGGCCGGCCGTACGCACGCCGCCGGGCGCGGCCGCGATGGCGTTGTCGAGCCAGGCCGGCCACCGCAGGTAGCTCGGCTGGAGGTCGTCGAGGCCCGCGAAATAGGCCATCCGTGGTCCCCCGACGAACAGGCTCACCTGGGTTCCGAGCGAGGGCAGCGCGCGAGCGACCTGGATCATGCCGATCTGACCGCCCGGCACACCGGCGCCACCAGGGACGCCGGCCTGGCTCCTCATGATCATCAACGTCTTCATGGATTCACCCGTCCGCCCGCCGCGGCCGCTCCGGCCCCCGCCGGCACGGGGCTCGCCGCCCCCCGGACGAGGGCGCCGGCGGGTACGGCCGACATCCGATAGATGGAGACCCGGCCGCGCTCGGCCCCGTACACCTCGACGGGCAGGGACATCTCCCAGACGACCTGGCCGCCGGGGGTCAGCTCGAACGCGGCTCCGGCCGTGGAGTTCGTGACCAGGAGGTTGCCGCCCGGCAGTGGCTCGGCGCCTCCGGCGAGCGGGCAGTGGAAGGAGTCCGGTGGGCGGGCCGTCCAACTCCACACGATGTCGCCGGCGACCGGGTCCACCATGACCAGGCGCGAGTGCCGCCTTCCCCTGCCGTTGTCGAAGATCAGGACTCGCCCGTCCGGGAGCATGGTGGGCTGATGCGGCCCCGACAGCTCTCCGGGCCCCCACCACCACGCGACGCGGCCGTCCGCGGGACTGATCACGGCGACGGCGTCGAGTTCGCGCATGCAGACCAGCAGGTCCCCGTCCGACCAGATGCCGGACGGGTGGGCCGAGAGCACTTCGAGGGTGTTGGTGTGCAGGACGTCGCACGGCGACCCCGGAAGGCCGCGAAGGAGCCGCAGGGCATGCCGCCGCTCGCCGTCGTACTCGCCCGTCCGCAGGATCAGGCGGGTTTCGGCGGCCACCGCCTCCGGGACGCCGTCGCCCCGGACCGGCCATCCGCGCAGCCGGAACGCGGTGCCGCGCTCCCGGACCGAGGTGTCGATCATCTGCCGCAGCTCGGAATTCGTCCGCAGGACGTCGTAGAGCGACAGCGCGTTCGCGACGCCGCCGCCGGCGGTGACCGTGAAGATCAGGTTGTCGAGCACGACGTGATGGCCGGACGGGCCGCCGTCCACGCGGCGGGGCGCCTCGCCGAGCACGAGGACCGTGCCGCCGGCGGTGATCGCGAGGTCGTGGTGCGCGGCCACGTCGCACGACCACTCCAGGCGGGAGTCGGGGGCGAGCTTCAGCAGCGCGTGCAGCGGCACGATCGCGAACAGGCCACCCGCCTCGTCCATCTCGACGTGGTTCCAGCCGCGCAGGTAGCTGGGCGGGTCGTCCTGCGGGCGCGGCTGGCCGGCGGAGTGACTCCAGGTGTGCAGGATCGCCCCGCCGCGGTCGACGGCGTACGCCACCGGCGTGGGATAGCTCGACGCCGGCGAGAACAGCAGACCCAGCGGTTCGGCGGGCCGCCGGATCATGCGGACGGCTCCCGTCCCACCGGCGCGGCGGCATCGGCGAAGAAGCCGCTGATGTGGGCGTGGTCGGGCGGCAGCCGCCGGCTGATCCGCCCGTGCAGGTAGCCGAGGATCTCGTCGAACAGCAGGTTCGGCATGCGCCGGTGACGCGCGATGAGGGCGTCCCGGTACCGTTCGAGCTCGACCATCCAGGCGCGGTACCCCTCCACGAACGGGTCCGCCACCGGCCATTTGGCGTTGATGTGGTCCCGGGCAAGGGTGAACTCCGAGGGCGATATCAACTGGCCGCCGGACACCATTCCGCTGGTGTCGGGCACCTGGTGGTAGACGGAGGTGATCTCGTCGACGAAGACGACCCGGTAGCGCAGCTCGGAGGTCAGCGCGATCCACAGGTCCCAGTCCTCGCAGACCTCCAGGGCCGGGTCGAACCGGACCTGCGTGTGCCGGAAGTTGCGCACGATGACCGCACCGGTGTGCAGGTAGTTCGCCACCATCAGGAACCCGGGTTCGTAGGGGTAGGCCTTCAGCCGGTACCCGCCGAGGTCCTCGGGAAGGGCGCCCAGCCGTCGCTCGGACACCACGGCGCCCGTGTAGACGAAGTCCGCGTCGCCCCGCCGCAGCGGTTCGCAACCGGCGGCCAGATGCCGGGGCAGGAAGACGTCATCGTCGTCGAGGAACGCGATGTACTCGCCTTCCGCCATCTCCACGGCGACGTTGCGCGGCAGCGACGCCCCGCCCGAGCACCGGTCGCGTTCGACGAGCGTGACGGGCAGGCGCCGTTTCCAGGTATCGACCAGGTGGCCGACCGAGCGGCCGCCGTCGTTGACCACGATCGCCTCGACCGCGTCGGCGTCGTCGGACAGCCTCCGGGCGGCCGTCGCGACGCTGCCCAGCGCCGCGTCAAGCTCGGCGGCCCGGTTCAGCGTGGGGATGATGACGCTGACCAGCGGCCGGGGACGGGTCGTTCGCGGGTCAGCCGCCATGGCGGCCTCCCCGGGTCGAGGGCCCCGCCGCCGGCGACCCGGGATGGTCCCCTTCCGCCGGCCGCGTGTACCACCGGTCGCCGACGACCATGTCCTCGATGCCGCGGTCCTCGCAGTAGGCGACCAGGTCCGACATCCGGTTGACGAAACCTCGCCGCAGGTGGTTGAGCGAGGTGTTGCACAGCACGCCCAGCCCGCTCCGGTCGGCGAACGCGTTCAGCAGGCGGTGCAGCGGCGGGTTCCCGGCCGCGGTGACGCTCTGGGCGCGGGCCGAGCCGTCGACGTGCGTCACCGCCTCCAGCTTCGGCGACCGGACCCGCCGGAAGTACAGCATGTACGGGTCGGGGAAGTCCTCGACGAAGGCCTCCGCGAGATCCTCCTCACGGCAGCACGGCGCGATCGGCCGGTACGGCTCCCGCTGCTTGATCCGGTTCAGCCGGTCCCGGGTCGCCGTCGAGTAGGGCTCGGCCAGCAACGACCGGTTGCCCAGTGCGCGGGGACCGATCTCCCAGCGCCCCTGCACCCAGGCGACGATCCGGCCGGCCGCGAGCGCTTCCGCGAGGACGCGGTCGTCGAGCGGCCGTTCGCGCCACCGCCGCGGATCGGGGCGGGTGTCGTGGACGAAGTCGAGCCCGGCGTACACCGACCAGTCGATCGGCGTCGTACGGCCGTGGTGGGCCAGCGCGTCGATCGCGGTCCCGATCGCCGAGCCGGAGTCGCTGGTGCACGGCGGAACGAACACCGAGCTGAAATGCCCGAGCTCCTTCCACGCCGCGTTCCAGTCGCAGTTGAGTCCGCAGCCGCCCGAGATCCGCAGCGGCGTACCGGCCGGCAGCTCACGGAGCGCGGCGGCCGCGAACCTGTCGAAGATCCGCTTGGTCAGCAGGGCCGCGGCGGTCTTGGCCGCCTTCGACTGGACCCCGGCGTTGTAGAGCACAGTGTCGGAGAAGTCGGCCTTCGGCGCCGGGTTGACGGTCGGCGCCGCCATGATGCGGTCGACGGCGTCCTTGATGTCGGCGTCGGCGTCCTTCGCGTCGGCGTACGCGGCCAACGCCATCAGCTTGCCGCTGCCGTCGGTGCGGGGCGTCTGCCCGTGGTCGGGGAATGTCGGGTCGGCCAGCGAGAACAGGAACGCGTAACGGTCGCCCGGGTGGCGCAGCACCGGCACGGTGCGTACCACCTGCCAGTTCCGGTCGACCAGATAGAAAGAACCGATCACGCCTTCCCACACCAGAACGGTGCTCAGCTCCTCGTCTCCCGGCGGCGCCATGCCGACGGCGGTCATGAGGTGGGAGCGCTCGTGCGACGAGGTGAAGTAGTCGACATCGGCGCCGAAGAAACGCATCCGTTCGCGCCGCACCGCCGAAACACCCGCGTATCCGGCCCCGATCGCACCGCCCGTACGCGGTCTGGCCCAGCCGCCCAGCGCCACCACATCGGGCATGCGGTCCAGCCTCCGGGCGGCTTCCAGGAGTGTCGTCGGGGTGAGCTGGGCGTACCGGGGGAAGGTGTCCTTCTCCGATTCCAGGCACCACAGCAGCCGGCCGTCCTCGACCACCGCGATGGATCCGTCGTGGCCCGGCTTCATCGCCATGATCAGCATTACGGGAGGACCTCCTGCGCGGCTTCTCCGAGTTCGCGGGTGACCGCGGCGACCAGGTTGGTGACGATCTCGGCCATCAGCCGCGTACCGATCGCGGGGCTCGCCGCCGCCGCGCGGTAGACCACGCCGGTCTTGGTCCGCAGATCCTCGGGGACGGGGAGGACGAGGTAACGCGCCCGGCGCGGGATCTCGTCGTCGGCGAGCAGCTCGCGCCGGACCAGGTGCGGTGCGGCGTGCATCACCAGGCTGGTCTCCACCATCGCGGCATGGTGGTCGTCGTGGCGGCCGACGCCGGTCTCGGTGGCGATCGCGTTGCGGCTGTCCTCGCTCACCACGTCCCACCATGTGACGGCCATGACGCGGGCGTCCGGCGCGGTCTCGATGAACAGCTCCGCCGCCTCCCGGAGCGCACCCAGGTTCACCTTGTGGGAGTCGAGCAGCACGAACCGGCGGGCGCCATGCCGGTAGGAGGCGCGCAGGACGTCGAGCACCAGGGCGGTGAAGGTCGCGGCCCGCAGGTTGGTCACGCCCGGGAACCGTCCTCCGCTCGCCGGCGGGTCGGTGGCCAGACCGTAGGTCAGCGGCGGCAGGACCAGGACGCCCAGGTGCTCTTCCAGCCGTTCGGCGAGGTGGTCGGAGATGATCGTGTCGGCGGAGAGGGGAAGGTGGGGGCCGTGGCCGTCGATCGAGCCGATCGGCAGGACGACGATCCGCCGCCCGATCTGGTCGTCGTACTCCTGCCAGGTCATGTTCGCTATTCGCATCAGCGCGTCTCCTCCGTGGAGGGCCCGGCGGTCGAGGGCCCGGCGGGGACCGCGTGCGCGTGCGTGCCCGGCTCGTCGTCCCTGCGCGCCCGCGGCCCGGCCCCGGGCGTCCCGGCCGCGGGCGGAGCGCGGTCGACCCAGCCGAGGCTGGGCGGCGGTGGCCCCTCGGCCGGCTCGTGTCCTCGCAGATGCAGGAAGTCCTCCTTGTTGCCGCAGCCGAACCCGGCGCCGCAGGCGGTCCACGGCTCGCTGGACAGCTGGAGGTCGAAGCCGTCGTCCAGAACGTTGCCGAGGCGGTCCTTGTCCAGCGCCTGATATCGGGAGCACCTGTACACGTCTCCGCCCACGCCGATGTAGAAGTAGTCGTGGCCGGCGCGGCACAGCCGCCCGCGCAGGTCCCGCATCGCGGCCATGTTGAGGTCGAGCAGTTCGGGGTGCGCGCCGAGGCGCAGCGCGCGGGCCAGTCCGTCCTCCTCGCGCTCGCGCAGCACCGGCACCATGGCCCCGAGTTCGGTGTGCACACCGTGCGGAGTGAGCGGGTCGTAGCCCAGGTCGAGGTTGAACCGCAGGCCCGCCTGATCGCTGGCCCGCTTCAGCTCGATGATCTCCTGCTCGTTGTCGGGGAACAGGAGCCCGTTGATGACGACGAAGCACCCGTAGCGTTCCTGGGCGAAGACCGCGTTCGCGATGAACCGCGGCAGCGGAATCTCCGTGGGGTGGTAGGTGACCCACAGCGAGATCTTGCCGATGTGCCCCTCACGGTCGAGTTGCTCCAGGCGGCGCTTGAGCAGCGATCCGTTGGTCACCAGCTCGACGAAGTCGACATTCGGGCGTGCGCTCAGCCAGGCGGCCTTCGCCAGGAACGGCCGGGAGGCGAACGGCTCTCCGAGTGTCGCCAGCCGCACCCCGACCCGGAACGGCCGGTCGGCCATCCAGTCCACGATCCTCTCGAAGCGGGCCTGGTCCTCGGCCGGCCAGTCGGCGACGTTGCTCTTGGCGTAGTCGTTGACCGAAACGCAATACGCGCAGCGGAAATTGCATAGCCGCTGGCCGGACACATACCAGATGCGAACGCCGTCAGGCACAGCTTCCTCCTCTGCAGCCTTTTACGGGGAAGCTGGCGAGCGGCCGGAACTGCCTGCGCGGGAAATCCGGCAGCTGATCATGGCACGTTCGGCATATATAGTCCTCGGGCGCGTCGGAGACACCGAACACCCTGCGGCGCAGCAGAACCGCTTCCTTGCTCGTCATGAGCTCGTGCACGGATCCAGAACGGATGTTGCCGAACTTCTCGCGCTGGTAGTAGTCGTTGCAGCAGATGAACATGTCGCCGCTCACCGAGAAGTGCGCGTGGTTCACCGGCCAGGCGCACCCGCTCAGCCTGCCCTCGATCCGGACGTTCTGGTGGTAGTCGTGTTCCAGCGCTCCCGCGCGGTCCGACAGAAGCGTCGAGCGGACGTCGACCCCGCGCGCCCCGAACCGCGCACGCAGCTCATCGAGCCGGCGTCGTCCCTCGCCGCCGTCGTGGTTGACCACCAGCTCGATCGGCAGCCCGGCGTCGAGCGCGGCCTCGATGTTGTCGAGCGTCCGTCCGAGTCCTCTGGAGCCGGTCAGGTCCCGGAACGAACCGTCGTCGAGCGCCGGCAGGTTCACCACCAGCTGGAGCAGCGTGTCCCCTTGCTGGAGCACGGCGATCTTCTCGGCGTTCAGGTTGCTGGCGTTCGTGAACAGCCGCAGTTTCAACCCGTGCTTGCGCAGGACGGCGACGCGATCGGTGAAGAACCGGTCCAGCGTCGGCTCGTTGTAGAAGTGGAACGTGACGTACCGGATCGTCTCGTACGGAGCGATCTTGCCGATGATCTCTTCGAACAGCGGCATCGGCATCGTCGCCCGTGGTTTCGGATCGAGTGAGACCGGACAGAACGCGCAGCTCCAGTTGCAGTGCGCGGTGACCTCGATCTGGGCCGTGGTCAGCAGATAGTCCGTGCACAGGTCCGCAGGCCGCTGCAGCCAGCCGCGGCCGACCAGGTCATCGATGACCGCCCGGCCGTGCGCCTCCGCGAGCACCGACCGGTCGACCGGTTCGGCCGCCGCGTCGTGCAGGGCGTCCAGCGCGGCGGCGTCCCGGTGCCAGACCACCGACCTCCCAAGATCGATCACCCCGAACGCGGCCCAGGCCGGCGCGCTCACGTCGGGATGGACCGGGACCGTTTCGTCGACCGCGTACACGACCGGGCTCACGTCACCCGGGCGGACAAACGTCAGATATGGCGAGGTCTGCAGCGGATCTAATGCCCGCCGTGCGCCCTGGGGAGGTCGTTCCTCGACCCGAGTTCGCATGTTATGAGGTCGCAGGTCAGAACCATCCACTTGATGTCTCCTGGTCGACAGCACATTGCGGGTGGACACACATAATGGCTTGTCCGAAAGTCGCGCATGACGGGAAACCGAAACCACGACCAAAGGCATAAGGTGATCAAGGGAGCCATGCAGATACTGACGCAGCACCCAAGGGATTGCAACCCTTGACAGTTTCAAGACCCTGGTTGACAGAATAGGTGTGTTCGCCGTCAGGCGCTCTAGGGAGATGTGCTGCCCTGGGGCATGCTCGACATCTCTGTCCCATCAGATGCCCGACCCCGCAAGGCCTCGGGCGCGAGGTCAGCGGCCCGTGTAGGTGTTCAGGGCCGTGATCTTCCAGCGCCCGGCGCGGCGGACGGCGGTGACGGTGAGCATGGCGGGGGCGTTCGTGCTCGTGCCGTCGGTGGTGCGGGTGGTCCGCTGGTCGGCGAAGACGAGGACCTCGGCGCGGTCGCCGCGCAGGGACGCGACGGCGCTGTCGGTGACGCGGGTGCTGAGGACGGTCTTCGCCGCGGGTGCCTCGTCGCGCACCCTGCCGAAGATCGTCTCGTACCGCTGGACGGCGCCGCCGGTGAGGGACGCTTCGGCGGCGTCCCGGGTCCGGGCGGGATCGGTGTAGTCGAAGGAGAAGATTCTGCCGATCATGTCGGCGACGGCGCCCTTGACCTCGCTGGTGGCTGCCCCGTCGGTGAGGGCGGTGTCGCGGGCGGACGGGGCGTCCCGGACGGCGTCGGCCTGCCGGAGCGCCCAGACGCCGAACGCGGCGAGGACGACGGCGACGGCACCGAGCACGATCGGTGAGGTCGTGCCGGCGCGCCACCGGGCGGTGAGGCGTGCGGTCTGTGCGGTCATGGCGCTCCCCTCACATCGTTCCCGCCGGCGCCTGGCCGAGGTCGCTGAGCTTCCAGCCGGCGGGGGTTCTGGCGAGCTCGCCGATGAGGCGGCTCTGCTTGGTGACGGGGTCACCGTCCGGCGGGGTGACGGTGATCTCGACGGCGACGAGCACGCGGGCCTTGCCGGAGCGCACGTCCAGTTCGGAGACGGCGCCGTCCAGGATGCGCGCCTTCGTGACCGTCTTCGCCTCCGTGACCTGCTTCTCGAAGGCCGCGCGCCCCTGGGTGATCTCCTGGTAGAGGTCGCTGGTCGTGGAGTCCTGCCACGTCTTCAGGCCCGGCCCGACGTTGCGGTAGTCGAGCGTGTTGAGGTTCTGGACGGCCTGCTCTCCGGCCTGGAGGACGTCGTCGCGTGTCCGGGAGTAGGCGTAGCCGTCGTCGTGCGCGGCCGCGTACCAGGTCCAACCGGCCCACGCGGCGAACAGCGCGGCGAGGACGAGGAGCGCGGTCGCCGTCCGCTGCGGGGGGTCGTCGGTCATGCGGGCCTCCGGCATCAGGCGGATCTCAGGTCGGTGATCGTCCAGTGGCCGTCGTCGTGGCGGGCGGTCACCGTGAGCTGTGCGGCGGCCGGGGTCCCAGCGGCCTCGCCGGCGCGGGTGGCGGTCTGGTCGAGGAACACCAGGAGCCGGGCGGTGTCACCGGTCAGGGAGATCACCCCGGCGCGGACGGCGCGGGTCGTCAGCGTGACGCGCTGGGCGGGGGCCTGCCGCTTCACCTGCCCGAAGATCTGCCGGTACTGCCTGAGGGCGGAGCCGGAGAGTTCCCGCGCCGCGGCGCGCTCGGTGGCGGCGATGTCGCCGGCCGCGTAGGTGAACACCGTGGCGAGAGCCGTGGACACGTCGCCGGTCACCTCGGTGGTGGCCACCTCGTCCAGGACGGCCCGGTCGCGCGGGTCGTCCCGGTCGCGGAGCAGGCCCGCGGCGGGGCGGAGGCCCACTGCGATCAGCGCGAGCGCGAGCGCGACCGTGAACGGCCGGTGGAGCGCGAGCAGCCGCCTCACCGGGCACCGACCGGGACGGCGGTGAGCGATTCGAGTCTCCAGCCGGACGGGGTGCGGGCCGTCCCGGCTTCGAAGCGCTTGCGCTGGAGGGTGGGCGCGCCTCCCCGGAGGGTCAGCTTCACCTGCACGGACGCGATGACCTGCGCCTTGCCCGCGCGGACGTCCAGGGACGTCACGGCGATGCCGGTCACGGTCGCGGCGGCGGTGGTGCGCGATTTTCCGATCTCGGCCCTGTTCTGCGGCTCGTCCCGTTCGAGCTGGTCGTGCAGCGGGCCGGTGGACGCGTCGAGCCAGGCGCGGAGACCGGTGTCCACGTGGGCGGGGTCCATCGTGTTGAGCGCGGCGATCTGGGCTCGGGCGCTCCGCAGGACGAGGTCGCGGGTGCGTTCGGGCCCCGTCCGCGCCGCCGGGTCGTCCTGCCGGACCGACCAGGCGGACCAGCCGAGGAACGCGGCGGCGGCGAGGACCGCGGCCCATCCGATCAGGCCCCAGCGGGCGAACAGCGGCCGCCGCCCCGCCACCGGGGCCTCGCTCTTCTCCCGTTCGGCGGTCGCGGTCATCGGCGTCCTCCCCCGACACCCAGCAGGCCGCTCATGCCGGACGGGCCGGGCGGCAGGCCCGGCAGGGCGAGCGCGCCGGGCAGGTCCGCGCGGGACGATCCGTCGCCGAGCACCGATCCCGGCCGTGCCGGTGCCGGGACGGGGCCGCGCGGAGCGTTGCCCGCGCCCCGCACGTTGACCCCGCTGGACGGAGGCAGCGCGCAGCGGGCCGCCGTGTTGAGCGCCGGGCCGGGCGCGGTGTCCAGGCCGTTGCGGTACTCCGTCCCGCCGTATCCGGCCGTGCAGTTCGGCGGGTCGAAGAACGTGGTGACCATCCCGAAGTCGAGCCTCCCGTCCCGCACGACCGACCTCCCGGCGGCGACGGCGTCCGGCAGCTTGGCGAGGAGCTGCTCGAGCCCGTCCGACCGGGGCGCCAGCAGTTCGGACGTCGTCAGCAGGTTCGCGATGAGGACGCTGAGGGACGGGTCCAGGTCGCGCACCAGCGCCCGGAACTCCCCGGCGGCACCGGGCGCGGTCGACACGAGCTCCCGGAACGCCGGGTCGGATTTCCGGAGCTGCTCCGACAGCAGCCGCGCGTTCCGCCCGAACGACTTGAGGGCGGCGGCCTCCTCGTTCTGCGTCCGCAACACGGTCTCGGCGTCGACGATGAGCGACGTGGTCGGCGCGGCGTTCTCGTTCGCGGCCCGGGTCAGGCTCCGCGTGCCTTCCAGGAGGACCCGGAGGTTCGGCCCCTGCCCGGCGAAAGCCTGTCCCAGCTCGCCGACGACCGTCCGCAGCGCGTCGGCCGGGACGGACGCGGCCAGGTCGTTCACGCTGGTGAGCATGTCCGTCACCGGCGCCGGGGTCGCCGTGGAGGAGCGCGGGATGACCGAACCGGCCGCCAGGAAAGGTCCGGAGTCCGTCGCGGGACGCAGGTCGATGTACTGCTCGCCGAGCGCCGACCGGTTCGCCACGACGGCCCGCGTGTCCACGGGGACCTTCGGCGCCGACTTCTCGATCTTCAGGTCGGCGAGGACGCCGTCGCCGGTCAGGCGCAGTTCCCCGACGCGCCCGACCGAGGTCCCCCGGTAGGTGACGTCGGCGTTCTCCGCCAGGCCGCCGGCCTCGGCGAGATCGGCCCGGACGACGTAGTGGTCGCGGCAACCGACGTATCCGCCGAGGTCGGCGTAGGTGAGCCCGACGTAGCCCATCGCGAGGGCGCCGGCGATGACGAACACGAGGTTCTTGATCCGGATTCCGACGGTGAGCATCAGTCCCCCTCGGGCCTGGCCGGGCCCGCCGCGGGCAGCGGCGCGATCGGCGGGATGATCTCGGTGCCGGGGCGTGCCGCGACCTGGAGGTACACGTTCAGGTAGTCGCCCTTGACCGCGGGCAGGACCGCGTCGGTGAACGGGTAGGTCAGCAGCACCTGGAGGGCGTCCGGGAGGTCGGTCCCGGCGTCGGAGAGTTTCCGGAGCGTCGGTTCGAGGGCGCGGAGGTCGGCGATCAGGTCGTCCTTGCTCCTGCGGACCGTGTCGACCGCGACGCGCGACAGCTCCTCCAGCGAGTTCAGCATCCGGACGAGCGCGCCCCGCTGCTCCGCCAGCACCGCGAGGCCGGGTTCGAGGTCGTCGAGCGCGACGCCGATCTGCTCCTTGCGTGCGCGCAGCGTCCCCGAGAGCCGGTTCATGCCGTCGATCGCGTCCGTGATGCCCTTCTTGTTGGCGTCCAGGCCGCCGATGAGTTTCCGCGCCTGCTCCAGCAGCGACCGGACCTCCGCCTCGTTGCCGCCCAGCGCCCGGTTCAGCTCGACGGTGATGGTCCGCAACTGCGCGATGCCGCCGCCGTTCAGCAGCATCGACAGCGCGCCGAGCACCTCCTCGACCTCGGGGTTGCGGTTCGTCCGCGACAGCGGGATCACCGCGCCGTCCGCGAGCGTGCCCGTGCTCGGTGTGCCCGTGCTCGCGGACGGCGCCGGGACGTTCGACGGGCCGTCGCTGAGCTGCACGAACTTCTCCCCGAGCAGGCTGGACTGGCGGAGTTCGGCGTGCGCGTCCGCGGGCAGCTCCACGTCGCCGTTGACCTTCATCGTGACCTCGGCCGTCCAGCCGCCCTGCGGCAGCGCGACGTCCACGACCCGTCCGACGGCGACGTCGTTGACCTTCACCGCGGACTGCGGGACGAGGTTCAGCACGTTCGCGAACCGCGCCTTCACCGTGTACGGGTCGTCGCCGAGGTCGGCGCCGCCGGGCAGCGGGAGATCCCGCACGCCGGTGAAGCCGCAGCCGGCGAGGGTGATGGCGAGTACGGGCATGGCGAGTGCCGCGCGGCCGGGATGCCGCCGGATCATGGCGCCGCCCTCCGCTGCCCCGCGACCGGGAGCGGCGGCCGCAGCTCGCCGAGGTTCTGCCGTCCCATCAGCGTCCGCGTCGCCGGGTCGTAGGCGTTCAGGATGTTGGTCGCGTTGAGCGGCTGGACGTCCAGCGCCTCCGCCAGCGACCGGCGCTGCTTCACGAGCAGCTGGGTGATCTCGGCGAGCTTCCCGACGTTGCCGGAGATCTGCTCCCGGTTGTCGCGGATGAAGGTCTTGATCCGCGCGAGCGCCACCGTGAGGGCCTTCAGCGCCGCGTCCAGCTCGTGCCGGTCGGCGGCGAGGAACTCCGCGACGTCGGCGAGCTGCCGCTGCGCCTGCCTGACCTGCCCGTCGTTGGTCCTGAGCATGGTCGTGAACGTCCGCAGGCCGCGGATCGTGGCGAAGAGGTCCTGCCGCGAGCCCGACAGCGTCTTGGCCGCCTGCGCCATCCGCTCGGTCGTGGTGCGGATGTCGTGGCCGTTGCCCGCCAGGTTCTCCGCGCCCGTCCCGAGGAGCCGCGACAGCGCGCCGTCCTCGTTGAGCCCTTCCGGGCCGAGCTCGTCCGCCAGCTTCTTGATGCTGTCGTAGACCTGGTCGAGTTCGATCGGCGTCGCGGTCCGCCCGGCCGGGATCACGGTGCCGCTCGGCATCGTCGGGCCGGACGTGTAGGGGGGCGTGAGCTGGACGTACCGGTCCGCGACCAGGCTCGGCGCGACCGCCACCGCCCGCGCGCCGCGCGGGACGTCCACGCCCGGGTCGACGGTCATGACCGTCCTGACCCTCGTCCCCTCGGCCCGGACAAGGTCGATCTTGCCGACCTTCACGCCGAGGACCCGCACGTCCGACCCCTCGGAGAGGCCGACCGCGGTGGTGAAGTGGACGGTGATCCGGGTGCCGTCCGGGCCGCGTGCCGAGACCAGGACGACCGCGGCGGCCACGACGACGGCGACCCCGGCCGCGATGAGGGGCGCGCCCAGTCTGCGCAGCATCACTGCCCGCCCTTCCGCGGCATGCAGCCTTCCTTGGGGGGCCTGCTGCCTTCCGGCAGGTATTCCTTCGGGACGAGCCCGCACAGGTAGCCGTCCATCCAGCGCCCGTTGCCGAGCGTGTTGCCGAGCAGCCGCGTGTAGGGGCCGGCCGTCTTCAGCGCCCGGTCGAGGTTGTCCTGGTTCTTCTTCAGCAGGCCGGTGACGCGGCCGAGCGCGCGGAGCGTCGGGTCGAGCTGCTTCTGGTTGTCGTCGACGAGCCCGACGATCTGCCGGGACAGCTCCCGCGTCCCGGTCAGCAGCGCGTGGATCGCCTCGCGCCGCCGCCGGATCTCGGCGAGCAGCAGGTTCCCGTCCCGCAGCAGCGCCTCGACGTTCGCGCTCTGGTCCGCCATCGTCCCGCTGACCTGACGGGTGTTGGCCAGGAGCCGCGCCAGCTCCGCGTCCCGGGACGCGATCGTCTTCGACAGCGCCGAGACCCCGTCGAGGGCCTCGCGGACGCTCGGCGCCGTGCGGGAGAACGTCGTGGAGATCGCGTCGAGGCTCGCGGCGAGCGTCGCCGAGTCGATCCGCCCGGTCGTCCCGGCGAGGTCCTGGAACGCCTCCGTCACGTCGTAGGGGGATGTCGTCCGGTCGAGCGGGATGCGCCGGCCCGGCTTCTGCTCGTGCGCGCCGAGCGGGTCGACGGCGAGGAACTTGTCGCCGAGCAGCGTCTTGATCGCGATCGTGACCGTGCTGGCGTCCCCGACCCAGGTGTCGCGGACCCGGAACGCGACGGTGACCTTCGCGCCGTCCAGCCGGACGCCGGTGACCTCGCCGACCTTCACCCCGGCGACGCGCACCTCGTTGCCCGGACGCAGCCCGGCGGCCTCGCTGAAGTCGGCGGTGTAGCGGGTACCGCCGCCGATGACCGGCAGGTCCTTGGCGTTGAACGCCAGCAGGCAGGCCGTGGTGACCAGCGCGAGCGACACGATCGCGACGGCGACCGGGTTCCGTTCCCGGACGGGTTTCAGCTGTGGCCGTCTGCGTGTGGGGGGCCGACCCCCCACACCC
>NZ_SMKH01000063.1 GCF_004348515.1 Actinomadura sp. KC345 | reverse complement strand
GGAGAAGCGGGGGGCGGGAGCGGCCTGGGTGAGCCCGTCGCGGGTGACGGTCGTGGCCCGCGCCGCGATGTGCGGATGGCCGGGCACCTCGGAGAAGGAGAGGACGGGCGTCACGCACGCGTCGGTGTCGGCGAAGGTCTTCGCCCAGTCGTCCCGCGTCCGGGTCGCGAACACCGAGGCGAGGACGGCCTTGAGCTCCGGCCAGCGCTCCCGGTCGTCCTGCGCCGGCAGCTCCGTGTCCGCGAGGCCGAGTCCCTCCAGGAGCGCGGCGTAGAACTGCGGCTCGATCGCACCGACCGCGACATGGCGCCCGTCCGCGCACGTGTAGGTGTCGTAGAACGGGGCGGCCCCGTCGAGCAGGTTGACCTCGCGCTCGTCGGCCCAGGCGTCCTGGGCGAGCAGGTTCCAGACCATCTGCGAGAGCAGCGCGGCCCCGTCCGTCATCGCCGCGTCGACGACCTGCCCCCGCCCGGACCGCTGGGCCTCCCACACTCCGGCCAGGACGCCGACCACCAGGAGCATGGATCCGCCGCCGAAGTCCCCGACGAGGTTGAGCGGGGGCACGGGCCGCTCTCCCGCGCGCCCGATCGCGTGCAGCACACCGGTCAGCGAGATGTAGTTGATGTCGTGGCCGGCGCGCTGGGCCAGCGGACCGTCCTGGCCCCACCCCGTCATCCGCGCGTACACCAGGCGGGGGTTGCGGGCGTGGCAGTGCTCCGGGCCGACCCCGAGGCGTTCGGTCACCCCGGGGCGGTAGCCCTCGATCAGGACGTCGGCCCATTCGACCAGCCTCAGCACGTCCTCCCGGTCATCGGGGTCCTTGAGGTCGGCCGCGACGCGGCGGCGGCCGCGCAGCGTCGGGTCCCGGTCCTCGGCTCCGACCTGGAGGCCGCCCGACGGCCGGTCCACCCGGACGACGTCGGCGCCCAGGTCGGCCAGGATCATCGCGGCGTGCGGCCCGGGACCGATGCCGGCGAGCTCCACGACCTTGAGTCCGCTGAGGGGTCCTTCTCGGTGCACGCTGTTCTCCTTGCTCTCGGGTGGGTCGGCGGGAAGCGTCCCCGGCATGGACCGGAGGGCGGAGCGGTCAGTCCTGGTCGAGGTGCGCTCGCGCCAGGTCGGTCCAGTGGTCGGTGGTCGAGGCGAACCGGCGCGGATCCTCACCGTCGTCCATCGCCCCGGAGTCGAACCGCATCGCCGTGCGCAGGCACAGGCACGCCAGCCGCCAGGCGGCCAGCGAGCGGTAGAGGTTCAGGGGGCCGAGTCCGGCCCGGGACGTCCGGGCGTAGACCGCGATCGCCTCGTCCTCGGTGATGGAACCGGGCGCCGCGGTCGGCGCCGTCACGCCGAGCATCGCGCCGGGCGGCGGGTTCCAGTAGTTCAGGAGCATCCCGAGGTCCGCCAGCGGCTCACCGAGCGTGACCAGCTCCCAGTCCAGGACGGCGCGGACGGAGCCGTCCGCGCCGGTGATCGCATTGCCCAGCCGGTAGTCGCCGTGGACGATCCGGCCGGCGGCGTCCCGGGGCAGCCGGTCCGCGAGCTCGGCTCCCAACCGGCCGAGGCGTGCGGTGCGGCCGCCGTCGAGCGGGGACTCCAGCGCCTCCAGATCGGCGAGGACGGCGCGGAAGCGGCGCAGCTGCCGGCCGTTGTAGTCGGCGCGCGGGCCGAGGTCCCCGAGCCCGACCGCGTCCGGTTCCACCGCGTGGAGCTCGGCGAGCACCGAGACGATCTCGACGGAGGCGCGCCGCAGGCCGGCGGGGGCGAGCACCCGCCGCGCCTGCTCGGCGCTGCCGAGCACGACGCCTTCGACGAAGTCGGTGACGTGGCAGGGCGCACCGAGCGGGTCCGCCGCGCCGCCGGTCAACCGGACGCGGGGGACGGGCACGGCGGTGTCCCGGAGAGCCGCCATGGCGCGGGCCTCGCGTCCGGCGTCGTGGGCGCGGCCGCCGGAGTGGCCGGCCGGGGCGTGGCGGAGTGCCCACGCGTGACCGGCCCGGTCGGTCACGCGGTAGGTGAGCATGCTGTAACCGCCGGCGATCCTGTCGAAGGAGAACGGGGGTTCCGCCTCGGGCAGGCCGGCGCGGAGCCAGTCCGCGACGTCCCGGGGGACGTGCTCGACCAGCGGGGGAGCGGTCCCGCTCATGGTGTCCCGCCGGCCTGCCGCATGCCGAGCGGGAGCCCGTCGGCCAACTGGTCGAGGATCTCGACGAGGCCGAGGCCGGTCCGCCCGTCGCCGGTCCTGAACTCGTACGCCGAGTAGCCGATCCGCGTGTCCAGTGCCGATCCGTCGTCGTCCCGGCGGTGGTGGCGCAGAGGGAAGAACCGGTGGGGGGTCGTGGCCGTCGCCGTCAGGGTCACCGGGCCGTCCGGTGTCGAGAGCGCGATCACGACCTCCTCGCCGAAGCCGTCGCCGGTCCAGCGGACGCGCATGTCGTCGAGGCCGATCTCGGTGAGCGCGCCGTCCTTCACGAGGGCGGCCTGCCTGGTCGTCCCACCGGTGCGGTGCGCCACGACGAGTGCCATGACCTGCGTTCCGTCGTCCAGGTTCGCGATCGCCCAGCGGTACCGGCGCGGTCCGGCCCAGTCGCGCGGCCCCCACGAGTGGTCGCGCAGTCCGCGCCCGTCGACCTCGATGCCGCGGCCGTCCACGGTGATGGTCCCCCGCATCGCGATGAACTGCTCGAAGTGCCCGAGCGCCATCGACTCCTCGACGTAGTTGGCCGGGTCGTCCCCGTTCGTGCCGAACGGCGGTCCCTGGCCGCGGACGTCGAGGTCGATCCGCACGGCGCGGCGCGGCGCCTCGCGGAAGGCCGACGACGGCGTGGTGAGCACGCGCGGGTCGGCGAACGACGCGAGCCGTCCGTCGAAGGCCAGCCGCTGCCGCCGGAGCGGCTCGACGATCTCGACGGTGAGGTCGCCGGCGGTGAGGCCGCCGGGGGCCGCGGACAGGCGCCGGTAGTCGAAGAGCGCCTCGCCGGGCAGGAACAGCATCACCCCCGCCTGGGCCGCCGGCCGGTTCTCCTGGACGGCGACGCGAAGCCAGCCCGCCACACCGCTCTCCGGGCAGGCGAAGTTGTAGTAGGTGCTCTCGTTGTACGCCGGATCGCCGTCGGCGCGGTGCCGGTACTCGTGGTGCGGTTCGATCTGCTCGACGAACATCGACACGGCGTGCCTCCTAAACCAACTGACTGGTTGACAACCTAGAAGCGGGCCCTGCCCGGGTCAAGGAGCGCGCGGGACCGGGGACGCTCCTGCTCGGTTCGCCGCCGTGGTCGTCGGCGGACCGGACGCCCTCACCGCCCCGGGGTACGGCGAGCGGGGCACCCCGGAAGGGACGCCCCGCTCGCCGGACAGCCGCGGGCTCAGCCGGGCGGGACGACCATGCCGTCCTTGACCGGGCTGTACGGCACGAAGACGAAGTCCTTCGGCGTCACGTCGGGGAAGTGGTTCTCGCTGGAGAAGCCGACGGGCATGACGTAGTTCGGCATGTCCTCGGGCTCGGCGCTCTCCACCGCCTCGGCCATCTTCTCGGGGTCGAAGCCCCCCGCGAGGTCGGCGGCGTACGCGGCGAGCATCACGTCGTCGTACGCCACGAGGTAGGTGTTGATCGGGAAGGGCAGCTTGCCGCCCGCCTCCTTGAGCACGGCGTCGTAGAAGGTCTTGAACGCCTTCGACTCCGTCTGCGGCGTGCCCTTCACGTTCGCGGCGAGCTGCTGGAACTCGATGCCCTCGAACGCCGACGGATCGGCGATGTCGGCCAGGTTGTTGGCCGAGAAGGTCTGGGCCGAGTACGTCGGGATGTCGACGCCGAGCTTGGTCCGCGCCGAGACCACCGCGGTGGCGCCCGGGAAGTAGCCGGCGAAGATCAGCGCGTCGGGGTTCCCGGCCAGGGCCTGCTGCAGCTGCGCCGTCGCGTCCACCGCGCTCGGCGGGACGCCCACGAAGGTGGCCTCGATGCCGGCCTCCTTGAACGCCGGCTTCGCCACCTCCTCGAACGCCTGGCCCGAGGAGTCGTCGGAGTCGACCACGCCGACGCTGGTGTGGCCCTTCTCCTTGAGCTTCTGCACGAGGCTCTCGGTGTAGTCGGGAATCGTGTGCGCATTGCCGAACACGAGCGGGTACTTCTTCGGATCGTTGAAGGTGTTCGCCGTGAAGTGCTGGGACACGAACACGCCGGCGTTGGAGAGGATCGGGATGCCCGCGGGGATCTCGGCGGCGCTGCCGGGAAGGACCGCGTGGGGCTTCCCGGCGCTCAGCAGCTCCTGGATCTTCGCGGCCAGCTGGTCCGGGCTGCCGGCGTCGTCGGTGATGTCGACCTCGATGTCCTTGCCGAGCACGCCGCCGTTGGCGTTGACGACCGCCGCGGCCGCCTTGTTGCCGACGGACATGGCCTGGCCCACGGGCGCCACCGGGCCGCTCAGCGCCTGGAAGACCTCGATCTTCATCGGGCCCCCGGACCCCGATGACGTTCCGCCCTCACCGGAGCCCCCGCACCCGGAGGCGGCGAGCGTCGCGACGGCGGCCGCCGCCGCCAGCCGAATCCAGTTCGACCTCATGGGCCACCCCTCCTGATTCATACAAATGATCATATACCTCTATATGATTCGGATATGTGACCGTAGCCACACCGCGGAAGCCGAGTCAAGGGCTGCGGTCCGGTGACCAGGTGCGGACGGTGTCTCTGCAGGGATCGGAGGTTTCCGGCCGGCGCCTGCCCCCGGCGAGGTCGAGCCCTTCGGTGTTAGGGGAGTTCCGCTAATGATTTAGTTGATTTAGATGTCGTGTGCGACATATGGTGCCGCCACCAGCGCGGTCCGGCGACCGCGGAACCGTCGTACGGCAGGGGCTCTCATGACGATCGTGTGGGCGGGGTTGTCGTTGGGCGCGGTCTACGCGCTCATCGCCATCGGTTACAACATCACGATGACGTTCGGGGGCGTCTTCAACCTCGCCCACGGCGCCTTCGTGGTCCTCAGCGCGTTCTTCTCCTGGTTCGTCATCGCCGACCAGGGCTGGCCGTGGTGGACCGCGGCGCTCCTCGGGGCGGCGGGCGGCGCCCTCCTGGCGGGGATCGAGGAGCTGGTCGCGGTGCGCCCGGTGCTCCGGCGGGAGAACGGTCACGCACTGCTCGTCACGACGGTCGGCGCGTTCGTGGTGATCGAGGGGATCCTGATGGCCACCTGGGGCGAGGAGCCCAAGTCGATCCCGTTCTTCGGAGGTCAGGAGGCGCTGACCCTGCTCGGCGGCCGGGTCGCGCGGGTGGACCTCTGGCTGATCGCCGTAGCGGTGGCGGCCGGAGTCGGGCTGCACCTGTTCTCCCGCCGCAGCCTCTGGGGGCTGGCCGCACGCGGCGCGACCACCGATCCCGACGCCGCCAAGCTGCGCGGCGTCAACGTCGCCGCGCTGCGCACCGGGGCCTTCGCCCTCGCCGGGGCGCTCGCGGGGCTGCTCGGTCCGCTCGTCACACCGAAGACGGGCGCGAGCGTGGGCATCGCGATCACCCTCACGGTGTTCGGGTTCGTGGCGCTCGCCGTCGGCGGCTTCGGCAGCTTCCCCGGATCGATCGTCGGCGGCCTCGTCATCGGGCTGGTGCAGAGCTACAGCAGCCGCTACCTCGGCGTCGAGTACCCGCCGCTGCTCCTGTTCGTGCTTCTACTCGCGGTGCTCGTCGCGCGGCCCACGGGCCTGTTCGGCCGGCGCGGCCTGAGGGCGGTGTGACCATGGCGGACAGGCTTCGTCCACTGCTGACCGGGACGCCCCTTCTCGCGGTCATCGGCTTCGCCGTCGTCCTCATGCTCCCGGCGATGGGACTCGACTTCTACTGGCAGCGCCAGGTCATGCTGATCGCGGTCTACACCCTGATCTGCAGCGGGCTCAACCTCAGCTTCGGGTACGCGGGCGAGCTCGCCCTGGGGCAGGTCGCCGTGTTCGCGTCCGGCGCGTACGTCGCCGCGGTGCTCTACGACCACGGCCACACCGACATTTTGCTCGCCTTCCTCGCCGCGGCCGCGGTCGCCGCCGTCGCGGGCCTGATCTCGGGCGTCCCGGGACTGCGGCTGAGCCACTGGTCGCTGGCCCTCGTCTCCTTCTTCTTCATCCTGCTGATCCCCAGCCTGGTGTCGATCTTCGAGGAGCAGACCGGCGGCAGCGCCGGGCTTCCCGGAGTGATCGGCCCCACGCTCTTCGGTCACCAGCTCCTCGGCGCGGACTTCTTCCGGCTCGCGATCGCCGTCACGTTCGTCTGGATGCTGGTCTTCCGGAACATGGTCGTGTCGCGGTTCGGCACCATGCTCCGCGTCCTCGCGTCCAGCCCCACCCTGGCCGAGACCATGGGCGGCTCGGTCTACCGGCTGCGCCTCCAGGCGTACGTGCTCGGCGCCCTGCCCGCGGGGATCGCCGGCGTCCTCTACACCTACATGACGGGCTTCATCAGCCCGGAGGCCTTCACGATGACGCTGACCATCGCGTTGCTGGCCGCCACCGTGCTGGGCGGCGCGGACAGCGTGTGGGGGGCACCCGTCGGGGCCGCCGTCCTGGTGCTGGGACCGCTGCAGGCGGCGTCCTTCGAGCAGTACTCGACCGCGGTGTACGGCGGATTCCTGGTCGTCGTCGGCGTCGTTTTCTCGGCGGGGCTGGCGGGCATCGGCCGGCGGCTGCTCCGCCGGTTCGAGGTGCGCCGGTTCAAGCGGCGCCCGACCGTGGACGCGCCCGGGGCCGGGACGGGGAAGGGCGAGCTCACCATCCCGGGCGAGCAGCTCCGGATCACCGGCGTCACCAAGGCGTTCGCCGGCCTCAAGGCGCTGAACGGGGTCGACCTCACCGTCGAGCCCGGGACGATCACCGCCGTCATCGGCGCCAACGGCGCGGGCAAGACGACGCTGCTGAACGCGGTGTCCGGGGTGCTGCGCCCGGACACCGGGAGCATCGGCCTCGCCGGCCGGGAACTCACCGGGCTGCGGGCCGGCAAGGTCGCGCGGGTGGGCGTCGGGCGCACGTTCCAGACACCGCTGATCCCCTCCGGCATGTCGGTGCTGGAGGTCGTCGAGACGGGGCGGCTCCGGCACGGCGGGCTCGGCGTGGTCGGCGCCGTCCTGCGGCTGCCGCTCTTCTACCGGGTGCGGCGGCACGACCGGGAGGCGGCCCTGGCCGCGCTGGCGTTCGCCGGGCTGGAGCGGCGTGCCCACGAGGCCGCCAACTCCCTGCCGCTGGGCACCCGCAGGCTCCTTGAGGTCGTCCGGGCGGTGGCCGGGGAACCGCACGTCCTGCTGCTCGACGAGCCCGCGGCGGGACTCGACGACGACGGCCTGAACGAGCTCGCGACGCTGATGCGGCGCACCCGGGACGCGGGCGGGACGGTGGTCCTGGTCGAGCACAACGTGCCGTTCGTCATGGACATCGCCGATCACGTCTTCGCCATGGAGCTGGGCGAGGTCATCGCCTCCGGGACGCCGGAGGCGGTCCGCCGCGACCGGCGGGTCATCGACAGCTACCTCGGCCGCCGGGGCGAGGATCACGGGCCGCCCGGGACGGCGGGGGCGTCGTCCGCGCCCGCCGGCGGGACGGCGTCCAGCGGAACGGAGGTCGGGTCATGAGCCGCCCGGTCGAGAACGGACCGACGCTCGAGGTCTCGGGCCTGTCGGTCGCCCACGGTGACCTGGTCGCCGTCTGGGACGCGTCGCTGACGCTCCGCCCCGGCGGCGTGACGGCCCTCGTCGGGCGCAACGGCGCGGGCAAGACCACGCTGCTGTCGGGGATCAGCGGGCTGCTGCCCGTCCGGTCGGGGACCGTGACGCTCGACGGCGAGGACATCGGCTCCCTGCCCCCGTGGCGGCGGGTCGCACGGGGGATGTCCGCGGTCCAGGAGGGCAAGCGGGTCTTCCGCGACCTCAGCGTGCGGGAGAACCTGGTGCTCGGCCTGCGCGGCGGCGGCGTCCGCCGCGCCGCCCTGGGAACCGAGCTGGACGCCCTCTACGAGCGGTTCCCGATCCTCGGCGAGCGGCGCGCGCAGCGTGCGGCCGACCTCTCGGGCGGCCAGCAGCAGATGCTCGCGATCGCCACCGCCCTGGCCGCGAAGCCCGGCGTCCTGCTGGTCGACGAGCCGTCGTCGGGACTGGCCCCGGTGTTCGTCGACCTGGTGTTCGAGTGCCTGGAGCGGCTGCGGGACGACGGCCTCGCCATCCTGCTCGTCGAACAGCTCGTCGAACAGGTCCTGGGCGGGATCGCCGACGAGGTCGTCGTGCTGGAGCGCGGGCGCGTCACCCTGCGCGGCGCGGCGGCGAACCTGTCGGTCGAGGACGTGGCCGAGAGCATCTACTCGTCCGGCTGACACCCGGGGCGCTAAAACATCTATATGATATAGATCCTACATTCGATCGACGAAGGAGCAGGGGCGTGGACGTGGAGATGGACGAGCGGGCCGAGGAGCTGCGCGCACGACTGCGCGCGATCCTCCGCGAGCTCCTTCCGGACGACTGGGCGGGGCCGTTCTCCGAGGATCCGCGCGTCCGGCTCGTCACCCGCCGGGTCATCGACCGGCTGGTCGCGGAGCGCCTGCTGACCATCGACTGGCCGGAGGAGTACGGCGGCGCGGGAGCCACGCTGTGGGAGTCGGCGGTGCTCCGCGAGGAGATGTGGGCGCACCTGGAGCCTCGCGGGGCGCAGTACATGGGACTCAGCTGGGTCGGCCCGACCATCATGGAGTTCGGGACCGGGCCGCAGAAGGAGGGGCACCTGCGCCCGATCGCCGCCGGCGAGGTGGTCTGGTGCCAGGGGTTCAGCGAGCCGGAGTCGGGCAGCGACCTCGGGTCGCTGTCGCTGCCGGCGGTCCCGGACGGCGACGGCTGGCTCGTCCGGGGCCAGAAGATCTGGACGTCGTACGCGACGCTCGCCGACTGGTGCTTCCTCGCCGCCCGCACCACGAGCCGCGAGCGCTCGAAGACCGGGGGGATCACGATCTTCCTCGTCCCGATGGACCGTGCCGGGATCGGCGTGCGCCCGATCGCGTCGATCATGGGTCCGCAGCACCTGAACGAGGTGTTCTTCGATGACGTGCGGGTCACCCCGGACGACGTGCTGGGGGAGGTCGACGACGGCTGGGCGGTGATCCGGTTCGTCCTCGGCCACGAGCGCATCGGCATCCCGAGGTACGCGCGTGACGAGCGGCTGCTCGCCGAGCTGGGAGCGGTGGACGCCACCGCCGCCGGCGGCCTGGGCGAGGACTTCGTCACCGCCCTGGTGCACGCCCGCACGGCGCGGCTCCTGAACCACCGGGCCGTCGCCCGGCGGGAGTCCGGCGGGCTCACCGACAGGATCGCGTCGGGTGCGCGGATCGCCTCCATCGAACTCGACCAGGAGGTCGCCGGGCTCGTCCTGGACGCCCTCGGGGCACCGGGGCTGCGGCCGGACGGCGGCGGCCTGCTCGGTCGCGCCGAGGACGTCTACCGGTACGCGCGCTCGGCCACGATCGCCTCGGGCACGATCGAGATCCAGCGCATGCTCGTCGCGCGCTCCCTGATGCAGGACGCGTCGTGAAGAGGGAGTGGGCGCCGGCGGCACTCGCCCTGCGGGACGCCGTGCGCGCGGTGCTGGCCGATCACGGCGGCGTCGAGATCGCGCGGTCGGCCGAGGAGAGGCCGGAGGTCCGCGGCGGCGACCTGCTGCCGGCGCTGGAGTCGGTCGGGATGCTGGACCTCGATCCGCTCGGCGACGCGGAGGAGTCGGAGGCGGCGATGCTCGCCGTCCGGGCGTGCGGCGCGGTCGTCGCGCCGTGGCCGGTGGCCCGCGTCCTCGCCGTTCCCGTCGCGTGGCGGGAGAGCTGGCAGGCGCTGTACGTCGTCGACGGCCCGGTCTCGCACCTGGACCACGCCGACCTGTTCGAGCGCGCCGGGGCGGTGCCGGTGGGCGGCGACCCGCGCCCCCGGGCCGCGTCGCGCACGGGCCCCCGGAGCCGGGCGCCCCTCGACCCCTTCGGCGTCCCGGTGGAGGTCGGCGGGCCGGCCGGCGCGGACCCGCTGCCCGACCGCGCGCTGCAGATGTCGTTCGTCCTCGACGGTTTCTGGGTGGTGGGCGCGTTGGAGACGGTCGCGCTGCAGGCGGCCGGCTACGCGGGGACGCGCCGCCAGTTCGGCAAGGCGATCGGACGGTTCGGGGAGATCCGGTGGCGGCTGGCCGACATCGCCGTCGCGATGGACGGTCTCGACGAGCTCGCGACCTACACCTGGTTCCAGGTGCACCGGGGCCGCGCGACCCTCGCGGACGCCCTCGCGCTGCGGCTCGGGATGGCCGAGGCGGCGGACTCCGTGCTGCGGCACGCGCACCAGGTGTTCGGCGCGATCGGGCTCTGCGAGGAGCACGACCTCACCGTCCTGGACCGGCACCTGACCCCGGCGCTGCTGCGTCCGTCGAGCCTGAGCCGCACTCGCTCGCTCCTCCTGGAGGCGGTCAACCGGCACGGTTTCCGCGGCACGTTCGACGTGCCTCGCCGGTGACCGGGGAGCGGGCGGCCCCGCAGCTCACCCTGGGGATACGCAACTACGCCGCCGCGCCCCCGGAGGACTGGCGCCACGTGCTGGACCAGGCCCGCGCCGCGGAGGACGCCGGGCTCGACCGGGTCTTCGTCAGCGACCACGTCGTGTTCGGCCCCGACCTCGGCGCGTACGGGGACCCCGGTCGCGGAGGCAGGGCGGGCGGCCGCCAGCCGACCGGCCCCGACGGCGACTGGCTGGAGTCGCTCACCGTGCTGGCCTCCCTCGCGGCGGTCACGTCGCGCGTCCGGCTCGCCACCAACGTCCTGGTGGCGCCCCTCCGGCCGCCGGTCCTGCTCGCCAAGGTGGCCGCCACGATCGACGCGCTCAGCGGGGGACGGCTCGAACTGGGCGTCGGCATCGGGTGGCAGGAGGCCGAATACCGTGCCCTCGGCGTCGACTTCTCGAAGCGGGGGCAGGTGCTCGACGAACTGCTCGCCGCCTGCCGGGAGCTGTGGACCAGCCCGGTGGCCGCCTTCGAGGGCCGGCACGTGCGTTTCGCGGACGTGCACATGATGCCCAAGCCGGTGCGGGCCAGCGGCGTGCCGGTGTGGATCGGCGGCTCCGTCAGGCCGGTCGTGGCGCGCCGGATCGTCCGCCACGGCGTCGGCTGGATCCCGTGGGGCGTCACCGCCGGGGACTTCGGGAGCGCCCTCCGCGAGATGCGGAGGCTGGTGGAGTCGGAGGGCGGGGACTTCGGCGGCGTCCAGGTCGCCTACCCGCTCACGAACGCCTTCCGGTCCGGCGGCCGGATCGACTACCCGGCCATGTTCGCCGCGGCCGGCGCGCTGGCGGAGCAGGGCGTCACCGACTTCCGGACCCTGCTGCGGGTCCCGCACCGGTACGACGAGGCGCGCTCGATGCTCGACGAGATGGTCCGCGAATTCGCCGGCGCCGTCGGTTGAACTCTTGCCAACCGACCATATGGTTGGGTATACAGGCCGGAACGCACCCCGCCGTACGCTGCGGGAAGACCGAGACAGGGAGGTCCGGGTGGACCTGGAGCCGACTCCGGAGCAACGCGACGCCGCCGCGGCCTTCGACCGCGTGCTCGCACGCGAGTCGTCCGTCGAGCGGGTGCGCGCCGTGGAGAACGCGGGCTTCGACCCGGCGCTGTGGAAGGTCCTCGTCGAGACGGGCGCCGTCGGGATCGCCGTCCCCGGAACGGACGGCGCCACCGGCGGCCTCCTCGACCTCGCCTTCGTGACCGAGGCCGCCGGGCGGCACCTGGCGTGCGCGCCGCTCGTCGAGGCGGCCTCCGCGGCGATGCTCCTCGCCGCGGTGGACGGCCGGGAGGCGCGGCCCGCGCCGGCCCCGGCGGGAGGGCCCCCGGTGGTCCTCTGCCCGCGGCCGGCGGTCGCCGGCACCGCGGTGCTGGTGCCGGGCGGCGCGGCGGCGCGGGGCGTGGTCGCGCTGGACGGCGGCGACCTCGTCCTCGCGGAGGGCCCGCCGCCCGCGCCGACCGGTGATCTCGGTTTCCTGGCCTGCGCCGACCGGCGGCTCGGCGGCGCCGCCGTCGAGCGGACCGTTCTCGCGCGCGGCGAGGAGGCGCGGGACCTCTTCCGCACCGGGCTCGGCTGGTGGCGCCTGGGGACCGCCTCGGCGCTGGCCGGGGTGGCGGACCGGGCGCTCGCCGTCGCCGTGGACTACGCCGGGACGCGCGAGCAGTTCGGGGTCAGGATCGGAACCTTCCAGGCGATCCAGCACCTGCTCGCGGAGGCGGTGATGGCCGTGGACGGCGCGCGGCTGCTCGTGCGCGAGACCGCGTGGCGCCACGACGAGGGCGACGCGGGGTGGCGCGACGCCGCCGACACCGCCTTCGCCCACGCGGCCGAGACCGCCGTCCGGTCCGCGGAGGCGTGCCTCCACGTGCACGGCGGCTACGGCTACACGCTGGAGTACGACGCCCAGCTCTACCTGCGGCGGGCGAAGGCGCTCCAGCTCCAGGGCGGCGACCCCGAGGCGATCTGGGCGTCGACCGGCGCTGCGGCCATGAGGAGGGCGGGCTGATGGACTTCGCCGCCGACGCCGGGGCGGAAGCGCTCCGGGAGGAGGTGCGCGGCTTCGTCCGCGAGCACCTCACCGCCGACGTGCTCGAACGCGTCGCGTCCACGGGCGACTACCACGACCGCGAGTTCCATTCGGCCCTCGCCGCCCGGGGATGGGTGGGCGCGCACTGGCGCGTCGAGGAGGGCGGCCGCGGCTGGGACCGCGCCAGGACCGACGTCATCTACGAGGAGCTCGCCTCGGCCGGTGCCCCGACCGAGGGGCTCGCGATCACGCAGATCGTGGGGGAGGCCGTCCGGCGCGTCGGCACCGAGGAGCAGCGGCGGCGGCTGCTCGCGCCGATCTGCCGGGGGGAGCTGCTGCTCGCCCTCGGCTACACCGAGCCCGGCTCGGGGTCCGACCTGGCCTCGGTCCGCACCGGGGCGACCCGCGACGGAGCCGGCTGGGTGATCAACGGCCAGAAGATCTTCACGACGCTCGCCGGCGAGGCCGACCACGTCTTCCTCCTGGCCCGTACCGACGCCGACGCGCCCAAGCACGCCGGCCTTACGCTCTTCCTGGTACCGACCACCGCCGAGGGCTTCTCGGTGGCGCCGATCCTCACGCTGAGCGGCCAGCGCACCAACGTCACCTACTACTCCGACGTCCGCGTCGGCGACGAAGCGCGAGTCGGCGGGGAAGGGCAGGGCTGGGAGATCGTCAACGTCGCCCTCGCCTTCGAGCGCGGCGGTGAGTTCGCGGCGCAGCTGCGCCGGCTGGTGACGGCCGCGGTGACCTGGGGCCGCGACGGGGACGCCGCCGCCGGGGCCGGGTTCCACGCCCGGCTCGGCCGCGCCGTCGCCGCCGCCGAGGTCGCCCGACTGCTGGGGGTGCGGGCGTCCTGGTCCCGCTCCAGCGCCGGGGCGGGCGCCGTCGAGGGGACGATGGCCAAGGTCTACGGCACCGAGGCGCTGCTTCGCGAGAGTCGGTCGCTGCTCGACGCGACCGGCGTCCGGGGGCTGCCGAACCGCGGCGCCGCCGGCGCGGCGGCCGGCGGTGAGCTCCAGCACCTGTACCGCGAATCGCAGATAGCCACGATCTACGGGGGCACCTCCGAGGTGCTGCTCACCCTCATCGCCCAGCAGCGGCTCGGGCTGCCGCGGGGGCGGCGCCCCACCGGGGGCTAGCGGCCGGGCATGTCGGCGCGGCCGTGTTCGTTCGGCGTCACGTCAACTCACGAGGAGGCTCGGGTGGGTACGTCGGAGTTCGACTGGAACCCGGCGACGGTCTGGGAGACCGTCGCCGAGGAGATCCCCGAGGCGCCGGCCCAGGTGCACGGCGATCGCACCTTCTCGTGGGCCGACTTCGATCGCCGGGCGAACGGGCTGGCCGCCGCCCTGCTCGACGCCGACGCGGGCAGGGACGACCGGGTGGCCCTCTACCTGCGCAACAGCCCGGAGTACATGGAGGTCCAGCACGCCGCGTTCAAGATCGGAATCCCGGCCGTCAACACCAACTACCGCTACCGGGACGAGGAGCTCCGCTACCTCTTCGACGACGCCGACGTGACCTCGGTGGTCTTCCACGGGTCCTTCACCGAGAGGCTGGAGTCCATCCGCA
The DNA here is from genome assembly GCF_004348515.1 of Actinomadura sp. KC345. Classification (GTDB taxonomy): domain Bacteria; phylum Actinomycetota; class Actinomycetes; order Streptosporangiales; family Streptosporangiaceae; genus Spirillospora. The sequence goes on along the minus strand of NZ_SMKH01000063.1, from coordinate 16,882 downwards.
GGGCCTCGCCGCGGCTGCGCCGGTTCTTCCACGTCGACGACGGGACCGATCCGTGCCCGGAGTGGGCGGTCCCATACGAGGAGGCGGTGGGCTCCGGGGGAGGGGCCGTGCGCTCGCCCTGGGGGCGCGGCCGCGACGACCTGTTCCTGCTCTACACGGGCGGGACGACCGGGATGCCCAAGGGCGTGATGTGGCGGGTGGAGGACATGCTCCGCCAGATCAACGATGTCGCGGAGATCTCGTTCGACCTGGACGACGCGGACGCCGCCATCCGGGCCGCCGTCAACGGCCCGGGGCCGGTCCACGTCTCCTGCAGCCCGATGATGCACGGCAGCGGCTGGTTCGGGGCCGCCATCGCGATGCACCAGGGCGGGAGCGTCGGCTCGCTCGTCCGGCCGAACCTGGACGCCGGGGAACTGCTCGACCTCATCGACCGGCTCGGCGTCGGCAGCCTCACGATCGCGGGCGAGGTCTTCGCCCACACGATCCTCGCGACGCTGGACGAGCAGCCCGGCCGGTGGGACAGCACCTCCGTCCGCCACGTCCTCACCTCGGGCGGGATGTTGAGCGAGGCCAGCAAGCGGGCCCTCCTGGAGCACTGGCCGCATGCCTCGATCCTGGACGGCTTCTCGTCCTCGGAGGGGTTCGGCATGGGCTGGTCGGTGGCCACGCGGGGGAACGTCCCGCCGACCGGGCGGTTCACCCCGGGTGCAAACCTCCGCGTGCTGGACCCGGACGGCCGGCCGGTCGCCCCGGGCTCCGGAGTGGTCGGGAGGCTGGTCGTGAGCGACCGCCTGCCGCTCGGCTACTACAAGGACCCCGGCAAGACCGAGCGCACCTTCCCGGTCATCGACGGCGTCCGCTCGGCGATCCCCGGCGACCACGCGCTCGTCCTGGAGGACGGCACCATCCAGCTGATGGGCCGGGACTCCCTCTGCATCAACTCCGGCGGGGAGAAGATCTTCACCGAGGAGGTCGAGGGCGTCATCCTCGACCACGAGGCGGTCGCCGACGTCCTCGTCGCGGGCGTCCCCGACCCGAAGTGGGGGCAGGCCGTGGCGGCGATCGTCAGCCTGGAGCCCGGCAGGTCGGTCGGTGCGGACGACGTGGTCGCGCACGTCAAGGCGCGGCTCGCCGGCTACAAGGCCCCGAAGGTCGTGGTCTTCGTCGACGTCGTCCCGCGCGGGCCCAACGGCAAGGCCGACTACGGCGCCGCGCGGAGCCTCGCCGAAGCGCACCGCGGGCGGGCGTCCTGACGCCGGTCGCCGGGACTCGTCCGAGTCCCGGCGACCCCGCGCGGCGGGACTCAGAGCCTCTCGACGATGGTGGCCGTGCCCATGCCTCCGCCCGTGCACATGGTGACGAGGCCAGTGGACAGGTCGCGGCGCTCCATCTCGTCGAGCAAGGTGGCGAGCAGGATCGGTCCGCTGGCGCCGATCGGGTGGCCCAGCGCGATCGCGCCCCCGTTGACGTTGATCCGGTCGAGGCCGACACCGGTCTCCCGGGCGAACCGGAGCACTACCGACGCGAACGCCTCGTTGACCTCGAAGAGGTCGATGTCGTCCAGCGACATCCCGGCGCGCCGGGCGCACTGCTCGGCCGCCGGGCCGGGCGCCGTGAGCATGATGACCGGCTCCGCGCCGGCCGTCGCCGTCGCGACGGCGCGCGCCCGCGGCCGCAGCCCCCGCTCGCGCGCGTACCGCCGGCCGGTCACCAGGACGGCGCCCGCGCCGTCGGCGAGCCCCGAGGAGTTGCCGGCGTGGTGTACGTGCGTGATCTCGCCGGCCTGCGGATGAACCTCGCGCGCCATCGCGTCGAAGCTGCGGTCGTAGCCCTCGACGCCGGCGGTGCCGAGCCGCTCGAAGGACGCGGGCAGGGCCGCCAGCGCCTCCAGCGTGGTGTCCCGCGGCAACTCCTCGCGGTCGAGGACGACCCGTCCGGCGGCGTCCGCGACCGGGACCATCGAGGCGGCGAAGCGCCCCTCGGCGATCGCGGCGGCCGCCCTGCGCTGCGACTCCGCGGCGAACCGGTCGACGTCGGCGCGGCCGAACCCCTCGACGGCGGCGATCAGGTCGGCCGAGATCCCCTGGGGGATGATGGGGTAGCGCTCGCGAAGGCGCTCGTTGCCCCCGTCGAGGGTCATGCGCGAAGGGGGCGGGTAGTGCGACATCATCTCGACCCCCGACGCCACCACGGCGTCGGCCTGACCGGCCTCGACCATCATGGCGGCCGAGTTGACGGCCTGCTGGCCCGAGCCGCAGGCGCGGTCGAACGTCATGCCGGGCACCTCGACCGGCCATCCGGCCGCGAGCACGGAGAGCCGGCCGATGTTGTCGCCGTGGACGCCCACCGCGTTCGCGCACCCGGTGATCACGTCCGCGACCTCCGCGGGGTCGAGCCCGGTCCGCTTCCGCAGTTCCCCCAGCACCCCGGCGAGGAGCTCCTGCGGATGGAGCGCGGAGAGCGCCCCTCCGGGCCTGCCCTTGCCCCGGGGCGTCCTGACGATGTCGACGATCACGGCGTTCTTCATGGAGGCGACTGTACCCACCCGACTAGTCGGTTGGCTATACTTCCGCTGACCAGCGGTCGTCCGGCCGCGGCACGCCGAGGAGTGAGTGATGACGGAACTGAGGTTCGACGACCGCGTGGCGATCGTGACCGGTGCCGGTGGCGGTCTCGGCCGGGCTTATGCGCGGCTGCTCGCCGCGCGCGGAGCCAAGGTCGTGGTGAACGACATCGACCGCGAGGACGGCACCGGCCGGACGCCCGCCGCGGTCCTGGCCGAGGAGATCGAGTCCGCGGGCGGCACGGCGATCGCCCACGACGCGTCCGTCGCCGAGCCCGGAGCCGCCGCCGGCGCGGTCACGGCGGCACTTCACGCGTTCGGCCGCCTCGACATCGTGGTGAACAACGCCGGCGTCGTCCGCGACCGCTCCTTCCTCAAGATGAGCGACCAGGAACTCAAGGACGTTCTCGACGTCCACTTCCACGGGACCTTCGACCTCACCCAGGCGGCGTGGGGCCTCTTCCGGGAGCAGGAGTACGGCCGTGTCGTCATGACGACGTCGGTGGCGGGGCTGTTCGGCAACCTCGGCCAGGCGAACTATGCCTCGGCCAAGGCGGCCATGGTGGGACTGGGCCGCACCCTCGCCGTGGAGGGCGCGCGTTACGGGATCAAGGTGAACCTCGTCTCCCCGGGGGCCGCGACCGCCATGACGGCCGGGATGCTGCCCGAGGATCTCCACGACGAGATGTCGCCGGACCGGGTCGCCCCGATGGTCGCCTACCTGTGCCACGAGTCGTGCACCGTGACCGGTGAGATCTTTCACGCGGTCGCCGGCCGGTTCGCCCGCAACTTCATCGCGGTGACCGACGGCTACACCGACCCCGGCGCCACGGTCGAGGACGTCGCCGAGAACCTCGCGGCGATCATGGACACGACGTCGTGGAGCATCCCCTCGCAGGCGGTCGAGATGCCCCGGGCCCGCGGCGGTGCGGCATGAGCGTGGACGTCGGCCGGGACGGCGGACTGGTCCGCATCGTCCTCAACGCGCCCGAGCGGCGCAACGCCCTGACCCCCGAGGAGTTCGACCGGCTCGGCGCCGAGCTGGCCCGGATCGCCCGGACGCCGTCGGATCGCGCGGTGCTCCTGACGGGCGCGGGCTCCGCGTTCTGCGCCGGCGCCCATCTGGCCGAGACCGTTCCGGACGAGCCGATCCTGGCGCTCATGGAACGCATCCACGAGGCCGCTCGCGCGCTGCACCGGTTGCCGCAGCCCATCGTGGCGGCGGTCGACGGGCCCGCGTACGGCGCGGGGATGAGCATCGCGCTGGGCTGCGACATCGTGGTGGCCGCGGACAGCGCCGTCTTCTGCCAGGTCTTCGTGAAGCGCGGCCTGGTGCCGGACTTCGGGAGTTCCTGGCTGCTGCCGCGCATCGTCGGGCGGCAGGCCGCGAGGCGGCTGGTGCTCACCGGCGAGCCGGTCGGCGCCGCCGAGGCGCTCGCGCTGGGGATCGCCGGCCAGGTCGTCCCCGCCGCCGAGCTGCACGCCACGGCGGAGTCGCTGGCCCGCACCCTCGCCGCCGGCCCGCCGATCGCCCAGCGGCTCGCCAAGAGGCTCCTCGACGCCTCGTCCACGAACGGGTTCGACGACCAGCTCGACGCGGAGGCGGCCGCGGCCGCGATCGCGTCGGCGTCCGAGGACGTCGCGGAGGGCTTCGCCGCCTTCGCCGCCAAGCGGGCGCCCGTCTTCCGCGGCCGCTGAAGCCCTGGAGCGGGTCAGGCGGGCGCGCGGAGGCCCCGCTTGCGGTAGCCCTCCGGGTCGATGACGCGCCGGATGAGGTCCACCTGCCGGACGGTCGGGACCGGCGTCGTGGCGACCTCCTCCGGGAGGACCGGTTCGAACCCGGTGGCGGCGAGCACCCGCTCGACGGACACGCCGGGATGCACCGAGCGCAGCCGCATCCGCTCGGAGGCCGGCGCGAAGTCGAGCACCGCCAGGTTCGTGACCACCAGCTCCGGACCGCCGCCGAGCCCGAGCCGCCCGCGCTCGCCCCCGCCGCCCAGGTAGCCGGCCGCGGAGACGAAGTCCACCCGCTCGACGAGCGTCCGCGGCCCGTGGTCGGTCAGCCAGTAGACGATCCGCTTCGAGAGGGACCCCATGTCCCCCAGGCCCGCGGTGCCGGGCAGCCGCACCCGCGGCCGGTCGAAGGACCCGATGACGCTGTTGTTCGCGTTGCCGTAGGCGTCGATCTGGGCGGCGCCCGCGCAGAACGTGCGCAGCAGCCGCTCGTCGGCCACCCAGTCCCACAGCTCGGCGGCGGCGTCGACGTACATCACCGGGTCCCGCCACAGCGGCCACTCGAACGTCGAGGCCGTCAGGCGCGGCGAGCGCGGCGAGACCCCCGAGCCCCCGGCGATCCACACCAGGTCCGGCGCGTGGGTCCGGCGCGCCAGCTCGACGGCGCAGACCGGGATGAACGACGAGATGCCGTTGAGCACCTGGTCGCCGTCCTGGAAGCAGGCGGCGAGCACGCACACCATCAGCTCGTCGACCGTGTAGTCCTCCGCGGGGCGGTCGCTCATCGCGCGCCGCACGGTCCGAGGCCGGCGAGGCGCTCGGGCCCGATCATCGCGACGTAGTCGCCGTGCGTCGCGGCGCCGCGGACGACGCGGTCGAGGAACCGCGCGGCGCCCTGCTCGTCGCCGGCAGCGCCGACCCAGGACCGGATGAACTCGGCGTCGTGGTCGTAGGCGGGGAAGAGCGAGGTCGGATGGGCGCCGTACGGTGCCTCGACGACGGCGTCCACCAGGAAGGAGGGGAGAACGGTCCGCTCGGGGGCCTTCCGGAGCTCGTCGGTGTCGACGATCTCCTCGACGGTGACGACCACGCGCCGGGCCGCCCGGGGGAGGAGCGTCGTCATGGGGTGGCGGGGGCCCGGGTCCACGGCGACGTTGCCGAACCTGTCGGCGCGGTGCGCGTGGAGGAGCGCGACGTCCGGGCGCAGGGCGGCGCACGCGACCACCGGCGGCCCGCCGAACGGATCGGGGACGACCTTCACCGCGGGGTTCCCCACGCTCAGCAGGTCGGTCCCGATCATCCCGGCCGTGGGCAGGAACGGCAGGCCGCGGGCGGCGGCGCCCAGCCGGGCCAGGAGGGCGGTCTCCGACAGCTCCTCCACGCCGACCGCACCGGCTTCGACCGCCCGGCGGAACCGCCGGCACATGCCGAAGTGCTCCATCGTGGCGGCCGCGAACGTGACATGGCCGACGGCGCCCGCCGCGACCAGCCAGTCCAGGGCGATGCCGCCGCTCAGGCTGACGATGTGCAGGTCGCGGGCCCCGCCGCGGATCAGCTCGCGCACCAGGGCCATCGGCGCGCACTGCGTCGGCCCCGACTGGAGGCCGACCACGTCCCCGTCCCGGACGAGACGGATCGCCTGCTCGGCCGTTGCGAGCTTCTCGATCACCCGCGGTCCTCCGTGCCGGGCCGTCGTGCGCGCCCCGGCGGAATGTCGTCCGGAGACATCGGCCTCCCTCTTCCCAACCAACCAGTTGGCTGGCAAAGTACTCCCGACGCTGCACACCGGTCAACAGGGGCGGGCTGATGGACTTCCAGGAGACGGCCGAGCACGCGGCGATCCGTGAGGCGGTGGCCTCGATCGGCGCGGAGTTCGGACACGGCTACTTCGCCCGCTGCGCGCGACAGAAGCGGTTCGCCGACGAGCTGTGGGCGGCGGTCTTCGACAACGGGTTCGGCGCCGTCAACCTGCCCGAGAGGTACGGCGGGGGCGGCGGAGGCATCCGCGAGACGGCGATCGTGATCGAGGAGCTGGCCGCCCAGGGGTGCCCGCTGATCCACCTGATCGTCGCCGGCATGTGCGGACCGATCATCGACGAGTTCGGCACCGAGGAGCAGAAGGAGCGCTGGCTGCCCGGACTCGCCGCGGGCACGCTCAGGATGGCCTTCGCGATCACCGAGTCCGAAGCCGGCTCGAACGCGCCGAACCTGTCCACCGCGGCCCGGCGGGACGGTGACGGCTGGGTGCTCCGGGGAGCCAAGCAGTACATCACGAACATGGACGTCGCCGACGCGGTCCTCGTCGTCGCCCGTACCGGGACCGACGACCGCGGACGCGGCCTGCTGACGATGTTCATCGTCGACACGGGCGCCGAGGGGCTGGAGTACCGGCCGATCCCCATGGAGATCAAGGAGCCTGACCAGCAGTTCTCGGTGCACCTGGACGACGTGGCCGTCCCGGGGGAGCGGCTGGTCGGCGGCGTGCCCGACCAGGGGCTGCGGCAGGTGTTCTCGGGACTCAACCCGGAGCGGGTGAACGTCGCGGCGCAGGCCAACGGGCTCAGCCGCTATTTCATCGGCAAGGCGGTCGGCTACGCGCGGGAGCGGAATGTCTGGGGCCTGCCCATCGGCGCGCACCAGGGAGTCGCCCATCCGCTGGCGGAGGTGAAGATCCGGCTCGAACTCGCCCGCCTGATGACCCACAAGGCGGCGTGGCTGTTTGACCGCAGGCTGCCCGAGGCCGGCGAGGCGGCCGCCGTGGTCAAGCTGGCCGCCGCCGACACGGCGCTCGCCGCCTTCGACCAGGCGATCCAGGTCCACGGCGGCAACGGCTTCGCCAGCGAGTACGGCATCGGCGACCTGTGGGGGCTGACCCGGTTGATGAGGTCGGCCCCGGTGAGCCGGGAGATGGTGCTCAACCACGTCGCCCAGCACTCCTTGGGCCTGCCGCGCTCGTACTGACGCCGGAAGGCCGGGCCGGGAGCCGCGTGCCGCGTCAGAGGATCCGCTCGGGTACGGCGCACGGACGGGTTTCACACCGCCAAAATATCCGCCGACTAGTCGGTTGACTATGCCTGAGATCAACAAGCTACGGGTGATCGCGCAGGTAGAGGCAAACGTCGTACGGCCGACTCTTGGCGGCCCTTGGGATTTGGGTTAGGGTAACCCAACCAACTGGTTGGCAGAGGAGGGTGCGGTGGCTGGCGAGGTCACGACGATCCCCGCGCAACTGGCCGCGCGCGTGGCGGCGGACCCGGACGCGCATCTGGCCGCGGCCGGCGGCGACTGGATGACGGTCGCCGAGGTCCAGGACCGCGCGCGCCGCCTGGCGGCGGGCCTGCACGGACTCGGCGTCTCGCACGGCGACCGGGTCGCCTCGATCATGGCGAACAGGCCGGAGGCGATCGACCTGTTCTTCGCGTGCGCCGAGCTGGGGGCGGTCCAGGTACCGCTGAACGTGTTCCTGAAGGGAGAGTTCCTCCGCTACCAGCTGGCCGACGCCGACCCGAGCGTCCTGGTCGTGGACGCCGCGGCGCTCGACATGGCGACCCGGCTGGTGTCGGGCTCGGGGATGGACACCCGCGTCGTGGCGCTCGACGACACCGGCGCCGACACCGACACCGACACCGACGTCGTCGCGTACCAGGACCTGGCCGGGCCCCCGGAGCCGGCGTGGCCGAGCCCGACCCCGGACTCCCTGCTCAGCATCCTCTACACCTCCGGGACGACGGGACTGCCCAAGGGCTGCATGATCAACCAGGGCTACTTCCTGCACATGCCCAAGGCGCACATGAAGTTCGGGTGGTTCAAGCCGTCGGACACCTCGATCACCACCCTGCCGCTCTACCACGGCTTCGGCCTGAGCGCCCTCATGGACGCGCTCGTCGCGGGGTGCCGGGTGGCCTTCGAACCCGAGTTCAGCGCCTCGACCCTGATCGCCCGCGCCCGGGAGGTCGGCGCCACCCAGCTGTGGGGCGTCGGGGCCATCGGGGCCGCCCTCCTGGCCACGCCCTCCCGCGACGCGGACAGGGACCACGCGCTGGAGCGGGCCGTCTTCATTCCCATGGCTCCCGGACCCCAGCACGAGTTCGAACGCCGGTTCGGCGTTCGCGTGCTGGCCGAGGGCTACGGCCAGACCGAGGTCCTGCCCGCCACGATGGACGGCGTCCGGGAGGGGCGGGACCGCCCGAGCTGCGGCAAGGCACTGCCCTGGCTGGACGTCCAGGTCGTCGACGACGGCGACAACGTGCTGCCGGCCGGCGAGGTGGGGGAGATCGTCGTCAGGCCGCTCGAACCGTACTCGATCTTCTCCGGGTACTGGCGCAAGGAGGCCGCCACGACGGACGCCTGGCGGAACCTGTGGCACCACACCGGCGACCTCGGCAGTTTCGACGAGGAGGGCACGCTCCACTTCGTCGACCGGAAGAAGGATGCCCTCCGCCGGCGGGGGGAGAACGTGTCCTCGGTCGAGGTGGAGACGGCGATCGTCCAGCACCCCGGCATCGCCCAGGCGGCGGTCCACGCGGCGCCGTCCGAGCTGTCGGAGGACGAGATCAAGGCGTGCCTGGTGTTCGAGCCGGGCGCCGGCCCTTCTCCGGAGGAGCTGTTCGAGTACTTCCGCGAGAACCTCCCGTACTACGCCGTGCCGCGGTACGTCGAGGTGATGGACGAGCTGCCCGTCAACGCCATGGGCCGCGTCCAGAAGCACAAGCTCCGCGAGGACTGGAACGCGCCCGGCACGGTGGACTTCCAGAACTTGGGGCTGACCATCGACAAGAGTTCGCGCCGGTGAGCGACCGGGCCAGAGACCAGGGAGTGACCGTGGACGACTACGGTGCGGCGGCCTTGACCCAGACGACGGTCGACGCGGAGTTCCGGCGACGGCTGGAGGCGGAACCGGACCGCCCGTTCGTCCGCTGCGGCCCGGAGCGGCGCACCTTCGCCGAACTCGACGACCGCACCGACCGGCTCGCGGCGGGTCTCACGCGGCTGGGCCTCGGACCCGGCGACATGGTCGCCACCCTCCTGCCCAACCGCATCGAGACCGTCGAGATCATGCTCGCCGCCGCCAGGCTGGGCGTGGTCCAGGTGCCGCTCAACTACTACCTGAAGGGCGACTTCCTCACCTACCAGCTCAACGACTGCGGTGCGTCGGTCCTGGTGACCGACGAGGGCGGCTACGACGCCGCGCGCGGCCTGCTCGGCGCGACCGGTATCCGGCACACCGTGCTGGTGGACGAGCCGCAGGCGGGGACGATGCCGTACGGCGACCTGCTGTCCGGACGCGGCGGGCCGGGGCACGCGTCCGCGCCCGGCGACCTCCTCTCGATCATGTACACCTCCGGGACCACCGCCGCCGCGAAGGGCTGCATGCTCAGCTCCGGTTACTACGTGGCGGTCGGGAGGGCCTACGGGCTGCGCGGATGGGTCGTCCCGGGGGACCGGATGTTCACCGGCTTCCCGATGTTCCACACCAGCGGCCAGATGGTCGCGTTCATGTCCGCGCTGGTGAACGACGCGACCATCAGCATCGCCCCCGAGTTCCACGCCTCGACGTTCGTCGCGGAAGCGGCGGCCGACGACGCCAGCCTGCTCGTGGGGGTCGGGCCGATGGCCCACATGCTGCTGGCGCAGCCGCCAAGGCCCGACGACGACGCCCACCGGTTCCGTCTCGCCGTGTGGGTCCCGCTCGGGGAGCCCGAGCAGCGCGCCTTTGAGGAGCGCTTCGGCACGCCCGTGATGTCCGAGGGCTACGGGCAGACCGAGTGCGTGCCGATCACCAACAGCGCGCCCGACGGCTTTCGGGACCGGGCGACGTCGGGACTCGTCTCCCCCCTCCTCGACGTGCGCATCGTGGACGACGCCGACGACGAGGTGCCGCTCGGCGAGGCCGGGGAGATCGTCGTCCGGCCCAAGGTGCCCAACGCGATGTACGCGGGCTACTGGAACAAACCCGAGATCACCACCGCGACCTGGCGGAACCTCTGGCACCACACCGGCGACCACGGGCGGATGGACGCCAACGGCTGCGTGACGTTCGTGGACCGGAAGAAGGACGTCCTGCGCCGCCGCGGCGAGAACGTCTCCGCGCTCGCCCTGGAGAACACCATCCGGCGGCACCCCGCCGTCAGGGACGTCGCCGTGTCCGGGGTCCCGGCGGCCGTGGGCGACGAGGACATCAAGGCGAGCGTCGTCCTGGAGGAGGGGGCGGAGCTGACGCCCGAGGGGTTCTTCGAGTTCGTCCGCTGGGAGGTCCCGTACTTCGCCGTGCCCCGGTACGTCGACGTCCGGGCCGAACTCCCGGTGAACGCGCTGAGCCGCGTGATGAAGCACGTCCTGCGGGACGAGGGCGTCACCGGCGCCATGTGGGACCTTCACGGGCTCGGGCTCGTCGCCGGCCGCCACGACCGGCGGCCCGAGGGGGCCTCGGCATGACGGAGCGGGACGGGGACGTGCTCGTCGAGCGGCACGGCCACGTGATGCTGGTGCGGCTGAACCGCCCGCACCGCCACAACGCCATCGGCGGGACGGTCCTGCGCGACCTCGCGGCGGCCTTCGGCGAGGCGGCGGACGACGACGGCGTCCACGTGGTCGTCACGACCGGTTCCGGCGACAGCTTCTGCGTCGGCGCCGACGCCGCGGAGCTGGCGGGCGGTGAGCGGCCGCCCGCCCGCGAGCTGCTGTCCGGGAACCTCATCGGGGGCGAGACGGGACTGCCGCCGCTCACCGAACGGCAGCGCAGCGCCGACCTGCTCGGCAACGCCGGGCGCTGGACGCGGCGGATGTGGGCCCTGGAGAAGCCGACGATCGCGGCGGTCAACGGGCCCGCCGTCGGCGGCGGCTTCGGCGTGGCGCTGCTCCACGACGTGCTCATCGCGGGGGCCTCGGCGCGGCTCGGCACCGGGTTCGCCCCGATCGGGCTCTCGCCCGAGCTCGGCATCAGCCTGCTGCTCCCGCGCGTCGTCGGCCTGTCGGCCGCGGCGGAGCTGCTGTTCACCGGGCGCGTGCTGGACGCGTCCGAGGCGCGGGAGATGGGGCTGGTCTCCCAGGTGGTGCCCGACGAGGAGCTGCTGGAGCGCGCCATGGAGCTGGCGGCCCGGATCGCCGCCATGCCGCCGCTCGGCGTCCTGGCCGCCAAGCGGCTGCTCCGCGCCTCGTTCGCCGACGGCATGGCGGACCAGCTGCGGGCCGAGTACGCCAGCCACCTCGTCCTGTTCGACCATCCGGACACCCATGCCGCCATGGACGCCCTGGCCGAGCGGCTCGCGAGCGGACGCCGCGCCCGGCCCGGCGCGGCCGAGGAGGTGCGTCCATGAGCCCGGCGACCGAGGAGCGGTGGACGGGGAGCGTGCTCGACTCGTGGCGCGACCTCGTCCTCACCGACGAGCGCCGCGAGCTGGCCGACACGGTGCGGCGCCACCTCGCGGGCGAACTCCCGCTGGAGGCCGTCCGGGGGTGTTTCGAAGGCGGGTCGCAGCCCGGGGGCGCCTGGACCGAGGTGTCCGGCGCCGACTACACCTCCATCGGGCTGCCCGAGTCCGCGGGCGGCCTCGGGACGCTCGCGGACACGGCCGCGCTGCTCGAAGCAGCGGGACAGGTGCTCGTCCCCGCGCCCCTGCTGTCCACCGTGATGTCACTGCAGACGCTGTCGCACGCCGGTCGGGCGCTCCCGCTCGACCCGGCCCGCCCGGCGGCGCTCGGGGTGGCGGGCAGTGCCGGAGGACCGGGACGTCCTTCCGCCGGGCGCCTGGTCGTCCTCGACGGCGCCCTCGCCGAGCGGCTCACCGTCGTGGTGCCGCGCGAGCAGGGGGTGAGCGTCGCGCAGTTCGACACCGCGTCCCTCGCCCCGGCCGAGGTCCACCGGCACGTGGACCCGAGCCGGCCCGTGGCCGTCTTCGACACCTGGGAGGCGCCGGCGCTGGCGCGGGCCGACGACCCGCGGCCGCTCGACACCGTGCTGGCGCCCGCGCGCACGGCCGTCGCGGCGGACCTGACCGGAACGGCGGCGGGCGCGCTGGACCGGGCCGTGCGCCACGCGCTCGACCGCGAGCAGTTCGGCAGGAAGATCGGTGCGTTCCAGGCGGTGAAGCACCGGCTCGCCGACGTGTACGTCGCGGTGGAACGCGCGCGGTCGCTCACCCGGGCGGCGGCCGTCGCGCTCGCGGGGGCGTCCGCGCCCTCGGGGACCGAGCTGTCGCTCCTGGCGAAGGCGGCGGCGTCGGAGGCGGCGGTCGACGCCTCCCGCGCGCTCGTGCAGGTGCTCGGCGCGATGGGGATGACCTTCGAGTCGGACGCGCACCTGTTCTTCCGGCGGGCTCAGCAGACCGCGCCCTTCCTGGGCTCGGCGGCCGTCTGCTACCGGCGGGCCGTGGCGGCGCGGTGCGGGGTGCCCGCATGAGCGACGTCCTCGCCGAGTACTCCGCCTTCCTCGCCGGCGTGCTGCCCGGCGACTACGCCGAGCGCGTGGACCACTACCGGCACGACGACCGGCTCCGCACCGACTTCCAGGTCGCCCAGTTCGAGGCGGGCTGGCTGGTGCCGGACTGGGAGCCGGGCCTCGGTGGCCGCTCGCTCGCGCCCGGCGACGCCCTCTCGGTGCGGATCGAGGGCGCACGGCGCCGGGTCCCGCGCATCCACAACGTCCAGGGCGTCGGCGTGGTCGCGCCGGGGCTGCGCAGGTTCGGCACGCCGCAGCAGCGGGACCGGCTCCTGCGGCCCGTTCTGCGCGGCGACGAGTGGTGGGCGCTCGGGATGTCCGAGCCCGGCTCCGGCTCGGACCTGGCCTCCATGCGGACCCAGGCGCGGCGGGAGGGGGAGGAGTTCGTCGTCACGGGCGCCAAGATCTGGACCACTCAGGCCCACCAGTCCCGATGGGCCACGCTCTACGCGCGCACCGACCCCGGCGCCCGCCGGCACGCGGGGATCTCGTGCCTCATCCTCGACCTCCACTCCCCGAGCGTCGACATACGGCCGATCCCACGCGCGGCCGACTCGGTCGACGCGTTCTGCGAGGTGTTCCTGGACGAGGTCCGGATACCCGCCGGGAATCTCCTCGGCCCGCTCAACGAGGGATGGCGCGTCGCGTCGGAGAGCCTGGAGCACGAGCGCGACATGATCTGGGTCGGCAACTGGCTGGAGATCGAGCAGGCCGTGGACCCCCTGCTCCGGAGCGGCGCGCTCGACGACGAGCAGCTCACCCGGCTCGGGCGGCTCCTGGCCGACTCCGAGGCGATCCGGTTCACCGGGCTCCGCAGCGTCTTCGAGCGGATGGCCGGCCGGGAGGCCCCGGAGTTCCTCATCCTCAAGGCGTTCGGGTCGGAGACCGCGCAGCGGGCCACCCGCTTCGCGATGGAGGCGGCGGGCCTCGGGGGGCTCACCGACCCGCAGCTGATCGAGGACCGCATCGAGTCGCTCGGCGCCACGATCTACGGCGGGACGTCGGAGATCCAGCGCGACATCATCGGCGAGCGCGTCCTGGGGCTGCCGCGGAACCGCTGAAGGGGCACGACCATGAGCTACGAGACCATCGATGTGCACGCCGACGGGCCCGTCCTGCACGTGGCACTGCGCCGCCCGGACCGGATGAACGCGTTCGACCGGACGATGACCGGTGAACTGACCGATCTGTGGCGCGGCACGGCGCGGGACCGGTCGGTCCGCGTCGTGGTGCTCACCGGGACCGGCCGCGCGTTCTGCTCCGGGGCGGACGTGGGCGACCTGGCGGGCGAGCGCGCCCCCCGGGGAGCCGGCGTGGACGACGAGCTGGCGTTCCTTCCCGGACCGCACCTGAGCGTGCCGGTGATCGTGGCCGTCAACGGGATCTGCGCCGGAGGCGGCCTGCACTTCGTGGCGGACGCGGACATCGTGATCGCGTCCGAGTCCGCGGCGTTCGTCGACCCGCACGTGTCGGTGGGGCAGGTCAGCGCGCTGGAGCCGGTCTCGCTGGCGCTCCGCGTCCCGGTCCCGCGGCTGATGCGCCTGGCCCTCCTCGGCCGGGGCGAGCGGCTCGACGCCGCCGGGGCGCTGGCGTGCGACCTGGTCGGCGAGGTCGTCCCCGACGCGGACCTGCTCCCGCGCGCACGCGAGCTGGCCGCTCTGGTGGCGGCGAACTCGCCCGCGGCCGTCGCGGCGACCCGCGGGGCGCTGCGGTCGCTGGAGGCGAGGCTCCTGCGGGCGTCGATGGAGGAGGGGTGGCAGGCGGTCATGGACCACTGGCGGCACCCGGACTCGGCCGAAGGCCCCCGCGCCTTCGCCGAGCGGCGGGCGCCGCGCTGGGCGGGGGACTGAGGCGGGTGGAAGCCGGACCATGAGGCGGATCGGGCTCACCCTTCCGATCGGCGAGGAGCCCCTCGGCGCGCTGCCCGGAATCCTGGGCGACGTCGTCGCGGCCGGGTACACCGACGTCTGGACGAGCGAGCTGACCGCCGCGGACGCGTTCGCCCCGCTGACGGTGGCGGCCCTGTCCCAGCCCGGGCTCCGGGTCGGGACGTCGATCGCGGGCGTCTTCGCCCGCAGCCCCGCGCTGCTGGCGATGCAGGCGCTCGGCCTCGCCGAGCTGAGCGCCGGGCCGGTCCGCCTCGGCATCGGCGCCTCCAGCCAGAACATGGTCACCCGGTGGCACGGTGCGGAGTTCGAGCGGCCCTACAGCCGCGTGCGCGACACGATCCGGTTCCTGCGGCGGGCCTTCGAGGGCGAGCGGGTCACGTTCGCGTCGGACACCGTCCGCGTCGACGGCTTCCGCCTGGGGCGGACGCCCCCGCACCGGCCCCGGATCCTGGTCGCCGCACTCCGGGAGCGCATGCTCCGGCTGGCCGGAGAGGAGGGCGACGGCGTGATCCTCAACTGGCTGAGCGCCGGCGACGTGCGCGCCGTGCTCCCCTTCGTGCTCGACGCGAATCCCGCGGCCGAGGTCGTGGCGCGGCTGTTCACCGTCTGCGCGGAGGACGCCGGCGCGGCCCGCGACCTGGCGCGGCCGCTCGTGGCGGCCTACCTGAGCACCGGCGTCTACGGCGCCTACCACCGCTGGCTCGGCCGCGGGCCTGCGCTGGAGCCGATGTGGCGGTGCTGGCGGGCGGGCGACCGGCGCGGCGCCGTGGCCGCCGTGCCGGACTCGCTGATCGACGAGCTGTTCCTCACCGGCACCGAGGACGACGTCCGGGCCGGGATCGCGGCCTACGTGGACGCCGGCGTCACGGTGCCGGTGGTGTCGGTGATCGGCGCCGATCCGGTCGCCGTGCGCCGCCGGGCGCTCGCGCTCGGCGCCTAGACCCTGATCTTGCGGTTGTCCCAGGAGACCGGCTCCCGCAGCGGTGCGACGCGCAGGATCACCGAGTCGTCGTACCGCTCGGCCACCGGGCCGGGGAGCGGCGGCGGCAGCCTGTCGGCGAACCGCTCGGCCAGGGCCCGCCTGACCGCCGTCACCGTGCCGGCGTCGGAGACGATCTCCGCCTTCGCCGTGTGCAGCACCCCCCGGAGCTCGCTCCACCGCACGCCGTCGTGCACGAGGAAGCCGACGGCCGGATCCTGCGCGATGTGCCGCAGCCTCTTGGCGCGGCTGGGCGTCCTGACGAAGATCTCGCCGTGCAGGACGACGTACCACACGGGCAGGGGCAGCGGCGTCCCGCCCGGTCCCCTCGTGGCCAGGACCGCCTCGCCGTGCGTGCCGAACAGCTCCTGACGCTCTTCGGGGCTCAGTGAGATGCCCATGCGCGGTCCCGTCTCTCCTCGTGGGGTGGATCCTGGGATTGTAGCCAGCCGACTGGTTAGTCGGTAACCTGGACCGCATGCTGCGTGATGCCCCTTGCGAAGAACCGGAGACCGCCGCCCCGCACCGCGACTGGGTGTTCGTGTGCGCGGAGCCGGGCGCCGTGATCTCGGTGTCCGTCCGCGGGGAGGGGCGGGCCCGGACGGCCCGTGTGGTGGCCTTCCTGGACTCCGGTCAGACCCTGTGGGCCGAGGCGGGTCCGGGCGGCGGCCGGAACGGCTTCGACATGTCGTCCGCGGAGGCCGCCGGTCGCTCCGCGCTGCGGTTCGCGGTCGGCGCCCGGGAGGCGGGGGAGCCCTCGGAGGTGCGCGGGGCCGTGCGGCCCCGGCGGACGGGCCGGATCCCCCTGGTCCTCGACGTCGCGCTCGCGCCGCTCGCGCCGCCGGCCCGGCTCGTGGACGCGACCGGAGGCGGGGCGGCGGTGGCCGCCCAGGCGCACCGCCTCACCGGCACGCTCGGGGTGGGCGGCGTGATCCATCGGGTCTCCGGCCAGGCGTGGTCGAGCCGGAGCCCGTTCGCGAGCGCCGCCGTCCGCGCCGGAACGCGCGTCCACGCGGTGTTCCAGGACGACTCCGGCCTGTACGCCGCCCGCACCGATGCGGTGCCCGGCGGGCGGCTGGCGGCGCTGCAGGTCCACAACGCGATGAGGCGGCCGGACGTCCGGGCGATCCGGGTCGCGGGCCCGGATCGCGACGTCCCGCGGGACGTCGCCTGTGAGCTGGGAGCGGCGACCGTGGTCGTCGGTGCGCCGAGGCATTCGGAGGGCTACCAGCACGTGGCGTTCCTGCGCCCCGACGGCGATTCGGGCGGGTGGGTCC
>NZ_SMKH01000597.1 GCF_004348515.1 Actinomadura sp. KC345 | reverse complement strand
GGCCGGGTGGGGGCGGTCGCCTCGGCGGCGCGGACCGCGGCGGCGAAGCCCTTGAGCTGGACCGGGCTGAACTGGTCGCGCAGCCGGTCGAACTCGTAGCGCTCCTCGGCCCGGGCGTGGGTCAGCACGTCGATGCGGAGCTTGTCGATCGACTTCAGGAACGCGGGGTCGTCGGTGTCCATGCCGTCCAGCTCGGACAGCAGCTCCTTGGCCTCGCGCTCTTCGGCCAGGCGGTCGTCCACGATCCCGTCGCCGCCGGGCAGCCGTCGGGCCACCGGGTGGACGATCTCCTCCTCGGCGGTCTCGTGCACGGCCAGCAGCCGTACCAGCGCCCGGAACGCCTCCTTGCGCTCCCGCCCTTCGGAGTGCATCACCTCGTCGAACAGGTCCCGGATCCGGCCGTGCTGCGCCTTCAGCAGGTCGACCAGGTCGGTCGTGGACGAGACGTCCGTCGTCTTGGTGCTCACGGGTCTCCCTCGCTTCGTCGATCGGTCCGCTACTGGTAGCGGTTCTGGCGCATGCTCGGGACGGGGTGCGGTCCCTCGGTCTCCAGCCGGTACTCCTCACCGAACTTGTGCTGGTGGTCCTCCATGACCTGGTCGCTGGGCGGCCGCTCGGCGTTGATCTTGTCCTGGTACTCC
>NZ_SMKH01000062.1 GCF_004348515.1 Actinomadura sp. KC345 | reverse complement strand
CCCCCAGCCAGCGCAGCCCCGCCGCCTCCGCCGCGAACACCCCGCCCCGGCCGGACGCCGCCTTCACGAACACGTCGCGGCCGTCGGCCAGGGACGCCCTGTGCAGGGTCCAGGAATGGCTGGAACCAAGGTCGCTCAGGCGGTCGACCTCCGTCCCGAGCAACCGCTCAAGGCTGTCCCGCACCAGGTTCAGCCGTTCTTGAGTGCGGCGCGGATCGTTTCCAAGAGGCCCGGCATGGCCGCCTCCACTTGCTCTAGGACGAGGTCGAAGCCGTCACGACCGCCGTAGTAGGGGTCGGGGACGTCCAGGTCAGGGCCCGCGTCCGGATCGAACTCGCGCAGCAGCCGGATCTTGCCGCGCGCCTCCTCGTCCGGTGCCATCGACCGCAGTGCCTGGAGATGGCCCTCGTCCAGCGCAAGGATCAGGTCGTAGAGGTCGAACCAGCTCTCCTCGAACTGCCGGGCGATGTGCGCGGAGCGGTATCCCGCCCTGTTCAGCGTGGCGACCGTCCGTTCGTCGGCCTCGCCGCCCACGTGCCAGCTCCCGGTGCCGGAGCTGTCCACCTCGACGTCCAGGCCCTCTTCCTCCACGTGGTGGCGCAGGACCCACTCGGCCATCGGAGAGCGGCAGATGTTGCCGGTGCAGACGAACGTGACGCGGTACGACATGCATTCATCATGCCCGAGACGAATGAGGCAGGATGACGACGCGGTCCACACCGGGCAGTCCGGTCGCGGCCGCCTTCACGGTCTCGGCCGCCCCGGTGCCCGCGGCCCACAGTTGCAACGAGTCGGCGAGGTCGCCCGGACCCACGGACTCCACCATGTCCTCCCGGTCCTTGAAGGTCCGCTTGAGCCGCTCGTACGCCTGCTCCTTCGACTCGTACTCGATCCGCCGCACCTCGGGCATGCCGTCAAGGCGCTTCCTGGCCGCCCGCTGCTCCTGCTCGGTCGCGTCCCGCTGCCCGCAGCCCGGATTGCGGGACGTGGTCGTGCAGAAGAACACCGACACCCTCCGCTCGACGGGGGCGGTGGAGTCGTCTGCCTCGTCGAGGATCCGGTTGACGACCAGATAGCCGCCCGTCGCCAGGGCGCCCGCCAGCACGACGGACACCGCCACGACGACCGCGATGAGGGCCGTCCGTGAACGCGGCGCGCCTCGTCCTTCCGGCGACCGGGGCGAGGCGCTCCCACCGGCGGCGTACCGCTCGTCTTCGGGCCCGCTCATCGCTCCCCTTCCCGCGGCCGCCTCGGCGCACGCCGATCACCGTAGCGGAGCCGTCACCGACCGGCACCGGATCCTTTGGCCTTCGTCTCCAGCAGAGCAAGAGCGTGCCCGTCGAGCAAAGAGCGCGGCCCCCGGCGGGGAGCCGGGGGCCGCGTCCTGGGGTGGGTACCTGGCGGCAGGTTCAGCGCGTAACGGGATCAGCGCGTGACGGCGTTCAGCGCGTGACGGCGTTCAGCGCGTGACGGCGTTCAGCGCGTGACGGCGTTCAGCGCGTGACGGCGTTCAGCGCGTCCACGATGCCGTTGCCGAAGAACCCGTTCCGCCTCTCCGAGCCTTCACAGGTCTGCGTCGAGGTGTTCTTCTTCCACTCGCCGTCCGACTGGGTGTACCAGACGTACTCGACGGTCCGGGGGCTCGGGCACGCCTTGGCGGTCGCGGTGCCGCGCAGTTTGCGCTCGACGAAGCGCGGGCTGAGGGTGAGGCCGCCATGGCGGCTGTCCCGCTGCCCGTACCTGCTGATGATCAGGGCGGCGACGCCGACGGCGTGCGGCGACGCCATCGAGGTGCCCTGGAGCGACTGGTAGTACGCGCAGTCGTCGCCCTCGCAGCTCTGGATGACGTACGGCACCTTGGGCGTCCCGTCGGCGTTCAGCTCGCCGCGGGCCTTGGCGAGCCGCTCCGGGTAGGCGGCCCAGATGCCGGCGCGGTCGTCGGGGCGCTGGTCGGAGGTGTCGACCTTGTCGCCGCCGGGCGCCGCCACCGCGACGTAGCCGTCGCCGAAGCTGCTGAAGTACGACTTGCGGCCGCTCGGGCCGGTCGACGACACCGGGATGACGTGCTCGCCCTCAGACGGCATCGACACGCAGCTCGGCGGGACCGTCCGCTCGTACGGCTCCTCGCCCGGCCTGGACGGGAAGTCCGGGCTGCCGGAGTCGGTGTTCGTCTTGGTGTAGTCGACGAGGTCGTTGCCGGCGGCGGAGATCAGCGTGACGCCCCGCTCGTGCGCGAAGTCCAGGGCGCGCTGCGTCGCCTTGATGATGGTGCGCTGCTCCAGCTGGTCCTCGGGGCTGTCGGCAGGGTTGTTGCCGCAGTTCCACAGCCACGGGTCCACGTAGTAGCTCATGTTGACGACATCGATGCCGCGCTTGGCCGCGTACGTGAGCCCGTCGACGGTCGGCTGCAGGAAGAAGTAGCCGGAGTCCTGGCCGACGCGCAGGTTGACGAGCGACACGTTCGGCGCGACGCCCGCCATGCCGAGCCCGTTGCGGGGCGAGGCGATGGTGGACGCGACGTGCGTGCCGTGGTCACTGTCGTCCCAGTCGTTCGGGTCGACGCACGACGGGAACTCGCACGGCCCGTCGAGCTCGTTGCCGTTGGCGTCGGTCGGGATGTCGCGGGTGAAGTTGCGGCTGAGCCTGCGGTTGAAGTTCGGCTTCACGTCGGGGTGGTCGCCGTCCACGCCCGTGTCGAGGATGCCGACCAAGACGCGCTTGTCGCCCGGCTCCTTCTTGTAGGAGCCGTCCTCCGTCGCGTGGATCTGCTTCATGTCCCACTGGAGGCCGGCCAAGGGCTCGCTGTCCTTGGACGGCTTGCCCGTGAGCGAGACCGTGGACTTGGTCCCGACGGTCTCCTCGACCTTCGCGACCTTCTTCTTCGGCGTCTTCGGCGCCTTGCCGATGACCCGGTTGTGCGCGGCTCCCTCCAGGGCCCGTTCACGCATGACCGCACCAACGAACTGCGGATTCTTCGACCGGACGGTCGCGACGCCCACATCACGGTTCTCGTGGACGATCGTGCCGCCGGCGTCCCTCACCGCCTGGTGAGCCCGGCGGACGGACACGTCCTCCTTGTAAAGGACGACGTACTCCGACACCTCACCCTTCCCTTGCGATGGGCTCGGGGCCGCCGACGCGGGCGCCGCGAGAGCGGTCACGGTGGTGACCGCGCACGCCGCGGAAATCAACGCTCGCCGCAAAACAGAACCTCCTGGCCGTTGGGGGGATAGCCCGGTTCGGTGTTGATCAGCCACGCGACGTTACGTGTGATGTTGTTGAGAATCGCGTACGGGAATGTAACGAATGAGACCAGTTCCTGTAAGGCCGTTTATCACCCGGTTCGCAGCGCGAGCGTGAGCGCCTCCACGGCCAGCAGCGGGTTGACGTTCGCCTCCAGCCGCTCCCGGCACGCCATGATCGCGTCCAGCCGCCTGAGGGTGTCCTCCGGACGGCCGTTCCGCGCGGCCGTCCGCAGCTCCGGGCCGATGTCGGTGTTCACGAGGTCGCTGCCCGCACCGAGCTGGAGCGTCAGCACGTCCCGGTAGTAGGACGCCAGGTCGAGCAGCGTCCGGTCGAGGGCGTCGCGCTTCACCCGGGTCGCGCGCGACTTCTGCCGGTCCTCGAGGTCCTTGAGCGCGCCCGCCGTCCCCCTCGGCATCCGGCCCTTGGCGCTCTCGCCGAGCGCCTGCCGCAGCGCGGACGTCTCCGACTCGTTCAGCTCCTCCGCCTGCGCCTTCGCCTCCGCCTCGGCCGCCTTGACCAGCGCCTCCGCCGCCATCACGGCCGGGCCCACCGACGTCAGCCGGCGCGGCACCTCCAGCACCCGCTCCCGCCGCCGGCGCGCCTCGGGGTCGCTCGCGAGCTGCCGTGCGCGCCCGATGTGCCCCTGCGCCGCCCGCGCCGCCGCGTCGGCGGTGTCCCGGTCCACGCCGTCCCGCAGGACGAGGACGTCCGCGACCGCGCCGATCGGCGGCGTCCGCAGCGTCACCAGCCGGCACCGCGACCTGATCGTCACCAGCAGGTCGTCCGGCGAGGGCGTGCACAGCAGCCACACCGTCCGCGCCGGCGGCTCCTCGATCGCCTTCAGCAGCGCGTTCGCGGCGGCCTCCGTGGCCCGGTCGGCGTCCTCGAACAGCACGACCTGCCAGCGGCCCGCGCTCGGCGACGACGACGACCGCAGCACCAGCGCGCGGGTCTCCTTGACCCCGTACGAGAGGCCCGCCGGGCGGACGACCTCCACGTCCCCGTGCGTCCCCTGGAGGACCTGGTGGCACGAGGCGCAGTGCCCGCAGCCCCGCGGCGTCTCCTCGCACTGCAGCGCCGCGGCGAACGCCCGCGCCGCGGCGACGCGGCCGGAACCGGGAGGCCCGGTGAACAGCCACGCGTGCGCCAGGCCGGACGTCCCCTCCGCGGCCGCCGACAACTGCGCGACGACGGGCTCCTGCCCCACCAGGTCATCCCACACGCTCATGACGGAAAGGCTATGCCCCAGCGGTGACTAGAAGTCCTTGATGGCCGGGAAGGTGCTCGTGGCATCTTCCGTACCGGCGGGGATGGGATCGGGGAGGATCTCGCGGATGCGGTACTGGATCTCCCGGCTCAGCTCGCTCTGCGGGCGGCTCGCGTCCAGGATCAGGTAGCGGTCGGGGTCGGCGTCGGCGAGGGCGTGGAACCCGGCGCGGACGCGTTCGTGGAAGTCCTGCGACTCCGACTCGATGCGGTCGGCCGGGGCGGACAGCCGGCCGAGGCCCGTCTGCGGCGGCACCTCCAGCAGGACGGTCAGGTCGGGGACTAGGCCGCCGGTGGCCCAGGCGTTCACGCGGGCGATGTCCTCGACCGCCTGCTGCCGCCCGAAGCCCTGGTAGGCGAGGGACGAGTCGACGTACCGGTCGCTGACCACGATCGCGCCGCGCTCCATCGCGGGCTTGATCACGTTGGCGACGTGGTCGGCGCGGTCGGCGGCGTACAGCAGGCTCTCGGCGCGGTCGGACAGGCCGGTGGTGTCGCGGTCGAGCAGCATCGCCCGCAGCCGCATCCCGATCTTGGTGGCGCCGGGCTCGTGCGTGGTGACGACGTCGTAGCCGTGGTCGCGGAGCCAGATCGCCGCGAGCCGCGCCTGGGTGGTCTTCCCGGCGCCCTCCCCGCCCTCGAAGGCGACGAACACGCCGCGCTCGCGGCGGACGGGCTGCTGCTGGGTCGGCGCCGCCGCGGCGGCCTGCTCCGGCGGCGTGTAGATCTCGCCGTGGAGGGCCGCGCGCAGGTCGGGGACGAGCGGGATGCCGCGCCGGTCGTCCAGCCGCTTGTACGCCACCACGCTCGCCAGCAGGGCGAGGACGGCCGCGATGAGCAGCGCGGCGCCCGACCCGTCGGCGTCATAGACGCCGCCGCCGAGTTCGATGCGGTGCGCGCCGACCGCTCCGGCGATCAGGGGGACGGCGGCGAAAGCGACCACGGCGGTGACGGCCGCGACCGAGCGCAGGTACGTGGACGGACGGGCGTCCTCCGGCGCGTCGGGGTCGGTCAGCGCGGCCTTGCCGGTCGACCAGGCGGCCCCGGCGAACACGCCGAGGAACCCGGTCATGAACACGACGACCACCAGGTTCTGCACGAGGGAGATCACGACCAGCGCGAGCGCGGCGGCGATCACCGCGAGGCCGAGGAGCCGACGGCGGCTGAACGGGACGAGGGCGCGGGGCCCGAGGAACAGCCCGAAGCCGAGGCCCAGAGTGAGCGCGGTGAGGATGCTGCCGTAGCCCGCGTCCCCGCCGCCGAGTTCGCCGGTGTGGACCCTCGCGACGGCGACGACGGCGCCCGCGGCGAGGGACGCGGCGGCGACCGCCAGGCCGACACCGCGCGCGGCGGCCGTCCCGGGCCCCTGGAAGATCGACTTCAGCGGGGCGGGCACCGGGCTCGGCTGCTCGGCCGGGATCTCGCGGATCATGGCGACGGAGACGGCCGAGGCGAGGAACACGGCGCCGGTGGCGTACAGGGCGAGGCCGGCGCGGGAGTCGCGGCCGAGCGTCCCGTCCGCGATGAGCGCGAGGACGGCGAACAGCACCGCCGCGACCGGGGCCGGGCCGAACAGGGCGCGGGTCGCGGTGCGGCGGGCGCGGGTGCGCAGGTCCCCGTCCGGGACCATCGCGGGCAGCGCCGCACGCGCCGTCGGCGTCCACAGCAGGCCCAGGCAGGCCACGAGGAACGCGGCGGCGAGCGTCCACGGCAGCAGGTCCACGAGCGGCACCGTCACGACGATCACGAGCCGCAGCACGTCCGCGATGAGCAGCATGAGCCGGCGGTCGACGCGGGCGGCGAGCGTGCCGCCGAGCGGGGCGAGGAGCACCGCCGGCAGCAGCATCACGGCCAGCACGCCGCCGACCGCCTGCGCGCGGGTGGCGGCGTCGTCGTCGCGGGTCAGCATCGCGGCCATCGCGGTCAGCGCCGGGACGGCGAGCCACAGGCCGAGGCCGGACAGGGACAGCGCCAGCCGCAGCCGCCGGAACGAACCGATCGGCGGATGCGGCGGATGCGACGAAACGCCCGGCGGCGGTGATGCTGCGGGGTGCGGCCGGGATGCGCCCGTTCTGGTCATGTCGGTCAGGGTATCGGCGTGGATGTCCCTAGGAGCCGGACTTTGCGGAGGTTCGGCGGCGCGTTGCCGTCTTCTTCGCCGGCTTCTTCTTCCCGCCGCCCGCGGCCACCTTCTCACGACGCTCCGCGAGCAGTTCCGCGGCGCGCTGGATCGTGATCGACTCGACCTCGTCGCCCTTGCGCAGGCTCGCGTTCGTCTCGCCGTCGGTGACGTAGGGGCCGAACCGCCCCTCCTTCACCACGACCGGCTTCTCGCTGGACGGGTCGTTGCCCAGCTCGCGCAGCGGCGCGGCGGCCGCGGCCCGGCGCCCGCGCTGTTTCGGCTGCGCGAACAGCTCCTTCGCCTGCTCCAGCGTGACGGTGAAGAGCTCCTCCTCCGAGCCGAGCGAACGGCTGTCGGTGCCCTTCTTGATGTACGGGCCGAACCGCCCGTTCTGCGCGGTCACCGGCTCGCCGTCCAGCTCGCCGAGCGTGCGCGGCAGCGACAGCAGCTTCAGCGCGTCGTCCAGCGTGATCGTGTCGAGCGACATCGACTTGAAGAGGGAGCCGGTGCGCGGCTTGGGGGTGTCGGCCTTCTTCGTCCGCTTCTTCTTCTCGCCCTCCGCGGGCGGAGGGGCCTCGGGGAGCATCTCGGTGACGTAGGGGCCGAAGCGTCCCGACTTGGCCACGATCGTGTGCCCGGTCTCCGGGTCGGTGCCGAGCTCCCGGTCGCCGGACGGCTGCGCCAGCAGCTCCTCGGCCTTCTCCGCGGTCAGCTCGTCCGGCGGGATGTCGTCGGGGATGTTGGCCCGCTCGCCGTCCCGGTCGAGGTAGGACCCGTACCGGCCGACCCGGACCATGATGTCGGAGCCCTTGATCGGGAACGAGCTGACGCCCTTGGCGTCGATGTCGCCGATGTCGCTGACCAGCTCCTTCAGGCCCTCCTCGCCGGCGGCGCCGAAGTAGAACCTGGTCAGCCAGCGGACGCGCTCCGCCTCGCCGCGGGCGATCTCGTCGAGACCGTCCTCCATGTTGGCGGTGAAGTCGTAGTCGACCAGGTTGCCGAAGTGCCGCTCCAGCAGGTTGACCACGGCGAACGCCAGGAACGACGGGACGAGCGCCGTGCCCTTCTTGAACACGTACTCGCGGCCCAGGATCGTGCCGATGATCGCGGCGTACGTCGACGGACGCCCGATCTCCCGCTCCTCCAGCTCCTTGACCAGGCTGGCCTCGGTGTAGCGGGCCGGCGGGCGGGTCGAGTGGCCCTCCGCGTCCACGGCGTTCGCGGTCAGCGGGTCGCCCTCCGCCAGGTTCGGCAGCCGCCGCTCCTGGTCGTCGCGGTCGGTGGACGGGTCGTCCGCGCTCTCCACGTACGCCTTCAGGAACCCGTAGAACGTGATCGTCCTACCGGTCGCGCTGAACTCGGCGCGCTCGTCCGCCGTCGACAGGCCGGTGACCCGGATCGACACCGACTGCCCGGCCGCGTCCTTCATCTGCGACGCGATCGTCCGCTTCCAGATCAGCTCGTACAGCCGGAACTGGTCACCGGACAGGCCCGTCTCGGCCGGGGTGCGGAACGTGTCGCCCGCCGGGCGGATCGCCTCGTGCGCCTCCTGCGCGTTCTTCACCTTGGACGCGTAGACGCGCGGCTTGTCGGGGACGTACTCCCCGCCGAACAGCGCCGCCGCCTGCCGCCGCGCCGCCGTGATCGCCGTCTCCGACAGCGTGATCGAGTCGGTGCGCATGTAGGTGATGAAGCCGTTCTCGTACAGCTTCTGCGCCACCGACATCGCGTACTTCGCGGAGAAGTTGAGCTTGCGGCTGGCCTCCTGCTGGAGGGTCGTCGTCCGGAACGGGGGGTACGGCTTGCGCGTGTACGGCTTCCGCTCGACGGACCTGACCTCGTACGGCCGGTCGCGCAGCCGCTCGGCCAGCCCTCGCGCGGCCTCCTCGTCCAGGTGCAGCGCGTCCGTGGTCTTCAGGGTGCCGTCGGACGCGAAGTCACGGCCCTGCGCCACGCGCTTGCCGTCCACGGACACGAGCCCGGCCTTGAACGCCTTCGGCTCCTCCTCCTTGCCCGTGTCGAACTGAGCCGCGATGTCCCAGTAGTGGGCGGGGACGAAGGCGATCCGCTCCCGCTCCCGCTCCACGACCAGCCGCGTCGCCACGGACTGCACCCGGCCCGCCGACAGCTTCGGCATGACCTTCTTCCACAGGACGGGGCTGACCTCGTACCCGTAGAGGCGGTCCAGGATGCGGCGCGTCTCCTGCGCGTCCACGAGCCGCAGGTTCAGCTCCCGCGGGTTCTCGGCGGCCTGCTGGATCGCGTCCTTGGTGATCTCGTTGAAGACCATCCGGTGCACGGGGACCTTCGGCTTCAGGACCTCCTGGAGGTGCCAGGCGATCGCCTCGCCCTCCCGGTCCTCGTCCGTCGCGAGGTAGAGCTCGTCGGCCTCGGCGAGCAGCTTCTTGAGCTTCGTGACCTGCTGGCGCTTGTCCGTGTTCACGACGTACAGGGGCTCGAACTCCTGCTCGACGTTCACGCCGAGCTTGGCCCACGACTCGCCCTTGTACTTGGCCGGCACCTCCGAGGCGCTGCCCGGGAGGTCCCGGATATGGCCGATACTGGACTCCACGATGTAGCCACGACCCAGGTACCCCGCGATCGTCTTCGCCTTCGCGGGCGACTCGACGATCACCAGGCGGGTACCGGTGCCGTTGCCCCGGCCACTGTCCGCGGTGCCGTTCTTGGCTGGCACAGTCGCTCCAACCTCGCTGTCTTTGGTCTCTTACACAAGCTTCTTCTTACGGCTTGGTACAACGTCACAGGACGGCGCGTTCATGCCCCGCGGTCACCTCCGCCTCGACTCCGCCACTCCGTCCCGGACGGGATTCTCACCGCCGCGCGCCTCAGACAGGATGACATGCCGCCGGACGCCGCGCGGACCGGGACGCCCCACGGTACGGTGCCACAGGCCGGGGAGACCAAGTAATAATGGTCGCAATGGCGCAGTACACCTACCTCGTCCTGTCACTGCCCCGCGGCACGACACGCGATACCGCCCGGCAGATCCTGACCGAGCACGCGGAACACGGCGGCTGGGAGATCGATCGGTTGCGCCTGTACCCCGACGGCCGCCGCCGTATTCAACTCCGCCGCAAGGTGATCCGCGCCGTCCGCACGTTCTGAGCCCCCGCCAGCCGGTCAGCCCGGAGCGTAGCACTACGTACGTTCCAAATGACGCAACGTGAACGTCGTGCCTGGTGACAAGGCTCCGCCCGCCCCGGAACCGCGCCATCCGGGACGGGCGAAGCGTCTCGGCCACCGCCGGCGCCGCGGCCCGCGGCGGCCCCGGCTCACCGGCACACGGGGAGCCCGCGAGCGAGTTTCGGCGCGCAGGCCGCGGCGGCCGGAACCGCCGCCGCCCCGAACGTCCACGTCACCCCGGACTCGGGAATGCCCGCGCCGGCGGCGGCATGGGACGGGGTGGCGGTGACGCCGAGGGGGCCAGAGCCCACAGCGAGCACAAGGGCCCGGAACCTACCTTCTGCCAAAAGTCGCATGATGCTCCGTTCGTTGGGGGAGACGCACGGTTCTCGTGTGTCCTTGGGGGGTGTCGTGCGGGGGCACGACGGAAGACCGGATCACCGCGTCGGCCGCGCGGGCGCTTGTGATCAGCCCGCTGGTCAGGCGCGCTTTCGTCCGCGGCGGCACGGGTGGCCGGGCGAACCGCGTCCACGGCGCGCGGACCCGATGCGCGCGGCGGGACCGGAGCGCACGCGACGACCTCCGGACGCCCGGCCGCCGCAGCGGACCTGGGGCGACCGGTGCCCGTGGAACGTCCGCCGGGCCGCCGTGGCGCATCCGAAGATCCAGCCCGCGATGAGCAGCCCGCCGAGGATCAGCAGCCGCCGGACGGGGACCGCCCCGATCCGCACCACGCCTCCCGCCACCTGGCAACCTCCGCCGCGACCGCACCATTGCCAACAGACGGTGACGATAGCACCACGGGGTGCATTGGCGTCGGTAAATTCAGGAGCGATCGAGGAATGTGTCGAGGACCCGCACGCCGAAACGCAGCCCGTCCACTGGGACGCGCTCGTCGATCCCGTGAAACATTCCGGAAAAGTCCAAATCCGGGGGCAGTTTCAGCGGCGCGAAGCCGAAGCACCTCATGCCCAGCCGGGCGAACGCCTTGGCGTCCGTCCCGCCGCTCAGGCAGTACGGCACCGGCAGCGCGCCGGCGTCCTCGGAGGTCAGCGCCGCCTCCATCGCCGCGACGAGGGCGCCCTCGTAGTCCGTCTCGATCGCGTGGTCATGGTGGACGAAATCCCGCTCGACGTCCGGCCCGAGAAGTTCATCCACCACCGCGAAGAACTCCGCCTCATATCCGGGAAGGAAACGTCCATCCACCTGCGCGGTGGCGCTCTGCGGAATGACATTCGTCTTGTATCCGGCATCCAGCCGCGTCGGATTGAGCGTGTTCCGGAGCGTCGCACCGATCATCCGCGCCAGCGGCCCGATCTCCTCAAGGCACTTTTCCGGCCTTTCCGGATCGAACTCCACCCCGTACGCCATGCACGCCCGCTCAAGGAAGGCCCGGACCGACTTCGTGAGGCGCACCGGAAACTCGTGCGCCCCCAGCCTGGCGACGGCCGCCGCCACGGCCGTCACCGCGTTGTCCGGATGCACCATCGACCCGTGCCCCGCGGTCCCCTTGGCGGTCAGGTTCATCCACGCGATGCCCTTCTCCGCCGTCTCGATCAGGTACATGCGCCGATCCCCCGGCACGGTGAGGCTGAACCCCCCGACCTCACCGACCGCCTCGGTGCATCCTTCGAACAACTCCGGATGCTCCCTCACCAGCCACTGCGCACCCCACTTGCCCCCGGCCTCCTCGTCGGCCAAAAACGCGAGCACCACGTCCCGCGGCGGCCTGCGCCCCTCCCTGAGCCGCTGCCGCACGACCGCCAGGATCATCGCGTCCATGTCCTTCATGTCCACGGCACCGCGGCCCCAGACGCACCCGTCCGCGATCTCTCCCCCGAACGGATCCCGCGTCCAGTCCTCCCCCTGCGCCGGCACCACATCGAGATGTCCGTGCAGCAGCAACGCGTCCCGCCCCGGATCCTCCCCCTCGATCCTCGCCACGAGACTGGCCCGCCCCGGATGCGACTCGAAGATCCGCGTCTCCAGCCCGACCTCCTCGAGCCTCTCCGCGACATACTCCGCCGCCGCCCGCTCCCCCGGCCCCGAGTGATCTCCCGGGTTGCTCGTGTCGATCCGGATCAGCTCCTGGCAGAACCGGACGACCTCGTCCTCAGCGGTCGGCTGCTGCTGGCCCACAGTGATCACCTTCGCGCCTCGCGTCCTCACGTACCGCCCCCATGGTGCCCCGCCGATCGACTTCGCCGCGACTCGCCACCTTTGGTATGGTGAACCGGCCGCAGCCGCGCTGCGGCCTGCAACCTGTCCGGGTGGCGGAATAGGCAGACGCGCTAGCTTGAGGTGCTAGTGCCCTTCACGGGGCATGGGGGTTCAAGTCCCCCCTCGGACACACAGTTTGTACATAACTGGGCGTTTTCGGGCATTACGGAGTGCCCCTCGGTGCCTGTTTTACACCCGAGAGGGTCGGCCTTTCGCTGTTTGATCACCCCCTTCCGGCTATGAATGCCGTGGGGACACGAGCCGCAATCCGTATGCCCAGGGCGGAGTATGCGACGCCGCGAGGCGCCGCGATGTCAGCGCCTTTGGTCGATGGTGACCTTCACCTCCTTCGGAACGCCGGTCCGCAAGATGCGGGTCTCGGGCTCGTAGGTGAGAGTGATCTTGCACGTGCGCAGGTGAGCGATGGCCTCCCTGGGGTCGGTGGACGTCCCGTCCGGCGTGGCGGCTAAGGGTCCGGTCAGGAGAACGTGCAGTGCCGGCAGGTGGGGCAGGGTGTGGTCCTCGCGGATGTAGAGGTTCTTGGGCCGATCCGGACCTGAGCGCGACGCGCTGCTGTGACCGTGCCGGCAGCGATACGCCGACCAGCAACGCCGCAGCCTCAGGCCGCCGCGCCCACGGCAGCACCCGGCTGTGCCCGACATCGAAATACTCCGCCACAATCCGCCCATGCCCACCGATCAGCGCAGCGGCTTGATCATGCTGCCGCGCCCGCGACGTCACCGGATCCTGATGATCCTCGGTCGACACCCGCCCATAGAACGCGAACCGCAACCCGCCCTTCTGCGGCTGCGCCAACCGGCGCTTCCCCGACCGCTCGGCCCACGCCATGAGTGAGTCCTCACTCCGGTCCCGGCCCGCTTCGCACGACGCGTGTGGCAGACTCGCAGCCATACCCCAGCCCCCTGACACCGGAAGCTCATATTCGGCACCAGCATTCACTAAGAACAGGCCAGGCATACACCAAATGGCGAAAATACCGCAATAAACAATCCACCATTTGTGGACAATTAGCCACAAGTCGCCACAGTCATGGTTGGGCGCGCCCGCTGCAGCGCCCTCGCAGCCCGGTGCGCTGCGTGGCTCTCACAGCGATTCGGTTCGCGACGGGCTGCTTGCGGAACCTGGTTGCCGACCTGACCATCACCCAACACACCACCAACAACCGACGACTACATCCCGCCCAATCGGCCACCATGGGCGCTTAGCAGCTAGCCAAGACGTATACGGCGATATTCGAGCCTGCAACCACAGCAAGGACTCGTCCGAAACCCCAAATCACCACCCTGACAGCATCGGAATTTTTCCGTAGGCTGTGGTTTCGAGTCCCACGCGCCCCACTACCGCTCACCAGGGCAGACACAGATTCTGTCCGGCATGACGCCTGCCGGTTCTGTCCGGCTTCGCCCACCCGTCTGTTCCATGTCTGCTCGGCGACCCGGTCCGGGCTTGCCACGTGGTCCAATACCCGCCAGAAGGCAGCAATGGGAGAGGTCACTGGTGTTCGTCGTGGGCTGCAGATCAGGAGCGCCCGTTCTCATCTTCGCCGTAGATGCCTCGGGCTCGCTCGACCGCTGAGGAGTAGGCCGTGGCCTCACTGCCGGGTCAGCAGCAAGACAAAAACTACTACTTGTAGTATCAGAACGTCTCTAACTGCCCTCCCGGAGGTCACCCTTGGAGTTCCTCAGGCTTCTGCTGCTCTTCCTTCACTTCGTCGGCCTTGCGGTCCTCATCGGTGGCTTCGTCGCCCAACTCCAGGCGGCGCGGTCCGCCCCGTCCCGCCCTGGGACCGCCATGCTGCACGGCGCACTCACCCAGCTCGTGACCGGCGTCGCTCTGGTCGGAGTACTCCAAGGCGCTCTGGACGAGGAGGTGAACAACGCCAAGATCGCCGTCAAGCTCGCGGTGGTTCTGGCCGTGGTCACCCTTATCCTCGTGGGACGCCGCCGCCCCCTCAGCACGCCGATCTTCATGACCATCGGGGGCTTGGCCATCGCCAACGTCGGCGTGGCGGTCTTCTGGACCTGACATCAGGAAGGCCGGTGGACCACCCCTGAACATTCACCTGGCCGCGCCCTGGCACATCGTTGCCGTGCCGTACTGCGGCAGAGCCTCGACAGCCCGACACCGTGGTCGCACCTCACCATTCGGCGAGGCGAGATCCCCGAGTGCGGACGTGGGGCGCTGGCGGCCCGTCCTGCCTACGTCCGCGTCATACGCCCCCGAGACGCAACTGCGCGCTTTCTCACCCGCTGGCAGCGGAGCTGTCTCCTCAGGGGTTATCAGGTGGCGGGTTCGGAGGCGCCGAGGCTGCGCAGTACGAAGGTGGTGACGCGGGTGATGGTTTCGTCCAGGTCGCGGGTGCCCTGGCCGAGGTGGTAGCGCTCGGCGCCCAGGCAGGCGTGGACGAGGTGAGCGGTGCCGGCGGGGTCGCAGGGGGCGAACTCGCCGGCCTTGACGCCGTCCTCGATGATCTCGGTGAGCAGGCGTCCGAGCGGGCCGACGTGGGCGTGCATCTGCTTGTAGCCGTCCGGGCCGAGGAGGGGCGCCAGTTCGGGTCCGGCGGGCTGGGGGTGGGCGGCGAAGTCGGCGAGCTGCTGCCGGACGTAGACGGTGATGCGCTCGGTCGGCCCGGTGGCGCCTTCGAGGGCGCGGTGCAGTTCGTCGGTGAAGCGGGTCGTTTCGTGTTCGGCGTGCGCGATCAGGAGTGCCCGGACGTCGGCGAAGTAGTTGTAGACGACGCTGCGGTTGAGGCCTGAGCGCGCGGCGACCTCGGCCATGGACAGCCTGTCGACGCCGTCGGTGGTCATGATCTCCCGCACGGCGACCAGGATGCGCTCTCGCGTGACGGCGCGGTGTTGATCGAGGGATCCGGTGATGCGGGGCACGCTTCGCATCGTAGGCGATCCCTTATCTTCCTTGGCTTGACCAGGCACGACGCCTTCTTTCCGAAAGAAACGCTTTGATACTACGTGACGTAGTACCAAAGCGTCTGTATGGTGACCCGCGTGTCGACGGAGATCAGGACCGAACCCGAAGGGCCGGCCGCCGGTGTCACGGCGGCGTGCACGGCGAGCGGCCTCGCCCGTGGTTACCGGAACGCTGGGCGGCTCGCCGTGGACGGTGTTTCCTTCCGCGTCCGTCCCGGCGAGGTGTTCGGGGTGCTGGGCCGCAACGGTGCGGGGAAGACGACGCTCGTGCGGATGTTGGTCGGGTTGCTGCGTCCCGATGGCGGTTCGGTGCGGATCGGCGGGTCGGATGTGACCGGACAGGCCGTCCGGGCCGCCGCGCACGTGGCGTACCTGCCGCAGTGCGAGTCCGCGCTGGCCGACATGACCGTGCGCACGGCGGTGGCGACGACGGCCCGGCTGCGCGGCCTGTCCCGAGTGCATTCGTGCCGCCAGTCGGCCGCGTTGCTCGCCGAACTGGGCATGGCGGATCTCGCGGACGCCCGTATGGGACGGCTCTCCGGTGGTCAGCGCAGGCTCGCGGCGGTCGCCACCGCACTGACCGGGCACCGGTCCCTTCTGGTTCTGGACGAGCCGACGGCCGGTCTCGACCTGGACGCCCGCCGAACCGTCTGGCAGGCGCTGCATCGACGGCGAGCCGGAGGGGCGGCCATCGTCCTGGTCACCCACAACGTCATGGAGGCTGAAGCCGTCCTGGACCGCGTGCTGGTACTGCACCATGGCCGCACCGTCGCCTGCGGCACCCCGGGGCGGCTCAAGGAACGGTTCGGCGGACTGGTCCGGCTCGGCCTGGCCTGGCGCCACGCCCCGCCGCTGACCCCGGCCGACCTGGGCGGTGAGGTCCGCGCACAGGGAAACCGGTGGTCGGTGCGGATGCCGGTCGAGAACGCGCGACGAGCACTGGCGGAGATCCTTTCCGGGCCCGCGTACGCGGCGCTCGACGACTTCTCTCTGGCCCCGCCGAGTCTGGAGGACGTCCTGCTGTCCTGCGACGGCGACGTTCTGGCTCGCGACGCCGGCGAGGGCTCCTGATGGCGTCGTCCCCGGCGTTCACGCCGATGGTCACGACCGTCGCCGCCGTGCACACCGCCCAGCTCGGACGCGCCCGCGCCGGCGGCGGCGCGGTCGTCATCGTCGCGACCGTCCAGTCGCTGGCGATCCTCGCCCTGCTGCGCGGCGTCGGCGGCGACGCCGGGCAGGCGTCCCACGCCGCGGTGGTGTCCGGGGCGATCCTCACCGTCGTCGCGTTCATCGCCTGGAATCTGCTCGCCCAGCGGCTCGCCGCACTCAAAGCCGGTGGCGGCCTGGACTACTACGGGACGCTGCCCGTCCGCCCCGCCGCCGTCGTCCTCGGTTTCTGCTCCTGCTACGCCGCGTTCGCCGTTCCCGGGATCGTGTTGACCGCAGTGGCCGGAGCCGCACTGTTCGGCCTCCCCTTCACACATCTGTGGGTGCTGGCGCCGGCCACGCTCACCTCCGCCGTGACCTTCAGCGGCCTCGGCGCGCTCAGCGGACTGACCCCGGCCCGCCCGGAGACCGCCACGCTCGCCGGGCAACTCGGCCTCACCGCCGTGATGCTCATCGGCCTGATCCCGCCGCAACCGCTCCCCGACTGGCTGACCACGATCCGCGCCGCCATCCCGCTCGCCTACGACATCGACGCCCTCGCCTCCGCGCTCACCCCCCACCCCGACTGGACGGGCATCGCGCTGCGGCTCACCGGCTCCGCCGTGTTCGGCGCTTGCTGCCTCGCCCTCGCCGCCCGCTCTTACCACAACGCCATGAACCACTGAAACGCCACGAACCACTGAAACGCCACGAACCGCTGACAGGAGAATCCATGTCTCCCGACCCCGCCCTCGCCACGCTTAGCAACAGCCTCACCGATGCGGCGACCGCCCTCTACACGTTCGCCGCCCTGGCGTTTGCCGCGATCTTCGCCTACCGCACGAGCACGACTGCCGAACCCGCGCCGGTCCACGAACGCGTCCTCGTCGCGGCGGGCGCCGGCGGCACGCCGCCCGCTCCCGCGCGACCGGCGCCTCGACCGGCCGAACCCCGGCGCGTCTTCACCGCCGACTCACTCGGCCGCTACGCCATCGGCCTGACCGTCATCGGCTGGACCGTCCAGCTGGCGGCCCTGGCCACCCGCGGCGCGGCCGCCGGACACGTCCCGTGGGCGAACATGTTCGAGTTCGTGTGCGCCGTGACGTTCGCCGCCGTCACCGCGTTGCTGGTGCTGTTCACCCGCAAGCAGACCCTCTACCTCGGTGCCTTCGTGATGTTCCCGGTGGTGCTCGCTCTGGGCCTGGCCACCACAACCCTCCACACCCCGGTCAGCCCGCTTCAGCCGTCCCTGGACTCCTACTGGCTCGCCATCCACGTCCTGGCGGCGATCGTCGCCACGGGCGGGTTCACCGTCGCCACCGCCCTCACCACGCTGCACCTCTACCGAGGCCGTACCAGCGTCACGCCAGAGCACTCGCAGAGCAGTCCCGCCATCGCCGCCCTCGCCGTGCGGTTGCCGCCCGCCGCCGCACTGGAGCGGCTGGCACGCCAGACGATCACGTTCGCCTTCCCGGTCTGGACGTTCGCGATCATTGCCGGCGCCATCTGGGCCGACAACGCCTGGGGACGCTACTGGGGCTGGGACCCCAAAGAGACCTGGGCCTTCATCACCTGGATCGTCTATGCCGCCTACTTGCACGCCCAACGCACCCGAGGATGGAGCGGCCGCAAAGCCGCAGTGGTCGCCATCGTCGGCTACGGCTGCCTGCTGTTCAACCTCATCGGCATCAACATCTGGGGCTCGGGCCTGCACTCCTACGCCGGCATCTGACCCACCGCTCCACGCCCCTCCATAAGGACATCAACCCACCCGCGATGCTGGAAGCCGATCGGCCGACGCCTCTCCATTGCTCACCACGCCATGGGGAGCCCAGACCGCCGTGAAGGCTCGGCGCACTACCCCGCCGCGCCCTCACCGCCGCGGGTCGGCTGGCGGTGAGCTCCGAGATCGCCGTCCTCTGCTCTTTCGCCGGTTGTCATGAGCAGACGCCGCCTTCGGCCTGAGCGGGTCGATGGGGCGGGGCGCGGCCAGGCGGCGGAGCGCAGGAGGCGAAGGCCGTTGAGGCCGACGATGACGGTGGAGCCTTCGTGGCCGAGGACGCCGAGCGGCAGCGGGAGGTGTCCGAGCAGGTCCCAGGCGACCAAAACCGTGATGAAGGCCGCGGCGATGACCAGGTTGGCGGTGACGAGACGGCGGGCCCGGCGGGACAGGGCGATGGCCGCGGGGACGGCGGACAGGTCGTCGCGGATGATGACGGCGTCGGCGGTGTCCAGGGCGAGATCCGATCCGGCCTCGCCCATGGCGACGCCGGTGTCGGCCGCGGCCAGGGCGGGCGCGTCGTTGACGCCGTCGCCGACCAGGAGGACGCGCTGCCCGCCGTCCTCCATCTCCCGCACGGCCTGCGCCTTGTCCTGGGGCAGGAGACCGGCGCGGACGTCGGTGATGGCGAGGCGCCCGACGAGCGCGGAGGCGGCGGGTGAACCGTCGCCGGTGAGCAGGATCGGGGCCGTGCCGGTCAGGGTCGTCAGCGCGGCGACCGCCGCCGGGGCCTCCGGGCGCATCTGGTCGGCCAGGCCCAGCACGGCGGCCGGACTGCCGTCGACGGCCATCACCACGGCGGTCTGCCCGGCGGCCTCCATCGCCGCGACGGCCGGGGGCCGGGCGTGGCCGTCGAGGACGTGGCCGGGGCTGCCGATCCGGATCCGGTGCCCGTCGACCCGGGCGGTGACGCCCTGCCCGGGGATGGAGGCGAAGTCCTCCGCCTCGGGCGACTCCAGGGCGGCGTCGCGGGCGGCCGTGACGAGCGCCCGGCCCAGCGGATGCTGCGACGGGCGCTCGGCGGCGGCCGCCAAGGCGAGGACCGTTCGTTCATCGCTCGCCGGGCCGAGGGTCGCCGCCGCGCCGGAAAGCAGCTCGATCCGCTCCAGCCGCGGGACGCCCCGCGTAAGAGTGCCGGTCTTGTCGAAGGCGACCCGCGTGGTCCCGCCGAGGCGTTCCATGACGACGGCGGACTTGACCAGCACCCCGTGCCTGCCGGCGTTCGCCATGGCCGCCAGCAGCGGCGGCATCGTCGCCAGCACCACCGCGCACGG
This sequence comes from Actinomadura sp. KC345, assembly GCF_004348515.1. Taxonomy (GTDB): domain Bacteria; phylum Actinomycetota; class Actinomycetes; order Streptosporangiales; family Streptosporangiaceae; genus Spirillospora. Next base: position 12,472 of record NZ_SMKH01000062.1, on the reverse strand, counting down.
CGAGGCGACGATCATGAACGTCATCGCCCGCAGCAGAGTCGGCCGGAGTTCGGCGCCGAAGAGCAGCGGCACGACGAACAGAAGCAAAGTGGCGGTGACCATGACGACGGAGTAGCGCTGCTCGACCTTCTCGATGAACAACTGCGATCGGGCCTTGGTCCGCGACGCCTCCTCCACCATCGCCACGATCCGGGCGACGACGGTGTCACCGGCGGGACGGGACACACGGACCCGCAGGGCACCCGTCCCGTTGCCGGTCCCGGCGAACACCTCCTCCCCGGCGTGCTTGACGGCCGGCAGCGGCTCACCGGTGATGGTGGCCTCGTCCACGTCACTGGCCCCGGCGACGACATGACCGTCGGCGGCGATCCGTTCCCCCGGGCGCACCAAAATCACGTCCCCGACCGTCAGCTCGGCGGCCGGAACGGTCTCTTCGACGCCTCCGTCCCCCCGCCAGTCGGCACGTTCCGGGGGCTGGTCCGGTGGGGACAGCCGGGTGGCCGTCTCTGGAGCCAGGTCCAGAAGCCCCCGGACCGCGTCGGCGGTACGAGCGGTCGCCACCGCCTCCAGCGCACCGGAGGTGGCGAAGATGACGATCAGCAGGGCGCCGTCCAGCACCTGCCCGATCGCGGCGGCGCCGGCCGCCGCCGCGACCATCAGCAGGTCCACGTCCAAAGTGCGCTCACGCAGCGCCTTTACCCCCGCCAGCGCCGGTTCCCAGCCGCCGGCGCCATAGCAGGCCAGCAGCAGCCCCCACGACATCCAGGTCGGCGCGCCCACTAGCCAGGCCAGCCCCCCGGCGGTGAAGAATCCGGTCGCGACGACCGCCCAGCGCACCTCGGCCAGCGCCCACGCGCGCGTCCACGTCCCCGCCATCCGCCTCCACGCGGCGCCGGCCCCGACCAGCCCGCCTGCACCCGGTCGGCGCGACTGGGCATGCCCCTGGTCGTCTCGAACGCCGGTCTGCATCGTCACGCCGGTCCCCTCACCGATACAGGAAGACATGAAGATCTATTCATTTATACAGGATTGCTAGCATCGGGCCATGGGTCATGGAGTCGAGGGCCGCGCCACTCCGCCGGCGAGGCTGGACTCCGCCACCGCGCTCAGCGTGGCCGCCACCCTGCAGGCCCTGGCCGCCCCGTCCCGGCTGCTGATCCTCGGCCGGCTCCGCCACGGCCCCTGCTCGGTCACCGAACTGGCGGAGGCGGTGGACATGGAGCAGTCGGCCGTCTCCCACCAGCTTCGGCTGCTACGCAACCTCGGGCTGGTCGTCGGTGAGCGCGCCGGTCAGCGCATCGTCTACCGGCTGCACGACAACCACGTCGCAATGCTGCTGGACGAGGCCGTCTACCACAGCGAACACCTGCGCATGGGCGTCCGCGACACCGACCCGAACCTCGGCACCGACTCCTGAACGCGCAGGGCGGCTGCCGCATGCCGTCAGGTGCTCTCGGCCCGCACGGCCGCACGCCCCCGGACGCGGCCCCGGCTCGGACGACGCGTCCCGGACGCGGAGTTCCCGGCGCACCGCGACCAGGGCGGCGAGGGCCGTGGTGAGCGGGACGGCCGCGATGAGACCGAAAGTGCCCGCGACCCGCCTGCCCAGTCGCCCGCGTGGATTCGTCCGCGTGTGACGCCCCAGGCAGGTGCAGCCGTTCGGTTGCGTGTCGGTGTCAGGACGAGGAGATGTTCGGTTCTCGGGGGTCAGGACTGGGCCTGTCCCGGTCGGTGATCGCGGCGGGTGCGGTGTGGACCGCGCGGGCGGTGACCGCCCGGGCGAGGGCGGGCTGGAGTGCCGCCAAGGCGAGGCATACCGCGGTCATGGCGGTCCACAGGGCCGTCGCTCCGGCGTGCTGGAGGATCTGCGTGCCCAGCAGTGGGGCCGCCACGGCGCCGATGCCCCAGCTGGTGCCGTAGACAGCCATGTAGCGTCCGGTGGCGCCGGGTGGGGCGATGTCGGCGACGGCGGCGTACATCCGCCCCATCAGCAGCAGATCACCCAGGCTCCACAGCACCGTCGCCACCAGGAGGACGGGCAGGGTGTGGGCCGCGGCGTAACCGGCGAGGCCCGCGGCCAGCAGCAGGTAGCCGGCGGTGAACGCGGCGGCCCCGGTCATGGGCGTCAGTCGCAGCAGCGGCTGACCGGCCACGATGGTCAGGGCGGACGCGGTGAACAGCAGCCCCGCGTCGGCGGGTCGCAGCCCCCGGTGGGTTAGGGCCAGCGGAAGGATAGTCATGATCTGCAGGTACAGCAGGGCGAACAGCGTTCCCGAGGCGAACAGGGCCAACAGGACCCGGTCACACCACGGGAAGAGGCTTCCGGTCCGCTTAAGTGCCTGCTCGGCCGCGGCGAGGCCGACGGACCGGTCGGCGGGCAGGCCGATGCGCATGACGAGGGCGCAGACCAGGCATGTCACCGCGTCGGCGACGAACAGCCAGCGCAGGTCCCAGCGCCCCAGCCCGGCGGCGAGCAGCCCGGCGCCCATCCCCGCCGCGGCCAGAGCGGCGTTGAGGAGGCTGTAGGCGCGCACGCGGTCGGCGCGGCCGACGGCATCAGCGATGATCGCCTGGCTGGGCGGTTCGTACAACTCGAACACGAGCCCGAGCAGCACCGCGAAACAAGCGACGACCGCCAGGTTCCCGGAGCCGGCGATCCCCGCCTGCGCCACGGCGCAGCCGAGGAGCCCGCCGACGATCGTGCGGCGCCGCCCGAACCGGTCCGCCAGGCGCCCGCCGACCAGCCGGGACGGGATGGTCGCGATCCCGAACGCGGCCGAGATCGCACCGGCGGCGGCAGGGCTTCCACCGAGTCCGGCGGTGACGAGCACGGTGAGGAAGGACAGGGAGAATGCCCCCAGGCGGTTGACCGCCCGTGCCGCGATCAGCAGCCACACCACGCGTGGCAGCCGCTGCCCGGCCGGCCCAAAAGATCGCATCACGCTCCGACGTTACTGGCGAAATGGATATCGTCGGTAATGAACGCTAGAAGCAGAGGGAGTGACTGGTCAAATGATGTTCGATAGTCACGTCGCAGCGTTGCTGGACGCGTCCGTTGCGCTGGTCAACGTGCTGACCGACGGCACCAAGGGCGGCAAGCCCTACGCCGCGCCGCGCGGCGATGACCTACCTGGTGCGGTCACCGCCGCACTGCCCTCCACCGCGGGCGGCCGGATCGGTCCGGAGGAGGCCGCCTACCTGTCCGGCACCGCCCAGCGGATGCGGACCGTGTTCGAGGCGGTTGACGACGGACGCATCGACGATGCGGCCCGCACCGTCAACGAACTCCTGCGCTCCACCGGCGCTCGCCCGCAACTCGACCTCGTCGCCGGCGAGCCCTGGCAAGTCCACTTCCGCGGCGCGAGCGACTCCCTGGACGTGGGGTGGAGCGCAGGGTGCGCCACCGCACTCGCCTTGGCCATCGGCAGCGACCTCGTCGGCCGCCTGGGCATATGCCAGGCATCCCGCTGCGATCGGGTCTTCGTCGACTCCTCCCGCAACGCCGTCCGCCAATTTTGCTCCACCGCCTGCCAGAGCCGCGTCAAGGCCGCCGCGTTCCGCGCACGCCAAGCCGAACGCCGATGACCGTTCCCTCGGCAGGTCACGCCGTCAGATGGTGTACCTGGGCGCGATGCGGGTCACGGCCGCCGGGTCGGCGTGACGAGCACCGCGGTCAGTGCAGTGCGGTGATGACGGTGCCGTCGGCGAACAGGCTGGTGGTCCTGGGCCGGGCGTAGTCATGGGTGCGCCGCTCGGGCATGCCCGGCATCAAGGGCCTGCATCTGCGACTTCTCGTCCACGCACAGGACCACGGCCCGTTCGGGCGGCTGGTGGTAGAGCCCGACCACGTCCAGCACCTTCTCCACGAACACGGGGTCGGTGGGGATCTTGAAGGTGTCGGCCCGGTGCGGTTTGAGGTCGAACCTGCGCCAGATCCGCCCGATGGTGGACTTGCTCAGCCCGGTCCGTTCGGCCATCGACGCCCTGGACCAGTGCGTGGCGTCCTCGGGGGTCTGCTCCAAAGTGAGCGTGACCACCTGCTGGACCTTGTCCAGCAGGATCGAGGGCGGACGGCCAGGGCGGCGCTCATCGGCCAGCCCGGTCCAGGCCATGCTCGATGAACCGCTTGCGCCACTTGGCCACCGTCGGCGGCGAGACACCCCCGCTCGGTGGCCACACCGCGTATGGAACGCCACGGGCTCGGCCCATGCCAGGAGGGAGTCCGCGTCCACATCCCGACCTGCTTCCCCGGACGCGTTCGGCGGCCTCGCAGCCATGACCTGAATCCCCTCATGCCGGAAACACCTTTTCGGTTTCAACATCCAGCAATGAGAGGGAATGCATACAGGAAACGGTGGGCCCTTCCCCGAAGAGCAATCATTTTCTCACCCCCGAGGACGCAGTCCCGCGGGTCCGGGTCTTTGAGGTCCGCCGCGAACGCTCGCTCGCCCCCGTTGAGGACAGCGTAGTTCGCGCTCGCCTCGCCGAACCTCGGCTCGTAGGAGCGCCTCTCGTCGCCCCGCTTGGGACGTTCTTCACCACGTCGGCGCCAGCTTCGGTGAGCATCAGGGTGGCAAGGGGGCCATGCAAGAGGGTTACCAGGTCGAGGACCCTGATGTTGGCGTACTCCTTGAGCCGTTTGACGTCCCGTTCGGGAGCATCGACGGTGGTCGAGCACGTGGGCGCGCCGTCAGAGCCGCGCCTTCGATGTCGAGGTCGGGAAGGAGGCGGCCGACCCATCGAGGCAGCCACCAGGCGCTGTGGCCGGTGAGTGTGAGGACGGCGGGGATGAGGGTCATCCGGACCAGGAGGGCGTCGGCCAGGATTCCGGCGGCCAGGCCGAGGGCGATGGGTTTGAGGGTGAGGTCGTCGGTGGTGACGAAGCCGGCGAAGACGGCGAACATGATGAGGGCGGCGGCGGTGATGACCCGGGTGGTGTGCCGGGAGCCGGTCAGCACGGCCTCACGCGGGCGGCCGGTGCTGACGTGTTCCTCGCGGATCCGCGATACCAGGAAGACCTGGTAGTCCATCGCCAGGCCGAACAGCACCGCGATCACGACGATCGGCATGAAGCTGAAGACCGGCCCGGTGGTGGCGACGCCGAACGCCTCGGCGAGCCAACCCCATTGGAAGACCGCGACGACCGCGCCGAACGCGGCACCGGCCGACAGCAGGAACCCGGCCGCGGCCTTGACCGGAACGAGGACCGAGCGGAAGACCAGCAGCAACAGCAGCAGCGAGAGCCCCACCACGATCGCGGTGAAGGGCGCCAGTGAGTCGCGCAGGCGGTCGGAGACGTCGATGGCGGCGGGGGTGGAGCCGGTGACCAGGACTTGGGCGCCGGCAGCGGCGCCGAGGGCGTGGGTGCGGGCGCGGATGTCGCGGACGAGCCGCTGGGTCGCCTGGGTGCGCGGGCCTTGTTCGGGGACGAGGTTGAGGACGGCGGTGCGGCCGTCGGTGCCGGGTTCGGGGTCGCTGATCGAGACCACGCCGGGCAGGTCGAGCCCGTTCCCGATCTGGGCGGCGGCCCTCACCGGGTCGCCGCGGCGGGTGTGGACCAGGACCAGCAGCCGGCCGTTGTTGCCGGGACCGAAGGCGTCGGAGATCAGGTCGTAGGCCTTGCGCTGGGTGGAGGCGGGGTCGGCGGTGCCGTTGTCGGGCATCGCCAGGTCGAGCTTGAGCGCCGGGAGCGCCATCGCGCCCAGGGCCAGCAGGACGACCGGGATGGTGAGCAGCGGGCGGCGGGTCACCAGGCGGGCCCAGCGCAGCCCGCCGGCGCCGACGCGCTGCGGGCGGGCGATGCGTGCGCGGGACTTGGGGCGCAGGCGTTCCCCGGCCAGGCCGAGCAGGGCGGGCAGCAGGGTGATCGCGGCGGCCACCGCCATCAGCACGGTCAGTGCGGCGGCCAGGCCCATGACGGTCAGGAACGGGATGCCGACCACCGCCAGCCCGGCCAGCGCGATGACCACCGTCAGGCCGGCGAAGACGACGGCGCCGCCTGCGGTGGCGGTCGCGCGCGCCGCCGATTCCTCGGCTCCCATTCCGTCGGTGAGCTGGGTGCGGTGCCGGGAGCCGATGAACAGCGCGTAGTCGATGCTGACGGCCAGGCCGACCATCAGCGCCAGGCTGGGGGCGGTGTCGGAGACGGTGGCGATATTGGAGACCAGCATCAGCCCCAGTAGCCCGATGACCAGTCCGGTGATCGCGGTGGTCAGGGTCAGCCCGGCGGCCAGCAGCGAGCCGAACGTGACCACCAGCACGATCACCGCGACGACGAGGCCGATCACCTCGCCGATGCCCAAATGCATGCCGGCGGTGCTGTAGACGGTCCCGCCGACCTCTGCGCGCAGGCCGCCCAAGCGGGCCGCGGCGGCGACGTCCTCCAGGGCGGTGACGCTGGAGTCCTCCAGGACGTCCCGCTTGATCGGGTACAGCACCTGGGCGAGCGCGGTGCGGCGGTCGGCCGAGACGGTCCCGGTCCGGAACGGGTCGGTGGCCTCGGCGACCTGCGGCGCCGCGGCCGCCTCCCGCACCGTGCTCTGGATGCGGGCCCGGTGAGCCGGGTCGTCGATGGTGGTGCCGGGCGGGGCGGCGAACACCAGCTGCGCGGTCACTCCGGTGGCCTCTGGCAGGGACCGTTCCAGCAGGTCGATGCCCTGCTGGGATTGCGAGCCAGGGATGGTGGCCTCGCTGTCCAGGTGGGAGCCGAAGGCCGCCAAGCCGCCCCCGGCCAGCAACAGCAGCAGCAGCCAGCCGGCCAGGAACCGGAATCGGTGGCGGAACGCGGTCCGGCCGAGCCGGTAGAGCAGGGTCGACAACGGGGGTCCTCTCAGGCGTGCGTGGTCGGGGGGAGCAGTGCGGTCAGCACGGCGGTGAACGCCTGCTTGATCACGTCCGCGGTGACGGCCTCGGGGTCGGCGAGGTGCTCGTTGACCAGGCCGTTGGTGAGGCAGTGCAGGATCAGCCCGGCCAGCTCCGCAGGAACGGCCGCACCGGCGCCGGTGCGCTCGGTCACCTCGGCGACCGAGCGGGCGGCGGTGTTGCGCTGCGCGCGGCGCATCGGGGCCAGCACGGCCCGGGTCTGCTCGTCGCGGGCGGCGCGGGCGGCGAACTCCAGCCCGAGCTGGCCGTGCCGGGTGTCCCCGGTGATGCGGGCGGCGATCAGCTCGGCGACCCGTTCGATCGCCGCGCCGGCGTCACCGGTGCCGTCGATCTCGGCGGTCACGGCGGCGAGCTCGTCCTGGGCCCCCTGGGCGAGGACGGCGCCGAACAGTTCCTGCTTGCCGCCGAAGTTGGAGTAGACGGCGCCCTTGGTGAATCCGGCGGCATGGGCGATGTCCTCGATCCGGGCATCGGCGTAGCCGTGTTCGGTGAACGCCCGCACCGCCTCGGCGAGCAGCCGCCGCCGGACCTCCTCGCGTGGGACCCGCCGGGCGGGCCCCGGCCTGTCAGTGGGGTTGTCGGTCATGATCGGACCGTAGCATACTCAAAGTATTCAATACTTTGGGTATCGATCTTGGAGGCTCCGTTGACCCCCTCATTTCGTCGCTCACTGCCCCTGGCGGCGGGAACGCCGCTCCTGCTCGCGTCCCTCACCGGCTGCGGCGCGTCGGCCGACGACGCCGCGGCCGAGCAGCGCGACTTCGGCCCCGCCGGCACCCGCCTCACCATCACCAAGGACCAAGGCGACCTGGACATCCGTCCCGCCGACGTCAAGAACGTCCAGGTGACACGCCGGTTCGACCGGTGGGCGCTGATCGGCGGCGAGCCGACCGCGACCTGGGACCTCGCTGGGGACCGGCTCACGCTGTCCACCGACTGCGGCGCCCTGATCGGCGGCTGCGCCGTGCGCTACCGGGTACTGGTCCCCCGCGGCCTCGCGGTCGGCATCGAGGGGGAGAACGGAGCGATCTCGGCCACCGGCTTCGGAGCCGCACTGCGCATCCGCAGCACCAACGGCTCGATCAAGGTCGACGGCGCCACCGGCCCACTCGACCTGCGCAGCGAGAACGGCGAACTGCGCTCCACCACGACCAGGTCACCACAGCTCTCGGCCACCTCCCAGAACGGCAAGGTCGACCTATCATTCGCCGCCCCACCCCAGCGGGTGGCCGTGACCACCGAGAACGGCGAGGTGAACGTGACGGCCCCACGTGCCACCTACAAGATCACCACCACCACCGACAGCGGCGACGTCCACACCGACATCCCCACAGACCCCTCAGCCCTCCGCTCGATCACCGCCCGCACTGACAGTGGAGCAATCACCCTGACCACTGCGGCAGGCGGCTGAACCGCGCCACATGTGCGGCCGCCAACAGTTCCGGACGAGCCGCCGACACAGGGATCTTCCTGTCCAATTGGACAGCTACTGTGTCCTGAGCTACCTTCCTGTCCATGTGGACAGGAAGAGCGTCAGCGTCGGAGGGGCCTTCGAGCACGGCGCCTCCCCGGGTCGGCCGACTGCACTACCTCGACTCGATCCGGATCGCTCTGTCAGCGCTGGTGATCTTGCATCACGCGGCCCAGCCGTACGGTCCGGTGGACTGGTGGTATGTCGAAGGAGAGCCCAAAGCGCAGTGGATCGAGGACTTCGCGGTGCTCAACGCGCCGTTCAAGATGAGCCTCTTCTTCCTGATCGCCGCCTACTTCCTGCCCGCCGCGATCGACCGGCGGCGGGAGCGGCCCTACGTCGGGCCGCGGCTGAAGAAGCTCGGCGGGCCGATCCTCGTGGGATTCTTCTTGATCATCCCGGTTCTGATGTACGCCTATTACCTTGAGGTCCGCGGCTACGGCCACATCGGATTCGGCGACTACTACTGGAACGTCTATCTCGGCGAAGGCGAGGAACCGGCCGACTGGAGCGGACCGATCTGGCCGGACCGCCAGTTCGGCCACTTGTGGTTCATCCAGCACCTGCTCGTCTACTCGCTGGTCTACCTCGCCTGGGGGGCGGTCGCCGACCGGGTACGCGCCCGGCGCGGGATGGCGGCGACGTCGGGTACCCGGGCCACTCCCCAGCGCGTGAGCGGGCTCGCCGTGGCCGTCTTCGCCGTCCTGGTCGCCGCCGGCACCGGGGTGCTGCGCATCTGGTACCCCGTCGACGAGTGGGTGCCGTTCGCCGAGTTCATCCAGACCGAGCCCGCCGACCTCGCCCAGCACATCCCCTTTGTGATCGCGGGTGTGCTGGCCTACCGGCGCGGCTGGTTGCAGACCCTTCCAGCGCGGGTCGCCTACGGCTGGCTCGCGGCCGCCGGCGTGCTGAGCGTCGCCTACGTCGCCTTCCGAAGCGACCTGACCACGTTCTTCGAGTCGAGCGGCGCCGGCCTGGGGCAGTTCGCGTGGGCGGGGTACGAGACAGTGCTGTGCGTCGGGTACGCCCTGGGCATGCTGGTCCTCTTCCGCGATCATGTCCGCGGCACCGGAAGGCTGCAGCGCTCGGCCGCCGACGCGACGTTCGCGATCTACCTCATCCACCTGCCGATCGTCGTCGGCCTGCAGTACCTGGTGCGTGACCTGCCGCTGGGCGCGAGCGGGCGCTTCCTTCTGGTGGCCGCGTTCGGCTTCGCGTTCAGCGTGGCGGCCGCGCTGCTGCTCCGGCGCACGCCAGGCGTCCGGACCATCCTGTGATACTCGGGCTACTGTCGCCGACATGCCACAGCAACCGTCCGAGCCGCATTCCAAGCCGAACCGCGGGGAGGCGCGCGACGCGCTCATCGCCACCGGCCGCCGGCTGTTCGCCGAGCAGGGCTTCCCGGCGACCACCACCCGCCAGATCGCCGCTGAGGCGGGTGTGTCGCACGCCCTGCTGCGCTACCACTTCTCCTCCAAAGCGGGACTGCGCGAGGCGGTCGACGAGGACGTCCTCGGATCCTTCGAGCAGGCCTTCGTCACGGCCGGCCAGGAGGGCATGCAGAGCGGGACCCTCGCCGAGGCCGGACGCGCGGCGGCACTGATGTTCGGCGCCGACCAGGAACGGCGCCGCTACATCCGCCGGGTGCTCGTCGACGACGACGAGCGAGCGGCCGCGCTCCTGAACCGGCTGGTCGCCGGCGCCGAGCGAGAGGTGGACCGGCTCATGGCAAAGCCCGACGCCCTGCCCGCCGAAGACCGGCAATGGGCGCCGTACCAGGTCCTCTTCCTCATTCTCGGTCCGCTGCTCCTGGAACCGGCGCTGGCGACCGTCATCGGCGGCGATCCCTTCGCGCCCACCAGCTTGACCGCACGGAGCGAGGCCAACCAGCGACTTCTCCAACGCGGACTTTTCGGCCCGCGTTGATCGGCGGCCGCGGTCCCGGCCGTTCAGACCCCGTACACAGCCGCCGACCTCATCCGCCGGTTATGGATCGGGCACGTATGCGGTGGCCGCCGGGAGAGCTCGCGCAACGGTTTGGACGATGTCATCGATTCCTTCGCCCTCGGGAAGGGGCTTTCGAGCGCCAAAGCTTTCTGCTACAAGTGTAGTAGCAATCCCGATCCAGCAACTACGACGCTCCCGCTTCGGACGGCGCGGTGATGCCGAGAACGATCGGCAAGCTGTCGAGCACGCCGAGGGGCGTGATCGGCACGGGCGGTGGTGTCGACGAAGAAGGAGAGGTCATGGGCGTCAGCCTGTCCAAGGGCGGCACCGTCTCACTGACCAGGGAGGCGGGACGGCTCACGGCGGTAATGGTGGGGCTCGGCTGGGATGCATGCACCACGACCGGCTCCGACTTCGTCCTGGACACCAGCGCGCTGTTGCTGAACGAGTCGGGCAGGGCTCCCTCGAACCAGCACTTGGTGTTCTTCAACAACCTCCGCAGCCCCGACGGATCCGTCGAGCACACCGGCGCCGGCCTCACCGGGCAGGGCGAAGGCGACGACAAGCGGATCAAGGTGATCTTGGCGGCGGTGCCGCCCGACGTGGTCCGCATCGTGTTCCCGGTGTCGATACGCGACGCCGACGCCCGCAAGCAGAACTTCGGCCAGGTCCGCAACGCTTTCATCCGCGTCACCAACCAGGCCAATGGCAGCCAGCTGGCCCGCTACGACCTCAGCGAGGATGCCTCCACCGCGACTTCCATGGTCTTCGGTGAGCTGTATCGCGATGGCGCGGAGTGGAGATTCCGCGCCGTCGGCCAAGGGTATGCCGCTGGCCTGGGCGGTGTCGTCAAGGACTTCGGCGTCAGCATCTGAACCGCCCACGTGGCTGGTGCCACCGGACTTGGTTGAGAGCATTGATGACCGTCCCAGCTCCCAGTCACGGCTGGTCCGGTCGCGGCCATCAGCGGCGACAAGACCCCGTCCGGCTCGGACGTGCGGCGGGAAAGTTCAGATCGCCACATCGTCACGGCTGCCGCGATACAGGCTCCTCGCTATGGGTTTCCGGCTCGGTTGGTGGCCGCGGATCGCGGAGGGCTCGGATTTCGGTGCGCAGGGCGGCGATCTCCTCCAGCAGCGCCGCGTCGGAGTCCCGCTGTGCCTGGCGAACGGCGGCGGCGATCGTCTCGGTCTGCTGCACGTCGTCATCCTCCATCGCGCGTACAACGACCGCGATGAACAGGTTGAGCACCACAAACGTGCAGACGAGGATGAACACCACGAAGAAGATCCACGCTGCGGGATGGTGTTCCATCACCGACCGGGCCACCTGCGACCAGCTCTCCCCCGTCATCACCTGAAACAGGGTGAACAGCGAGGCGCCCAGGTCGCCGAAGTACTCGGGTTCGGCCTGCCCGAACAGCTTGGTCGCCATCACGGCACCGACGTACAGCACCAGCGCCAGCAGCATGGCGATCGAGGCCATGCCGGGCATCGCGCCCAGCAGCGCCGACACCACCCGGCGCAGGCTGGGCACCATCGAGATCAGCCGTAGCGCCCGCAGAATCCGCAGCGAGCGCAGCACCGACAGCCCACCCGAGTGCGGTACCAGGGAGATCCCGACGACCGCGAAGTCGAACACGTTCCACGGGTCCCGGACGAACCGGGCGCGCTGGACGTAGATCTTGGCCAGCAACTCGGTCACGAACACACCCAGCGCCACCCGGTCCACCGCATGCAGCAGGCCACCGGAGTGTTCCATCACCGAAGGGACGGTCTCCAGACCGAGCGTGACGGCGTTGACCAGGATCACCGCGACAATCACCCGCTGGGTGCGCCGCGCCCCAACCAGGTGCGCGACACGCTCCCGCAACGCCACGTGACCGCCGGGACCGGACGACCGCAACTTGACTCCCACGAAGCCGACAACACCGGGAGCGGCTCAGTCCGCGTCCTCTACGTCCTCGATGGCGTCCTCGTAGGCCTCTTCGTAAGCCTGTTCGTAGGCGGCCTGCTGGTAGGCGTCCTCGACGGCCTGCTCCTGCACCTCTTCGACGGACTCGGCGAGCGAGCTCTCGTCGGCGCCGTCCTCATCCTCATCGTCATCGTCATCGTCGAGCAGCTCGTTGACGACCGCGCCGGCCACGAACCCGGCCGCCGCGCCCCCGACCGC
>NZ_SMKH01000596.1 GCF_004348515.1 Actinomadura sp. KC345 | reverse complement strand
GTGTGCGCTGTGGCGTACTGCCGGCGGAACTGGCGTGGTGAGAGCCCGTAGGCGGTGCGGAACGTCTGGCTGAAGTGTGCGGGGCTGGTGAATCCCCACCGGGCGGCGATGGCGCTGATGGGACGGGTGGTCAGGCGTGGGTCGGAGAGGTCGCGTCGGCACTGGTCCAGGCGGCGCTCGCGGATCCAGCCGGCGACGGTGCGGCCTTCGTGGTGGAACAGCTTGTGCAGGTAGCGCATGGAGATGTGGTGGGCGGCGGCGACTGCGGCCGGAGTCAGGTGTGGATCGCCCAGGTGTTCGGCGATGAAGGCGTGGATCTGGGCCATCAGCGCGCGCTGTCTGGCGTGGGGTGCCAGGGCGCTGTCGGCGTCCACCGCGTTGGCCAGCGCCGTGGTCAGCAGGTCGAGGGCCAGGGTGGACAGCCGGGCGGTGTCGGACGGGCTGAGTTCGTCCATGTGCCGGGCCAGTTGCAGCAGGAACTGTGATGACAGCGCACCGACGCCCTGGTCGCACGGGAGGCGGACTGCGGTCAGCCGGCGCAGGTCCCGGGCAGGCAACGGCAGTAACGAATGGGGGAAGCGTAAGACCAGCATCTGACCGGCTGGAATGTCTGATGCAAGCTCGGCCAGGTAGGGACGCGAGGTGTCATACAGCACCAGGTTCCCGGCGTCGAAATCGGCGCTCCGGCCGTCTTGTGCCA
>NZ_SMKH01000595.1 GCF_004348515.1 Actinomadura sp. KC345 | reverse complement strand
CGGTCGCACCGTGGGCAGGGCCACGCGGACGGGGGCGTCCACGCGGCCCCGCCCGCGCGGACGGCCGTCAGGCGTTGACGCCGAAGTCCTTCGCCACCCCCGAGAGCCCGGAGGCGTATCCCTGGCCGACGGCGCGGAACTTCCATTCGGCGCCGTTGCGGTAGAGCTCACCGAAGACCATGGCCGTCTCGGTGGAGGCGTCCTCGGTGAGGTCGTAGCGGGCGATCTCGGTGTTGTCGGCCTGGTTGACGACGCGGATGAAGGCGTTGCGGACCTGCCCGAAGCTCTGCCCGCGGCCGTCGCCGTCGTGGATCGACACCGGGAAGGTGATGCGGTCGATCTCGGCGGGCACCGACGCCAGGTTCACCTTGATCTGCTCGTCGTCGCCCTCGCCCTCCCCGGTGAGGTTGTCGCCGGTGTGCTCCACGGACCCGTCGGGGCTGCGGAGGTTGTTGAAGAACACGAAGTGCTGGTCGGAGGGGACCTGGCCCGCCTCGGTCAGCAGCAGCGCGCTTGCGTCCAGGTCGAAGTCGGTGCCGGTGGTCGTGCGAACATCCCAGCCCAGGCCGACCGTGATCGCCGTCAGTCCCGGCGCCTCCTTGGTCAGGGAGACGTTGCCGCCCTTGGACAGGCTGACACCCATGGAGTTCTCCTCTCGCGGTTCTGTTACTACAGTTGTAACAGCTCGAAGCCCCTCGCCAGGCGGCCTCGCGCATACCGGCGTC
>NZ_SMKH01000594.1 GCF_004348515.1 Actinomadura sp. KC345 | reverse complement strand
TGCTCACGCAGTTCAAAGACCATCCGGATCGCGCGTTCACGCAGCTCAGGGGAGTACTTCCTCGGGGGTGCCATAGCCCCTCACCCTTCCAGGTATCAGGGCCTCCACCCAACCCGGGGCGCTCCACTCCACACCAAGGAGGCTGCGGCCGCCGGGGAGGACACGGTCCGGCTCAACCTGGTCGCGGCCTGGCGCGAGTCGACGGTGTTCACCGAGGCCGAGCGCGCCGCACTGGCCCTGGCCGAAGAGGGCACCCGGCTCGCCGACGCCCACCAGGGCGTGTCCGACGAGACCTGGTCCCGGGTGCGCGAGCACTACGACGAGGACCAGACCGCCGCGCTGGTCTACGTGGTCGCAATGATCAACGCCGCCAACCGGCTCGGTGTGATCGTCCACCAGCGGGGCGGTTCCTACGAGCCCGGCATGTTCGCGCACATCACCAACTGACCGCTGACCGGAAGCCGACCGCGGTCCGACCGCGGGCCGAGCGCGGCCGACCGCAAAGCCGAGCGCGGGCGGTCCGCGGGCCGGGTGGCGGTCGTGGCCGGGGCCGGTCCGCCGGTCGGTGGACGGGTATGCCAGGGCGGGGGCGGCGCGGCCTATGGACGTTTCGGGCGATGCGAATTCTGTGGTGTGGGGAAGTGGTGAATGGGTTTACGGGGGTTTTCTGGGTTCTTGTTTGGGTTCAGGGGTGATGGGGTTATGGGGCGGTGGGGGGGCGGCAGTGTACGGGGCCCAGCTTTTCGGGG
>NZ_SMKH01000061.1 GCF_004348515.1 Actinomadura sp. KC345 | reverse complement strand
CCCGAACGCCGGTCACCGGCACCCCCGTAGCACCCACCCCCGATCGACAGGAGGCCCGGGATGGCCACCGACTACACCCCAGAGCCCACAGGCAGCGGGCTCCGAGCGCAGGTCCAGCGGTTCGGCGGCAAGCTGGCCGGGATGGTCATGCCGAACATCGGCGCGTTCATCGCCTGGGGCCTGATCACCGCGCTGTTCATCCCCACCGGCTGGCTGCCCAACGAAGAGCTGGGCGAGATGGTCGACCCGATGATCAAGTTCCTGCTGCCGCTGCTGATCGGCTACACCGGCGGCCGGATGGTGCACGGCCAGCGCGGCGCGGTCGTCGGCGCGGTCGCCACCGTCGGCATCATCGTCGGCTCCGACGTGCCGATGTTCCTCGGCGCGATGATCATCGGGCCGCTCACCGCGTACCTGCTGAAGCTGTTCGACGACCTCGTCCAGGACCGGATCCGGCCCGGCTTCGAGATGCTCGTCGACAACTTCTCCGCCGGGATCATCGGCGGCGCCATGGCGGTCGCGGGCAACCAGGGGATCGGCCCGGTCATGAACACCTTCTCCGAATGGGCCGGGGACGGGGTCGGCTGGCTGGTCGACCACGACGTGCTGCCCCTCACCTCCGTGCTCATCGAGCCGGCGAAGGTGCTCTTCCTCAACAACGCCGTCAACCACGGCGTCCTCGGCCCGCTCGGCGTCCAGCAGGCCGCCGAGACCGGCAAGTCCGTGCTGTTCATGCTGGAGTCCAACCCCGGACCCGGCCTCGGCGTCCTGCTCGCGTACTGGTTCTTCGGTCCGCGGCGGCTGCGCCCGACCGTCCCGGCCGCCGCGATCATCCACTTCTTCGGCGGCATCCACGAGATCTACTTCCCCTACATCCTGATGAAGCCGCGGATGATCCTCGCCGCGATCGCCGGCGGCATGACCGGCGTCGCGATCTTCATGGCGTCGGGCACCGGCCTGGTCGCGACCCCGTCGCCCGGCAGCATCTTCGCCTACCTCGCGCAGACCCCGCGCGGCGCGGGCAACTGGATCGGCGTCTACGCCGGCATGCTCGCCTCCACCGCCGTGTCCTTCGGCGTCGGCGCCGCGCTGCTCGGCTTCGGCAAGCTCGCCGAGCCCCGCACCGGCGGCGACGACGACTCCGAGGAGAAGACGGCCGAAGAGGAGACGGCGGAGGGGGCGGCCGAAGAGAAGCCCGCCGGCGAGAAGGCGGTCGCCGAGGAGACCACCGCCGGCTGACACCAGACGACCCCGTCCGAAAGGCACCACGATGAACGGCAAGGACATCCGCAAGCTCGTCATCGCCTGCGACGCCGGCATGGGCAGCAGCGTCATGCTCGCCGGGCAGCTCCGCAAGGCGCTGAAGAAGAACGACGTGACGGTCGTGCACACGCCCGTCGACTCCATCCCCGGCGACGCCGACGTGGTCGTCACCCACACCGGCCTGGCCGACCGGGCGCGGCGCGGCGCGGGCGGCGCCCCGGTCATCGCGTTCGAGGTCTACATCGGCGACCCCGCCGTCGACCGCCTGGTCAAGGCGATCAAGGACGGCGGTGAGATCGGTGCCTGACCGGGCCGCCGGCCTGCTCGCCCCCGAGGCGATCCGGCTGGACGCCCGCGCGGACGGCCGCGACGACGCCGTCCGGGTCTGCGGGCGGGTGCTGGTGGACATCGGCGCCGTCGAGCCCGGTTACATCGACGCGATGCTGGAGCGGGAGCGGTCGATCTCCACCTACCTCGGCGAGGGGGTCGCCATCCCGCACGGCACGAACGAGGGCCGCGACCTCATCCACCGGGACGCGCTCGCCTTCGTCAGGTTCCCCGAGGGGACGGACTGGAACGGCAGCCCCGTCACCGTCTGCATCGCGATCGCGGCGCGCGGCGACGGGCACATGGAGATCCTCGCCGAGCTGGCCCAGGTGCTCATGGACCCGGACAAGGCGCGCGACCTGCGCGAGGCCGCCGAGACGGACCGGATACTCGCGCTCCTCGACCCGCGGGACGAGGAAGAACCCACAGATCCGCTACAGACAGGACAGGGACACGCCGTATGAAGGTCGCCCGTTTCTACGCACCCGGCGACATCCGCCTGGAGGACGTGCCGGAGCCGGCGCCCGGCCCCGGCGAGCTGAAGATCCGCGTCCGCAACTGCTCGACGTGCGGGACCGACGTCAAGATCTCCCGGTTCGGGCACCACCACATCGCGCCGCCGCGGGTGATGGGGCACGAGATCGCGGGCGAGGTCACCGAGGCGGGCGCGGGCGTCGAGGACTGGGCGGCGGGCGACCGCGTCCAGGTCATCGCCGCGATCCCGGACGGCGAGTGCGCCGAGTGCCGCCGCGGCCGGATGACGGTCTGCACCGCCCAGGAGTCGATGGGGTACCACTACGACGGCGCGTTCGCCGAGTACATGATCGTCCCGGCGAAGGTCCTGGCGGTGGACGGGGTGAACCGGATCCCGGACGGCGTCTCGTTCGCCGAGGCGTCGGTGGCCGAGCCGCTGGCCTGTGTCCTCAACGGCCAGGAGCTGGCGGGAGTCGGCGAGGGCGACGACGTCGTGGTGTTCGGCTCCGGGCCGGTCGGCTGCCTGCACGTGCGGGTCGCCCGCGCGCGCGGCGCCGCCCGCGTGTTCCTCGTCGAGGTCAACGCCGAGCGGCTGGGCCGGGCCGCGGCGGTCGTCAAGCCCGACGCCGCGATCGACGCGAGCGCCGCCGACGCCGCCGAGGAGGTCCTCGAACGCACCGGGGGCCGGGGCGCCGACGTCGCGATCACCGCCGCCGCGTCGGGCGCCGCGCAGGAGCAGGCGCAGCGGCTCGTCGCGCCCGGCGGCAGGGTCAGCCTGTTCGGCGGGCTGCCCAAGGACGCCCCGGTCATCTCCGTGGACGCCAACCGCGTCCACTACAAGGAGCTGTCCCTGGTCGGCGCCAACGGGTCGAGCCCGTCCCACAACGCCCGCGCGCTGGAGCTGATCGGCTCCGGCCAGGTGCCGGTGGAGGACCTCATCACCCACCGCCTGCCCCTGGACGGCCTGCACGAGGCCCTCGACCTCGTCACCCGGGGCGCCGCGATCAAAGTGACGATCGAGCCCTGAACGCGACCCCGACCCGAAAGGAGCAGCCGTGCCCGAACGAACCGCCGTCATCGGCTCGGCGCAGGGCCTGCACGCCCGCCCCGCGAAGATCTTCGTGCACCTCGCCGCGCAGCAGCCGGTCCCGGTGTTCATCCGCGTCGGGGACGGGGCACCGGTCCCCGCGAGCAGCATCCTCGGCGTGCTGTCGCTCGGCGCCGCCCAGGGGACGGAGGTGGTCCTGTCCGCCGAGGGCGACGGGGCGGCCGGCGCCCTGGAGACGCTGGCCGGCCTGCTCGCCGGCGACCTGGACGCCGAGGAGCCCGACCATGTCTGAGCAGCCCGCGCCCGCGCCGTGGTAGGACGGCGTCCATGTACGCCGAAGAACGACAGCACGCGATCCTCGCGCTGGCGCGCTCCAAGGGCCGGGTGGACGTGGTCGCGCTCGCCGAGGAGTTCTCGGTGACCACCGAGACGATCCGCCGCGACCTGACCGTCCTGGAGCGGGCCGGGACGGTCCGCCGCGTCCACGGCGGGGCGATGCCGGTCGAGCGGCTCGGCTTCGAGCCCGAACTGGCGGCGCGGGACGCGGTGATGACCGAGGAGAAGCAGCGCATCGCCAAGGCGGCGCTGGAGGAGCTGCCGGCCGACGGCTCGATCATCGTGGACGCCGGGACGACCACCGCGCGGTTCGTCCAGCTGCTGCCCACCGACCGCGAGCTGACCGTGATCGTCAACTCGCCGCCGCACGCCTCGGTGCTGGCCGCCCGTCCCAACCTCACCGTGATCATCCTGGGCGGGCGGGTGCGCGGCCGGACGCTGGCCACCGTGGACGACTGGGTGCTGCGCCCGCTGGCGGACCTGTGGGTGGACGTCGCGTTCATGGCGACCAACGGCTGCTCCGTCGAGCGCGGGCTGACCACCTCCGACCAGGCCGAGGCGGCGGTGAAGCGCGCGATGATCGCCTCGTCGCGGCGGCGGGTGCTGCTGGCCGACCGCACCAAGATCGGGCACGACCATCTGGTGCGGTTCGCCGGCCTGCCCGACATCGACGTACTGATCACCGACACCGGGCTGGACACCGACCTGGCCGCCGATCTCGCCGCCGAGGGCCCCGAGATCGTCCGCGCCTGAGCCCGCCGGGCGGCCGCGGCTCCGGAAGGGACCCGGGCCGGCGGGCTGGAGGGCCCCGCGGCGTCCGCCCCGGCACCGCGGAACCGTCCAACCCGCCGGCAGGTCACCGGGACGCGCGGCTGACGCGCGGGCCCCCCTCCTGCACACCGGCCCGCCGGCACCGCCGTGATCCGGCTCTCACCATGCACAGCGCCTACACGCGGTGATATGTCACACACCCGGCCGTGACCCGAGCGGCCCCCGTGGTCCACCAAGGCATATGGGCGAATACCGCTCCCCCGGGACCAGTGCCCGGCCATTTCTCGAAAGGACCCGGAGACCGGGCGGCGGCGAAAGGTCGCGGCTCCGGTTCGCAGCGACGCCCGTCCGGCTATGCGCCGCTGCCAAAACCTGCCGGCCGTTTGTGCGCACGGCGGTGTAGCCGGGACGGCGCCGCGGGCGTTTGATCGCGCTATGAAGATCGCCGCGCGGGCGGCGACGGTCGTCGTGACCCTCCTCGCGACGCTGATCGCCCACCCCCTGCCCGCCGGGGCGTCCGCGGACCCCCCAGGAACAACCGAGCGCACGATCGCCATGGGCGACTGGGATCGCCGCTACCTGCTGCACCTCCCGCCGGAACGCGCCGGCGCGGCCGAGACCGGAGGACCTCGGCCGCTCATCGTGGCGCTGCACGGCGGCCTCAACGACCCCGAGTACGTCCGGCGGCAGAGCGGGCTCGACGAGGTCGCCGACGAGGCGGGCTACGCCGTCGCCTACCCCGAGGGCCTCCTCGGCACGTGGAACGCGGGGGCGTGCTGCTGGTTCGCCCGCTGGTCGGGCGTCGACGACGTCGCGTTCCTCGACGCGCTGATCGACACGCTGGTGCGGGAGGGCGTCGCGGACCCGCGCCGGGTCTTCCTGACCGGCTTCTCCAACGGCGGCGGCATGGCCTACCGGTACGCGTGCGAGCGCTCGGCGCGGGTCGCGGGGATCGCCGTGGTGTCCGGCGCCCTCGCCATCGGCTGCACTCCCGGCCATCCCACGTCCGTCCTGGCGTTCCACGGGACGTCGGACATCTCGGTCCCCTACCACGGCGGCGGGAACATGGACGCGGGCGTCGAGTTCCCGTTCTTCCCCGTCCAGATGACCATGGAGTACTGGCGGTGGCTGAACGGGCTGCCCGCGCTGTCGTGGCCGGTGCCGGGCGGACCGGACGGCTGCGTCGGCACCGGCCCGGGGCCGCTCCTGGTCGCGCTCTGCACGGAACAGGAGGGCGGCCACGAGTGGCCCGGGTACGCCAGCGAGATGATGGTGGAGTTCTTCGGCGCCCGCCCGCCGCTCCCGAAGGCCGCCTGACCTCAGGCGGTCAGGCTCCGGGGGCGCAGGTCGATCCAGGCGCGGTCGATGTGGCCGAGGCAGTCGGCCCGGGACGCGGGCCCGAACGCCGCCGTCCAGCCCGCCGGGACCTCGGCGAACTCCGGCCACAGGGAGTGCTGTCCCTCGTCGTTGACCAGGACGAGGAACGTCCCGTCGGGGTCGTCGAACGGGTTGGTCATCATGCCCCTTTCTGGAGGACGCCCGGTGCGACGCGGGCGGTGCGGCGGACGATGGAGCCGACGATCTCCCCGGTGCGCACGGCGGTCATGGACAGCAGCGACGACGCGATGCCGTGGCTGTGCTCGGTGGCGCCCTGCAGGTAGACGCCCCACTCCGGGCCCGGCTCGGTGGCGATGCGGTAGTCGCGCTCCATGACGGGCCGCCCGTCCGGGCCGGTCCGGCAGTGCGGGCCCGCCTCGCCGAGCAGGTCGAACGGGTCGCGCTCGCGGTACCCGGTGGCGTAGACGAGGGCGTCGGCGTCCAGGTCCGTCACCTCGCCGCTGGGCAGGAACCCGATCCGCGCCCGCAGCCCGCCCGCGTCGTCCTGGACGTCCAGGACGCGCGAGACGTTGAGGATGCGGAGCCGTTCGGCGCCCGCGACCTTCTCGGCGTAGGCGCGCCGGTACAGCTCGTCGATGAGGTCGAGGTCCACGACGGAGTAGTTGGTGTTGCGGGAGTACTCGAACAGCATCCGCTTCACGTCGTCGGACGCCGCGTAGTAGTGGTCGACGGCCTCGGGGTCGAAGATGCGGTTGGCGAACGCGCTGTCGTCGGCCGGCGAGTACCCGTACCGGGCGAACACCGCGCAGATCTCGGTCTCGGTGAACGTGCGGTGCAGGTACTCGACGGCCTCGGCGGCGCTCTGCCCCGCCCCGACCACGACGAGCCTCTTCGGGGTCCAGCCGGGGCGCTCGTCCAGCCGGGTGAGCAGGTCCTCGGTGTGCCAGATCCGCTCGCCCGGCCGGATGCCCTCGGGCAGGACGGGCTCCAGCCCGGCGCCGATGACGACGTTGCGGGTCAGGTGCGTCTCCAGTTCGTCGTCGCGGCGCACGACGACTTCGAGGGTCTCGTCGTCGTGCGGCCGGAGCGCGACCACCTCGGACCGGTAGCGGACGCGGTCGGCGAACGCGGCGGCGGTCCATTCGAGGTAGTCGTGGAACTCGACCCGGGTGGGGAACATCGTCTTGTGGTTGACGAAGTCCACCAGCCGTCCCCTGGCGTGCAGGTAGGAGAGGAACGAGTACGGGCTGGCGGGATTGCGGAGCGTCACCAGGTCCTTGAGGAAGTGGACCTGCATGGTGGCCCCGTCGATCAGCATTCCCCGGTGCCAGCCGAACTCCGGCTGCTTCTCGAAGAACACCGCGTCCACGCCCCCGCCGCGCTCCTCGTCGAGAGCGACGGCGAGGGCCAGGTTGGACGGGCCGAACCCGATGCCCACCACGTCATGGACGGCGGTCTGCACACGCACCTCCGGCGTCTTTCATCAAGCGGACTCGTTCATCGGTCGGACTCGTTCATCGGTCGGACTCGTTCATCAGGCGGACTCGTTCATCAGGCGGACTCGTTCATCAGGCGGCCCCGGCCTTGGCGGCGGCCGCGGCGATCTTCGGCAGAACCCGGTCGATGACGTAGGGGACCGCGAGCGGGCTGGGGTTGCGCAGCGGCCAGAACGCCTTCAGGTCGAGCGGCACGTAGGAGCCGCGCTTGACGACGGCCAGGTCGGCGAACAGCTTGTTGTCCTCGATCTTCTTCTGCGTGGCCGGGTCGTCGTTGTAGTGGCTCATCAGGACGTCCACGTCCACCGCCGGGATCTTCTCCATGCTCAGTTCGGCGGCGAAGCCTTCACCCGGGAGCTTCTTCAGCGACTCGGGCAGCACCATGCCGAACTGGCTGAGCAGCTTGACGCTGGTGTCCTCCTCGGACTTCATCACGGCGATGTTGCCGTTCGGGAAGATGCTCGTGAACGCGAACTCCTTGCCCTTCAACTCGGGGCGCTCGTCCTTCACCCGGGCGATCTGGCCGTCCACCCTGCCGACCAGGGCCCTGCCGTCTTCGGGACGGCCGATGGCCTTGGCGACCTGCAGGGTGATCTGCTGCCACGCGTCCTCGGCGGGGCCGGTCTGGTACGCGACGGTCGGCGCGAGCTCGGAGAGCTTCTCGTACGCCTTGTCGATGTAGAAGTCGCCGGCGGCGAGGATGAGGTCAGGGCGCAGCTTGGCGATCTCCTCCAGGTTGAAACCGGCCTCCCCCGCCTTCAGGAGAGTGGGCTTCGAGCCGGTGAGCTTGGGCGCGGTCCAGGGGGCGAGGCCGTCGTCCTGGACTCCGGTCACCTCCGCCATGCCGACGGGCATGACGCCGAGGGCGAGCAGCGCGTCCTGGTCGACCACGCCGAGGGCGACGATCCGCTTGGGCTGGGACTCGATCTCGGCCGTGCCGAGCTTGTGGGTGATCGTGACGGGGAAGGCCCCCGCGGCCGCGCCGCCGGACGTCTCGTCCGCGGGTTCGTCGTCGCCGCACGCGGCGACCATGCCCAGGCTCAGGACGAGTGCCGCGGTGACGGCCGCACGCCGCATCATGGTGCGCATAAGGACCGGTGTCCTTCCACATTTCTCAGGGGGAGCCACAATGGAGTTTCCGACCGAGATCTTAGGTTAGGCTCACCTAACCATGCAATGGGTCCGGGGGTATGAGCCGCCTCACGGAAAGGCCCACCGCAATCGGGCTCACCGCAATCGGGCGAGAAATCCCGCCACGGTCGGCGCGGCCATCAGGGCCGCGATTTTCGCGGATTCGCACCCGGGCTCCCTCCTGATCCTCCGGACGAGTTTCATGGCGAGCAGCGAATGGCCGCCGAGGTCGAAGAAGTCGTCGTCCGGGCCGACCTCGGGGACGCCGAGTTCCTCGGCGAAGATCCGGCACAGGACGGCCTCCCGGTCGTCTCCGCGCCTCGCCTCCGCCCCGCCCGCCGGCGGGGCCGTCCCGGCGGTCACGGCGCGGGCGGTCGGCACGGCGGGAAGCGCGCTCACCCTGACGCCGGGGTCGGCGGCGACCGCCTCCAGCAGCGCGACGAGGCCGTCCGCCAGCGCGGCGATCGTGCTGCGGTCGAACAGGTCGGCGGAGTAGTCGACGATCAGCCGCATCCCGTCCGTCCCGCCGGCCTCGCGGAAGATGAAGTCGAGGTCGAACTTCGCCGCGCCCGGCCCGAACAGCGCCTCGCGCTGTTCGAGCCCGGGGAACCGGACGTCGCCGACCCCCTGGTTCTCGTACCCGACCATCACCTGGAACAGCGGGTTGCGTCCGGGCACGCGGCGCGGCCGCAGCGCCTCGACGACGGCCTCGAACGGGAGGTCCTGGTTGGCGAGGCCCGCGAGGTCGGCCTCGCGGACGCGGGCGAGCAGCTCGGCGAACGCGGGGTCGCCCGACACGTCGGCGCGCAGGACGAGCGTGTTGACGAAGAAGCCGACGAGGTCCCGCGCGGCCTCCTCGGTCCGTCCGGCGACGGGGCTGCCGAGCGGGATGTCGTCGCCCGCGCCCGTACGGTGCAGGAGCGCGGCGACGGCGGCCTGGCAGACCATGAACATGCTCGCCCCGGAGTCGCGCGCGACACCGCGCAGCCGCCGCGCCAGACCGGCCGGCAGGTCGGCGGTCAGCGTGCCGCCGTGCTGCCCGACGGTGCCGGGCCGCGGCCGGTCCACCGGAAGCGGGATCTCCTCCGGGACTCCCGCCAGTGCCCGCGCCCAGTGGTCGAGCTGCCGGGCGTGGACGCTCCCCGGGTCGAGCGGGTCGCCGAGCAGCTCCCGCTGCCACAGCGCGTGGTCGGCGTACTGGACGGGGGGCGGCTCCCACGCGGGCGCCTCCCCCGCCAGCCGCGCCGTGTACGCCTCGGCGACGTCGCGGGCGAACGGCCCGAACGACCATTCGTCGAACGCGATGTGGTGGAACACCGCGAGCAGCAGGTGCTCGCGCTCCCCCTCGGGGAAGACGGCGACGCGCAGCGGGATCTCCTTGGCGAGGTCGAACGGCCTGGCGATGACGTCCTCGGGCGGGCACGTCGCCACCTCAAGGACGGGACGCGCGTCCTCCGGGCCGAGGATCCGCTGGTACGGGACGCCGTCGTGCTCGGCGAAGACCGTCCGCAGGCTCTCGTGCCGGGCGGTGACGTCGGCGACCGCGGCTTCGAGGGCCGCGAGGTCGAGGTCGCCGCGCAGCCGGACGGCGAGCGGCAGGTGGTAGGCGCCGCGCGGCCCGTCGTCCTCGCGGAGGAGCTGGTCGAGCAGCCACAGGCGGCGCTGCGCGGACGACAGCGGCACGCGTTCCGGGCGGTCCCGCGGTTCCAGGACGGGCCTGGCCGCCGCGCCGGCGCCGCGGTGGACGCGCCCGGCCAGTTCCGCGACGGTCGGCGCCTCGAACAGGTCGCGGATCGCCAGCTCGGCGCCGAGCACCTTGCGCGCCCGGCCGACGAGCCGGGTCGCCAGCAGGGAGTGGCCGCCGAGGTCGAAGAAGTCGTCGTCGATGCCGGCTCCGGGGGCGTCCAGGACCTCGGCGAACAGCGTGCACAGCAGCCGCTCGACGGGCGTGCGGGGCGCGCGGCCCGGCCCGCATCCCTCCCGCCGCGTCCTGTCCTGACCCGGGTCGGGGAGGGCGCGGCGGTCGAGCTTGCCGTTGACCGTCAGCGGCAGCGCGTCGAGGGTCATGATCGCGCTCGGCACCATGTATCCGGGCAGCCGCGCCTTGAGCGCCTCGCGGACCCGCCCGGCCAGTACGCCGTGGTCGCGGGCGGCGACGGGGTCGTTGGCGTAGGACGCGGGCGGGCGTCCGGGGTCGGGCGCGAGCGCGGCCGCTCCGCCGCCGAACACGGCGTCGTAATGCCCGATCCGGTCGGACGGCGTGAGGACGGCGTCCGGACACATCGCGTGCAGCGTCTCCGGCTCGATCCCGCCGGGCGTCGCGGAGAGCATCGCGCGGGCCTCGTCCGGCGCCGCCCCCTCGCGGAGGGCGTTCAGCGCGGCGACCTCCCCGGACAGGCGCGGGTCGGGTATGCCGCGTACCCGCAGCGGGCCCGCCGGCCTCGCCTCCAGATCGTCCAGGCCGCTCCAGTCGATGACCGGTGTCTCCGGAGCGGGCGTCACGGACTTCCAGAGGACGACGTCGTAGCGGTGGCGGGTCAGCTCGTTGTGGCGGGTGCCGCGCTTGGTGAGCACGTCGACGCGCGCGGGGCCGTCCAGGGCGGTGAAGAACGCGGGGTCGAGGAGCAGTTCCTTCTCCATGCGGACGGCGCGTTCGACCGCGTCCAGGTCGCCGCCGCCGCGTCCCAGCTGGATCGCCGCGTGCAGGCAGCGGACGGTGCGCAGGTCGCGGACGTCGCCGAGGAACAGCGCGCCGCCGGGCGCGAGCAGCGCCATCGCCTTGCCGATGACGTCCCGCAGGTAGCCGGGGCCGGGGAAGTACTGCGCGACCGAGTTGACGACGACGGTGTCGAAGTGGCCTTCGGGCAGCCCGCCGGTGTCGTGCGCGGGCCGGTGGCTCAGCCGCACCGGGGAGTCCGGGCCGAGGTCGGCCCGGAGTTTCGCGATGACGGGCTCGGAGAAGTCGGTCCCCCAGTACTCCTCGCTCTCGGGCGCGAGGCGGGTGAGGATGAGGCCCGCGCCGACGCCGATCTCCAGGATGCGGCGGGGACGCAGGGCGCGGATCCGTTCGACGGTCGTCTCCCGCCATTCCCGCATGTCGTCCAGGGGGATGGGGGCGCCGTCGTAGCTGCTGTCCCAGCCCGCGAACTCCTCCTGGTGGACGACGGTGCCGACCTCGGTGTACTCGGCGTCGTAGATCTGCCGCCATTCGGCGATCTGCTCGTCGGCGGCGCCCTCGCGCGCGCCGTCCGGGACGAGGTAGCCGACGAGGCGCTTCACGCCGGGGACCCCGGTCTCGGCCGCGACGACCGCGGCCTGCCCGACGCCGGGCTCGGCGGCGAGCGCGGTCTCGACCTCCTCCAGCTCGACGCGGTAGCCGCGGATCTTGACCTGGTCGTCGGTGCGGCCGAGGAAGTCGATGTTGCCGTCCTCGCGGACCCGGACGAGGTCGCCCGTCCGGTACATGCGCGAGCCGGGCGGGCCGGACGGGTCGGCGACGAACCGCTCGGCGGTGAGGGCGGCGCGGCCGAGGTAGCCGCGGGCGAGGCCGGCTCCCGCGATGTACAGCTCACCGGGGGCGCCGGGCGGGACGGGACGGAGCCGCCCGTCGAGGACGTAGCCGCGGGTGTTCCAGATCGGCTTGCCGACGGTCGGGGTGGCGCTGTCCTCGGTGCCGCCGCCGAGCGTGTTGATGGTGTACTCGGTGGGTCCGTAGAGGTTGTAGCCGAGGACGCCGTCCGCCTGGGCGAGGCGGTCCCACACCGACGTCGGGACGGCCTCGCCGCCGAGGAGGACGAGCGGCGGCCGGTGCTCGCCGTCCAGGAGGCCCTCGTCCAGGAGCTGCTGGGCGTAGGTCGGGGTCACGTTGATGACGTCGATGCCGTGCTGCCGGAGGTAGGCGGTGAGCGCTTCGGCGTCGCGGCGGAGATCCTCGTCACAGACGTGCACCTCGTGGCCCTCGATGAGCCAGAGCAGCTCCTCCCACGACATGTCGAACGAGAACGACACGGTGTGGGCGATGCGCAGCCGGCGCCCCGCGGACTCGACGACGGGGTCGAAGATGTTGGCGCGGTGGTTGAACTGCATGTTCGTGAGGCCGCGGTAGGGCGTCACCACGCCCTTCGGGCGTCCGGTCGAGCCCGAGGTGTAGATGACGTAGGCGGGGTGGTCCAGGCGGCCGGGCGCGCCGGGGGCGAAACCTGGCAGTTCTTCCGGGGCGAGGTCGTCGCCGGGCAGGTCCGCGAGGGCCTGGGCCGTGTCCGGGTCGTCGAGCGCGAGTGTCGTGCCCGCACAGGTGAGCCCGGCGGCGATGTCGCGGTGCGAGACGAGGCAGGCCGGGTCCGCGTCCTGGAGCATGTAGTCGAGCCGGTCGGCCGGGTAGTCGAGTTCGAGCGGCAGGTAGGCGGCGCCCGTGCGCAGGACGGCGAACAGCGCGACGACCATCCGCGCGGAGCGGGGCAGCGCGAGCGCGACGACCCGTTCGGGTCCGGCGCCGTGCGCGAGCAGAAGGCGGGCGAGCCGGTTGACCTCGGCGTTCAGCTCCCCGTAGGTGAGGCGGACGCCGGGGAGGGAGACCAGCGCCAGGTCGTCCGGCCGCTCCGCCGCGCGTTCCGCGAGCAGCTCGGCGACCGTCAGCTCCGGGACGTCGCGGCGGGCCTCGTCCCACTCGCGCCGCAGGCGGTCGTGCTCCTCGGGGACGAGCAGGTCGAGGCCGTGCCACGGCGTCTCGGGCGACTCCGCGAGCGCCTGGAGCACCTGCACGTACCGGTCGGTGACGCGTTCGGCCTCCGCGCCGGTGAACGCGTCGCCCCTGTACATGACGCGCAGTCCGGCGCCCGGCTCGACGACCATGGTGATCGGGTAGTGGGTGGCGTCGCGGACCTCGCGTCCGAGGACCCGCAGGTCGCCGTCCGGGCCGAAGCCGCGGCCGGTGGGCATGCCCGGGAAGTTCTGGAAGACGAACAGCGTGTCGAACAGCGTGCCGAGCCCGGTGGCGCGCTGCACGTCGGCGAGCGCGACGAAGGAGTGGTCGAACAGCTCCGACCGGGCGGCCTGGACGCGGTCGAGAACGGACGCGAGCGCGTCCGCCGGGGCGGCCCGCACCCGGACCGGGATGGTGTTGAACAGTAGGCCGACCATGGATTCGACACCGTCCACGTCCGGGTGGCGGCCGGACACGGAGGCGCCGAACACGACGTCGTCGCGTCCGGTCAGGCCCATCAGGACCAGGCCCCACGCGGTCTCGAAGAGCGTGCCGGGCGTGACGCCCCGGTCCCGGGCGGCGGCGTCGAGGCGGTCGGCGAGTCCGGGCGGCAGCGGGCGGTGCACCTCCCCCGCCGCCGCGAGGTCGGCGGGACGGTCGACCAGCCCCGGGCGGACGAGGGCGGGCTCGTCGAAGCCGTCGAGCGCGCGGCGCCACGCCTCCACGGCGGCGGCCTTGTCGCGCCCGTTGACCCAGTCCAGGAACGCGCGGAAGTCCGGCACGGGACGGGCGGCCTCCGCGGCGGCGTCGGTGTAGGCGCCGAGCAGCGAGGTGACGAGCAGGCCGCCCGACCAGCCGTCGAGCAGGATCAGCTCGGAGGTGAGGATCAGGCGGTGGTCGCCGCCGCCGAGGCTGGCCAGGGCGAAGCGGATCAGCGGCGGTTCGGCCGGGTCGAACGGCTCGGCGCGCTGGGCGTCGACGAACGCTTCGAGTTCGTCGGCGGGCACCTCCGCATGCGTCCACGGGACGTCGAACCGTTCGGGGACGAACTGGACGGCACGGTCTCCGTCCGTCCGGAATCCGGCGCGGAGGTTGGGGAACTTCTCCAGGACGGCGCGGACCGCGTCCGCCATCCGGTCCGGGTCGACCGGCCCGGACAGTGTCACCACGGCCTGCTGCACGTAGATGTCGCGGCCCTCACCGGCGAGCATCAAGTGGAAGAGCAGGCCTTCCTGCAGCGGCGAGAGCGGCAGTTCGCCCGGCGTGCCGGTTTCCGGGGCGGCACCATCTGGAGCGGCGCTCTCCGGAGCCGGTGGGGCGGCCGCCTTCGCGAGGGCCTCGACGGTCCGGAGCCGGAAGACGTCCCGGACGGTGAACGACAGCCCGGCCCGGCGGGCGCGGGCGACGAGGAGGGCCGCGCTGACGCTGTCCCCGCCGGTGCGGAAGAAGTCGTCGTCGGCGCCCACGCCGCCGCGGCCGAGCACGGACGCGGCGAGGCGGGCGAGGACGCGTTCGGGCCCGGTGGCGGGCGGCCGCCCGGCGGCGGGGCGTCCCGGCTCGGGCAGGGCGCGCCGGTCGACCTTGCCGTTCGGGTTGAGCGGCAGCTCGTCCAGGACGACGAGGTCGGCGGGGACGAGGTAGTCGGGCAGGAGCGCGCGGAGGCGCTCGTCCAGTTCCCCTGTGTCGACGTCCCCGACGACGTATCCGGCGAGGCGGGAGCCGTGCGCGGCGACGGCCGCGGCCCGGACGCCGGGCTGGGCGGCGAGCGCGGCCTCGACCTCGCCCGGCTCGATCCGGAAGCCGCGGATCTTGAGTTGCGCGTCGGCGCGGCCGAGGAAGTCGAGCCCGCCGTCCGGGCGGCGGCGCACCCGGTCGCCGGTGCGGTAGAGGCGGGAGCCGGGCGGGCCGAACGGGTTCGCCACGAACCGCTCGGCGGTGCGGGCCGGGTCCCCCAGGTAGCCGCGGGCCAGCCCGTCGCCCGCGAGGTACAGCTCGCCGACCGGGACCTCGCGGAGCGAGGAGTCCAGGACGTGCGCGCGGGTGTTCGCGATGGGGAGCAGTCCCCCGCCTTCCGCGATGAGGCTGTCCCCCGCGGCCTCCGAGCACCCGTAGAGGTCGACCAGCCTCGCCGGGACCCGCTCGGCGAGCGCGGCGGGCAGCGCCTCGCCGCTGCTGATCCAGGTCGTGACGGACGGCGGCGGCCCGTTCTCGACGAGTGCCGACAGCAGGCTCGGGACGAGCGTGACGAGCCCGGCTCCGTGCCGCTCGATGAAGGCGGCGAGCGCGACGGCGTCGGCGGCGGTCGCGTCGTCGGCGACGACGACGGTGTCGCCCGCGGCGAGGCCGCCGAGCAGTTCGGTCGTGCCGTCGATGAACGCGGGCGAGCTCTTGGCGACGCGGACCCCCGGCTCGGCGAGGCCGGCGCCCCAGGCGAGCCGGTTGGCGAGCGCCCCCTGCGTACCGACGACGGCCTTGGGCGTCCCGGTCGAACCGGACGTGAAGATGACGTACGACGGGTGATCGGGGCGGATCTCGGGCCGTGCGCGGCGGGGCGCGTCGCGGGGCGGCTCGTCCCGGCCGAGGACGAGGAGCGGCCGCACGGCGTCCAGCATCGCCTCCACCCGGGCGGGCGGGTACTCCAGGTCGATCGGCAGGTAGGCGGCGCCCGTCTTGAGCACGGCGAGCAGCGCCACGGCGAACTCGTCCGAGCGCGGGAGGGCGAGCGCGACGACGCCCTCCGGGGCCGCGCCGGCGGCGGCGAGCCGGTCGGCGAGCGCCTCGGCGCGGCGATCGAGCTCGGCGTAGGTCAGCGCGGTGTCGCCGAAGACCACGGCGGTCCTGTCGGGAGTCCGCGCGGCCTGCTCCTCGACGAGGGCGGCCACCGTCCGCACGGGCAGCTCGACGGCGGTGTCGGGGTGCTCGACGGGGGCGCCGAGCGTGGACAGCCTCCGTCCCGGGTCGGCGGCGACCTGGGCGAGCAGGGCGTCCAGGCCGCCGAGGAGCCGCTCGACGGTCGCGGCGTCGAAGAGGTCGGCGGCGAACGCGGCGAACCCCTCGACCTCGTCGGCGCCCTCGGCGAAGTACAGGTCCAGGTCGAACTTCACACCGCCGGTCTCGGGCAGGAACGGCTCGGCCCGCACACCCGGCAGCGCGAGCCGCACGTCGTCCAGCCGCTGGTGGACGATCATCACCTGGAACAGCGGGCTGCGGGCCAGCGAACGCTCCGGGGCGAGCCGGTCGACCACCCGCTCGAAGGGGACGTCGGCGTGGGAGAACGCGGCGAGGTCGGCGGCGCGCACCCGTTCGAGCAGCTCGGCGAAGGAGGGGTCGCCGGACAGGTCGGTGCGCAGGACGAGCGGGTTGACGAACACGCCCACCAGCTCGGCGAGGTCCTCGTCGGCGCGTCCCGCGATCGGCGATCCGAGCGCGATGTCGTCGCCCGCGCCGGACCGCTGCAGCAGTGCCGCGACGGCGGCGTGCAGGACCATGAACACGCTGGTGCCGGTGTCGCGCGCCAGCCGCCGCGCGCCGGCCGCCGGGAGCCGGAACGGGACCAGGCCGCCCCGGTGGCTCGCCTCGGCGGGGCGCGGCCGGTCGAACGGCAGGACCGTCTCCTCGGGCAGCCCGGCGAGCGCCTCCGCCCAGTGGTCGAGCTGGGCGGTGGTGTCGGGTGCCGCTTCGCGCTGCCAGGCCGCGTAGTCGGCGTACTGGACGGGCAGCGGCTCCCAGGCGGGCTCGCGTCCGTCCCGCCGGGCCTCGTAGGCGCGTGCGAGGTCGGCCAGCAGGGGCGTGAACGACCATTCGTCGGCGGCGGCGTGGTGCAGCAGCAGGATCAGCGACCATCCGGTGTCGCCCGTCCGGATGAGCGTGCCGCGGATCGGCAGGTCGCGTCCGATGTCGAAGGCGTGCGCGGCGGCGTCCCGCTCGATGGCGGCACGCCGTCCCGGGGTCTCGGCCCGCGCGTCGACGACGGCGAGGCGCACCGGGACCTCCGGTCCGAGGACGCGCTGGACGGGCAGGCCGTCCGGCCCTTCGACGAGCAGGGTGCGCAGCGCCTCGTGGCGGGTGACGACGTCGGCGAACGCGGCGTCCAGGGCGGCCTCGTCCACCGGGCCGTCCAGGCGGAGCCCGAGCGGCAGCGCGTACGAGGAGGAGGGGCCGCGCAGGCGCTCCTCCAGCCAGAGCCCCCGCTGCGCCGCCGACGCCGGGACCGTCTCCGACCTTTCCACGTCGCGGACGCGCACCGTGTCGGTTCCCGCCAGCCGGGGCGCCAGCGCGGCGACGGTCGGCGCCTCGAACACGTCCGCGATGGACAGGGTCCCGCCGAGGACGGCGCGGGCCTTGGCGGCGACGCGGGTGGCCAGCAGGGAGTGCCCGCCGAGGGCGAAGAAGTCGTCGTCGATGCCGATCCCCTCGACGCCGAGCAGCTCCGCGAAGATCGCGCAGAGCGCCGCCTCGCGGGCGTCGCGCGGGGCCCGGCCCGAGACCTCCGCCTCGGGGGCGGGGAGCGCGGCGCGGTCGAGCTTGCCGTTGACCGTCCGGGGCAGCGCGTCCAGGGCGACGAGCGCGGACGGCACCATGTACTCGGGCAGCGCGCCGGCGAGCGCGTCGCGCAGCGCCGCCTCGGCCCGGTCGCCCTCGGTGCCGGGGCCGCCGTCGGGGACGTAGTAGCCGACGAGGCGGGGTTCGCCGGGACGGTCCTCGCGGACCACGACGGCGGCCTGCGCGACGCCCGGCCTCGCGGCGAGCACGGCCTCGGCCTCGGCGGGCTCGATCCGGAACCCGCGGATCTTCACCTGGTCGTCGGTGCGGCCGAGGTACTCGATCGCCCCGTCGCGGCCGCGCCGCGCGAGGTCGCCCGTCCGGTACATGCGCGAGCCGGGCGGGCCGTACGGGTCGGCGACGAACCGCTCCGCCGTCAGGCCGCGGCGGCCGGCGTAGCCGCGGGCGAGCTGCGCGCCCGCCAGGTACAGCTCGCCGGGGACGCCCGGCGGCACGGGACGCAGCGACGCGTCCAGGACGTGCGCGCGGGTGTTCCAGAACGGGGTGCCGATGCCGGACGCGGGCAGGTCCGCGGACGTGGCCCAGATCGTCGCCTCGGTCGGCCCGTACATGTTGGTCGCGAGCGACGCCGACGCCTCCAGGGACTCGGCGAGCGCGGCGGGCAGCGCCTCACCGCCGACCAGCACCCGCAGCCCCTTCAGCGCGGCGGGGTCGAGCGTGCCGAGCAGCGACGGGGTGCCCTGCACGACGGTGGCGTCCGCCAGCAGCGCGGCGAGCGCGGCCGGGTCGCGGACGGCCGCGCGGCCGGCGAGGACGACGGTCGCACCGCTGATCAGCGGCGCGAACAGCTCCAGGGCGGCGATGTCGAACGCGATCGTCGTCACCGCGACGAGCCGGTCGCCCGCGTCCAGGTCCAGCTGCGCACGTGTGGTGAGCAGGAAGTTCGTGAGCGCGCCGTGCGGGACGGCCACGCCCTTGGGACGCCCGGTCGAGCCGGAGGTGTAGATCACGTAGGCGAGGTCGTCCCCACGGGGTTCGGCGGGCGGGGCCGCCGGCGCGTTCCCCCCGAGGTCGTCGATGACGAGGAGGTTCGCCGTCTCGGGCAGCAGGCCCGCCGTCTCGTTCGCGACGATCACGCAGAGGGGCCCGGCGTCGTCCAGCATGTAGGCGAGCCTGCCGGCGGGATGGTCCAGGTCGAGCGGGAGGTACGCGGCTCCCGCCTTCAGGACGCCGAGCAGTGCCACGGCCAGGTCGGGCGTGCGCGGCAGAGCGAGCGCGATGACGCTCTCCGCCCCGGCGCCGCGCGCGCGGAGCTCCGCCGCCAGCGCCGACGACCGCTCGGCCAGTCCGGCATAGCTGAGGGACTCCCCCGCGCACTCGATCGCCGTCGCGTCCGGCGTCCGCGCGGCCTGCTCCTCGAAGAGCGCGACCACGTTCGTGTCCGGAAGGGGGCGGCCGGTGGCGTTCGCGGCCTCGATGAGGGCGTGCTCGCCCCCGTCCATGATGCCGAGGGCGCCGATCGGGCGGTCGGGATCGGCCAGCGCGTCGGCCAGGAGCGTCTCCAGGTGGCCGAGCAGCGCGTCGACGCGCTCGTCGTCGAACAGCTCGCGGCGGAACGTGGCCTCGACCGTCATGCCCTGAGGCCGGACGAACGCCTCGAGCGACAGGTCGAAGTGCGTGGTGCCGTTGTGGACGTGCGTCCAGCTCGACGTGATGCCGGGCAGGTCCAGCTCGCCGATCTCCTGGGCGAGGAACAGCAGCATCGTGTCGAAGAACGCGGAGCGGCCGCGTGCGCGGGCCGGGCGGAGCTCCTGGACGATGCGGTCGTAGGGCAGGGCCTGGTGCGCGAAGCCCTCGGCGCACGTGCGGCCGGTGCGGCGCAGCGCCTCCCGGAACGTCGGCGTGCCCGTCAGGTCGGTGCGCAGCACGAGGGTGTTGCCGAAGTTGCCGACGAGCCGCTCGACCGCGGCGTGCTCCCGGTTCATCACCGCCGACCCGATCGCGACGTCGCCGGCGCCCGTGTAGCGGTGCAGCAGGACGGCGTAGGCGGCGAGCATCACCATGAACGGGGTGAGGTTCTCGTCGGCGGCGAGCTTCTTCATCCCCTCGGTGACGGCGTCGTCGAAGACCCGTGCGCGCCGTCCGCCGCGCTCGGACACCGCGGCGCCGCGCGGACGGTCGGCGGGGAGGTCGAGCGGCGCGGGCGGCGGGTCGAGGCGGGCCCGCCAGTACGCGAGGTCGTCCTCGGCGACCGGCCGCCGCTGCTCCCACTCGGCGTAGTCGGCGTACTGGACCTCCAGTGCGGGAAGCCCATCCGGCTCCCCCGTCACGGCCGCGCGGTAGAGGGCGGACAGGTCGCGCGACAGGGAGCCCCACGTCATGCCGTCCCACGCGATGTGGTGCACGACCAGGACGAGCGCGTGCTCGTCCTCGCCGAGCCGGAGCAGCTCCAAGCGGAGGGGCCGCTCGCTCCGCAGGTCGAACGGCACGGCCGCCAGCTCCGCCGCCCGCCCGCCGGCGTCCGCGCAGTCGGCGGGCTCCAGCTCCAGCGAGTCGTCGTCCCCGACGATCTGCACGGGACCGGCGTCCTCCCGGTCCGCGTAGGTCGTCCGGAGCACGGCGTGCCGCCGGATCAGCCCGCGCAGCGCCTCCCGCAGCGCGGGCGCGTCGAGCGGGCCGGACATGCGTATGAGCAGGCAGACGTTGTAGGCGGGGCTGTCCGGGAACGTCCGGTGGTGCAGCCACATGCTCTGCTGCGCGTACGAGAGCGGCGCGGGCCCGCCCGCCGGTCTCGGGGTGAGCCCCGCGGTGTCCGGGCCGAGTCCCCGCTCGGCCATCATCCGCCGCATCAGTTCGCGTCGCCGTGCCGCCGTCGTCTGCTCCTGCACGCTCAACTCTTTCGTTGTCGGCTTCGCCACCGCCGGTTAGGTTAGCCTTGCCTATGAAAATCACACAAGGTTAGCCTTACCTAAGTTTTGCGCCCCCCGGCCCGCGAAAGGGAGTTGGCCGTCTTGTCCTCTGGTCTCCGCACTGATGCCGAACCCGCCGAGCTGGTGGTCGAGTGCACCTCGGACCCGCTCGGGCTCATGGCCCGGCTGGCCGGATCCGGGCTGTTCGACGACCACGTCGTGTACGAGGGCTCCGGCCGGTGGACCTTCGCAGGCGGCACGCTCGCCGAGGTCGTCCTCGACGCCGGAACCGTCCACGCCCGCTGGCCGGGCCGCCCCCCGCTCGGCCGGACCTGGACGGGACGGCCCGCCGACGCGCTCCGCGACACGTTCGCCGAGGCACCGCTCCCCGCCTGGAACGCCTACGGCTGGATCGCGTTCGAGTTCGCCGCTCCCCACCCCGCCGGACGCCTGGCGCACCTGATCGTCCCCCGGACCGAAGTCCGCATCGAGGACGGCCGCGCCACCGTCACCGGCGTCGACCCGGCCGAGACCGAACACGTCGCCAAGCTGCTGACCGACGCCGCCGCACCGCCCGTGGCCGCCCCGTCACCCGTCGACGTCCGGGGCGGCGGCGCCCCCTACCGCGCCCGGGTCGCCGAAGCCGTCGCGGAGATCAACGCGGGCCGCTACCAGAAGGTCATCGTCTCCCGCCGGCTCGACATCCCCTACCCCGTCGACGTCGTGTCGACCTACGTGCGCGGGCGCCGCGCGAACACCCCGGCACGCTCGTTCCTGCTCGACCTGGGCGGCCTCCAGGCCACCGGCTTCAGCCCCGAGGTACTCGCGAGCATCGACGCCTCCGGCCGCGTCATGACCCAGCCCCTCGCCGGCACCCGCGCGTTCGGACTCGGCACCGCCGACGACGCGCGCACCCGCCACGACCTGGAGACCGACCCCAAGGAGATCTACGAGCACGCGGTCTCCGTCCGCACCTCCCAGGAGGAGCTGTACCGGGTCTGCGACCCCGGCTCCGTCCAGGTCACGGGCTTCATGACCGTGAAGGAGCGGGGCAGCGTCCAGCACCTCGGCTCCAGCGTCAGCGGCGTCCTCGCCCCCGGCCGCACCTCATGGGACGCCCTGGACGCCCTGTTCCCCGGCGTCACCGCGTCCGGCATCCCGAAGCCGGACGCGATCGAGGCCATCACCCGCCTGGAGGAGCGCCGCGGCCTCTATTCGGGCGCCGTCGTCACCGTCTCCCACGACGGCGCCCTCGACTCTGCCCTCGTCCTGCGCGCCCTTTACAGCGAGAACGGCCACGCCTGGCTCCGCGCCGGCGCCGGCATCGTCAGTGCCTCCACCCCCGACCGCGAATACGAGGAGACCTGCGAGAAGCTCTCCAGCATCGCCCCCCACGTCGTCCCGCTCGCGTAGGGGGAGACTCCGGCACGCCTCCTACGGCTGCTCCGGCACCTCCTGCAGGGCCCGCACCTCGATCCGGCCACCCAGCGCCTCCGCGCCCTGCGTCGCCCACTCGATCGCCGCTTCCTCGTCGTCCGCCTCGATGACCCAGAATCCGCCGAGGTACTCCGCCGCCTCGACGAACGGGCCGTCGTTGACGACCGGCGCATCGCCGGTGCCGTCCACGGTCTTGGCGGTCGAGGGCGGCTGGAGCCCGCCGGCGGCCACCAGGGCTCCCCGCTCCTGGAGGTCGGAGATGAACTTGCCGGCCTTCGCCATCGTCTCCTCGAGCTCGGCGGGGTCCATGGTCGCCATCGTCGGCTCTTCTTCGGAGTCGTGCGGCAGGCTCAGGAAGTACTGGGGCATTGGTGCCTCCTCATGTCGGGCTGTCACGGAACGCCGTTGCCGGCAACGCTTACACCGACGTAGACCACGCCAATGTACGGAACTCACCGGTGACGCCGAGGAATCTTCGTCAAGGCGAGACACCGGGCGACCGGTTCACGGCGCGATCGCCGCCGCGCTGTGACCCATGCCACAACAAGTTCCTGTCAGGAATCGGGACGCTGCCCCGCTCAGGTCGCAAAGGGCGGAACGAACCGAGAGGAGCAGGACGTGAAGCACCGCATCGTCGTCCTCGGCGCCGGCTACGCCGGGGCCTACGTGGCCGGGAACCTGGCCCGCCGGCTGTCCCCGGCCGACACCGGGATCACAGTGGTCAACGCCGTGCCGGACTTCGTCCAGCGGCAGCGGCTGAACCAGCTGGCGGCCGGCCGGGAGATCGAGGCTCCCAAGCTCACCGACGTCTTCGCGGGCACGGGGATCCGGCTGCGCCTGGCCCGTGTCACCGCCGTCGACCCCGAACGCCGGACCGTCGCGGTGGCCGACGCCGGCGGCGGCGGCGAGGTCGGCTACGACACGCTCGTCTACGCGCTCGGCAGCCACGTC
This sequence comes from Actinomadura sp. KC345, assembly GCF_004348515.1. GTDB lineage: Bacteria > Actinomycetota > Actinomycetes > Streptosporangiales > Streptosporangiaceae > Spirillospora. The sequence goes on along the minus strand of NZ_SMKH01000061.1, from coordinate 8,998 downwards.
GCCGACCAGGCCGTCCCCGGCGTGGCCGAGCACGCCTTCGACGTCGCCGCCCGTCCCTCGGCGCTGCGCCTGCGCCGGCACCTGGACGGCCTGGAGAGGCGGGACGGAGGCGGGAGGGTGCTGGTCGTCGGCGACGGGTTCACGGGCATCGAGACCGCCACCGAGCTCGCCGAGTCCCGGCCCGGCCTGTCGGTGGCGCTGCTCGCCCGCGGCGAGCTGGGCGCCCGGCTCTCCGCCGGAGCCCGCGGCCACCTGCGCCGGGCCTGCGACCGGCTGGGCGTCGCCGTCCTGGAGCACACCACCGTCGAAGCCGTCGAGGCCACGCGGGTGCGGTGCGCCGGCGGCACCGTCCTGACGTCCGACGCGACGGTGTGGACGGCCGGTTTCGCGGTCGGCCCCATCGCCGCCGCCGCCGGTCTCACGGTCACCGAGGACGGCCGGATCGTCGTCGATCGCACCATGCGGTCGGTCTCGCACCCGGAGGTCTACGCCGTCGGCGACAGCGTCCACGTCCTCGGCGACAACGGCCGGCCGCTGCCGATGAACTGCGGTTCGGCCGGCTACACCGGCCGGCAGGCCATCGGGGCGATCGTGGGACGCCTCACCGGCCGCGAGATCGCGAACATCAGGCTGCTCTACCGGTACAACGCCATCAGCCTCGGCAGGCGGGACGGGATCCTGCAGTTCATCGACGATGCGGCTCAGGTGAAGCCGAGGTACATGGGCGGCCGGAAGGCCGTGCGGGTCAAGGAGGGCATTCAAAGGGGGGCGCTGTGGGGCACCTCGCACCCGACCTTCTTCCTGCCGAAGCGCAGGCGCCGCCTGACCGCGGCGCCGGGCGCGGCCGCCGCGCCCGCTGAGACGCCGGCCACCGCCTAGGTTGTTCGCGTGGACGGTACCGCCACCGACCGCTTCGACGCCGACCGGTTCGAGGCCAGCCGGAACCGGCTGGCCTCGCTGGCCTACCGGATGCTGGGCACGGCCGCCGACGCCGAAGACGTCGTCCAGGACGCCTTCCTGCACTGGCAGGGGGCCGACCGGCGGCGGATCGACGTGCCCGAAGCATGGCTGACCAAGGTCGTCACGAACCTGTGCCTGGACCGGCTCCGCTCGGCACGGGCCCGCCGCGAACGCACCGCCGGAGCCTGGCTGCCCGAACCGCTTCTGGACGGCGACCCGATGCTCGGACCGGCCGACACCTTCGAGCAGCGCGAATCGGTCTCCCTGGCCGTGCTGACTCTCATGGAGCGCCTGTCGCCCCCCGAGCGGGCCGTCTACCTCCTGCGCGAAGCGTTCTCCTACAGCCACGCCGAGATCGCCGGGATCCTCGGCATGACCGAGTCCACCAGCCAGCAGCACCTCCACCGGGCCCGGCGCCGCATCACCGCCGCGCGTCGCCGCGGCGGCGACGTCGACCCCGTGTCCGCCCGCAGGATCGTCGAGGAGTTCCTCGCCGCCGCCTCCTCGGGCCGCACCGAGCGGCTGATGACGCTGCTCACCGACGACGCGACCGCGATCTCCGACGGCGCCGGCCTGACCGGGAAGCTGCTCCGCTACGACACGCCGCAGGGCATCGCCGCCATCGCGCAGGCCGGCTTCAGACCCGCGCTCGCGAAACGGCGGCTCGGCGGCACGCCCGCCGTCCACTTCGCGCCCGTCAACGGCTCCCCCGCCCTCCTCTTCGCGCTCGGCGACCAGGTCGTGGGCGTCGTGGCGTTCGACATCGCGGGCGGCAAGGTCGCGACCGTGCACGGCATCGCCGCCCGCGCCCGTCTCGCCCGCATCACCGACGCCTGGCGGCAGCACGGACACGACACGACTCTCATCACCCGGTGGTGACCAGCAGACCCCACCACGGCCAATGGCACGCGGGCTCTCTTCGTCCGCCCGTGTCACCGCCTCTGCCTGGCCGTCGGTGCGCTCATCGGTGCACGATGTGCCGATCGCGGTCGCTGGACCGCCCGTGGCGGTCAGGCAGGTCACCGCCGCTGGGAAGGGAGTGACCAGACGTAGACCGGGGGGCCCGAATCGACGTCCCGGCCCGCGGCCGCCAGCCGGCGATCGTCGAGGAAGGTGACGGCGCACATCGCTTCCTGCCACCCCCGCAGCCTGTGCAGGTGCCGGCCGCCTGCGACCTCCCACACGTGAACGTCGCCGCCCGTGTGCGCCGCTGCCAGGAGCGTCCCGTCGGGGGAGAACGCCATGTCGGCGATCTCGTCGACGACACCGGACTCCCCGGACGGCGGCGGCCCGAGCGTCACTCCGTCGGTGACGCCGTCCTCGTGACGCCGCCAGAGCCGGATGAGGCGCGACTCCCCGACGGCCAGGATGCGGTCGTCAGGCGACCAGGCCAGGCGCGGGTCTGCGCCCTGCGGGAAACGGACCGGCTCCCCGTGCGGTGTCCCGTCGGCCGCGTCCAGCAGTTCCACGGCCCGGACCCTGCCGGACGTGGAGAGCGTGAGGAGCGTCCCGTCATCGGAGAGCCGCAGGCCGGACGTGGACCGGCCATGCCGCCACAGCGCCTGCCCGGTGCCGACGGCGTACGCCCGGACGCCCCCGTCCCCGCCTGTGAACACGGTGGCGCCGTCGCGTGAGAGGTCCATGCACCACACCTTCCCCATGCCCATGTCCTGAGCCGCGCCGCCGGGGAGTTCGGCGCGGCGGACGCTCTTGCGGTCGTTCAGCAGCAGGACGCGCCCGTCCGCCGAGATCGCGGTCTCCCAGTAGGCCGTGTCGTGAGCGGTCGAGAGGACCTCGCGGCGACCGTCCACGTCCCATGCGTACAGCTCCCCACCGGAGCCGCAGGCGACCAGCAGGCCGGCGCGTCCCGCGTACGCCAGCCCGGTGACCTGGTAGGCGCCCGCAGGGCCGAGGGTGGAGGGGTCGCCGATCGGCTCGGGAACGGCCAGGTCGGCGGCCAGGCGCTCAAGGGCCGCGGGCGGGTTGAGGCGCTGCGCGTTCGCCAAGATGCTCCGGTCGCTCTGGTCGCCCTCCAGCACGTTGACGACCACCCGCTCGCGCTCCGCGCCATGACCGAAGAACCCCTCCTCGTCCAGCAGGACGAGCGCCCGGAAGAACGCCTCGAATCGGGCATCGACCTCGGCGTTCACCGCGTCGCCGTCGAGTTCCCACGGGTCGTCCCGGCCGTACAGCGCGTCCGTGACGCGGTCGAAGTGCTCGTCGCCGAGCAGGTGGTGCGGCGAGTCCGCCGCGGACCAGCGCAGTTCACCGGCCTCCTGCTCCAGTGGCGCCCCGGACCTCTCGGCGTACTCGCGCGCCACCCGCGTCAGCCCTTCCTCGGACATGCACGTCGGCGCGACGTATTGGGCGAGTTCGTTCGTCAACAGCGCGTAGCAGTAGAACGTCTCGTCCGGGTGCCTCTGGCGGACCTGCTCGAAGGCGGCACGGGCAGCGGCGACCAGGCCCGGCACAAGCTCCTCAGCGGACATTTCACGATCATTCCAGAGGCACCGGACCACCCGCAGTCCGTCAACGCTCGTCGCGCGATCGATGGCTTCCCCGATTTGCCCGTCCCCGCGCCGAGGCGGGCCACGACGGCCGGTCAGAGCATGCCGCGCCTGTACTCGTGGTACCGGGACGTCAGAGTGTCGGTGTCGCAGGCGGGCCACAGGGTCCAGGCACCGGATTCGCGGAGCCGGTAGGCGGCGAGGACATCGGAGACGCCGCGGACCGTGCGGCAGCGGCCGATGCCGCAGGCCGCGCAGACAGGGCGGTCGTCAGGATGCCGCCCGTACCGGTGGATGGTGAGGACGCCGGTCAGCGCCGCGGACGTCGCCAGCGTCAGCGTCCGCGCGTGCTGTAGGAAGAACGCGCTGTGCGGATCGAGGGAGCCGGAGGCGGCCTCGGCGAGCCGGTCGAGAGCGCGCGGATCGGTGCGCATGGCGGCGGTCAGGGCGCACCACACTTGGGCGGCGGTCCATTCGTGCAGATCGCGAGCGCCGCTCATGCGGCCTCGCCCAGGGCGGAGCCGAACTGGGCGGTCACCGTACGAGACCGGTCGTTGCCGAACCACCCCCAGCAGGCGGCGACCAGGGAGACGGTCCGCAGCCCGCGGCCGGACTCGTCGTCGGCTCCCGCATCAGCGGCGACGGGTTCGGACGGGCCGCCTTCGTCGGTGACGGCGACGGTGACCGTGCCGCCCGAGCGGGTGATCTCGACGGTGAAAGCGCCGCCGGGCTGCCCGGACTTGGTGTGCCGCAGCGCGTTCACGACGAGTTCGTCGACGGCCAGGAGCACCTCGTCGAGCTGCGGGCAGCCGTCCAGCAGCGTCGCGGTGAAGCGGCGGGCGGCGCGGGCCTGGACGGGCTCGCCGGGGAAGGCGCGCCGCCAGCGCTGCGTGGTCGCGGGGCCGGGCATCAGCGGTATCGGGTACGACATCGGTTTTCCTCAGCGCGTAGTGGCCGGTTCGTCATCGTGCGTGTTCATGGTGACGGCGCGCACCGCTGTGCACCCACGAAACCCCACGTCAGACCATCGATTCGCACGCCCCGGAGCCGAACGTCGGACGCCGGGACGGCCGGCCCCCGAAACGCGACGCAGGTGAACGTTCACGCGTCGGAACCGTTCGCCCACGCCGAATGGCTCCAGTGGACCCAGGCGACACCCCAGCGCCGGTCAGCCCGCCTCCCCATCCTTTGGATTTGTCCCGCCGCTACGCATACAGCGCCACGAGAACCCCTGCGATGTGCACGAAGAACGCGTCCAGCACATGGCATGCCAGTCGACTCGCCAGAGCATCCACGAACGTCCAGATGCCGAACGTGCAAATTCTGAACGCTCGCGATTACATGGACGGCGGCACAAGGGATGTCGTCCCCGCACATCTCCTCGTCCGACATGTTCCGAAAAGGGCGATAAGTCCACTGTCAGGCTGATCGCGAATATGCAGGACTCCGTCCCCCGGCGGAAAGGGCTGAAAGCGTGGGCGTCGAGAACACCAGCGGGACCGACACCCGCACGGAGAACGCCGAGCAATCACCGCCCCGGGACAATCCACCGGCCCCTCCACCCGACCGGCCGGGATCGCCGGGCCAGCCATCCCGCCTCGAAAGCCTCCGCGCCGCCCGCGAAGCCCAAGAGGCCCGCCGAGCCGAAACCCAGCAGACCGACGAGCGGGAGACCGGCAGCGAGCAGGGCACCGCCCCCGAGAAGGAAGCGGCCGAGTCGCCCTCCGCCGAGGGCGCCAACACGGAGGCCGAGCCGAAGGACGCGGAGGCGACACAGGAGACCGGCCAGACCGGGTTCGAAAGCGACGAGCGCGAGCGGGAGACCGCAGAGGCGCGGCCGGACGGCCTCGGCGAGCAGCCGTCCACAGCGGAAACCAGCGAACTCTCCCCCGAGACCAGCACCGAACGACGCGGTGAAGCCACCGACGACCCAGCCACCACCGAGAGGCCGGACACACCGACCACCCCGCACACCGTCCAAGGCGATGGCGAGGTCGGCGAGCCCCAACCGGCCGCCGGGGAGACCGGGCAATCTGACGGACGCCGCGAGGAGCCCCGCGCCCAGGCGACCCCGGAGAAGAGTCCTGAATCACCGAATGAGCGCGACCTTCCCGAGCCTCGGGACGCACAAGCCGGGGAACCCGAGGACCAGGACCGTCCACCGCTCTCCGGGCAAGACGACCAGACACCCATAGCCGACGACACCGAGACCCGCCAAGAACCTGGCATCGAGCAGCGGCAGCGGAGAGCGGACGATCCCAGCGGTTACGAAGAGGCTCCGCAGGACCAGCCCGCCCCCGGCGATCAGCAGGACGGCAGCACCGAGTCGGGACAGCCCGCCGAGGAACCGGCCCGCGCACCCGACAACCCGCAACCGCCGAACCCACCGGAGATCCAAGTCGCCTGGCCACCGGCCACGGAAGAAGGCCCCACACGATGGACATCCCCGGTCATCCACTTCAACGACCGGACGCCGGGCACTCAACTCGAGAACCATGGTACGAATACCGAAGGCCAACCTGAAAGCCCGCGCACTGCGGACTATGACCCGGACAAATACCGCAACCTACCCGAGCCCATCCGGATCGGAATAGCCGATCGCCCCGACCCGACACCTCCAGAAGATGACCCCGCCGACCGAAACCCGGACCCTGAGGAGGGCCGACGGAACCGATGGGAAAATTACGATCGAGTCAACACCGCGTTCGACGCCACAAAAAAGATCATAAAAGGCGTGAAGGATTTCCAAACGAAACCGCCACCAACGGGAAAGACGGAATCCAGTGCTGGCACCAGCGCAAATCGGCCTGAGGTTCAGAGCGGAAATCCGACCGATCCAGTCAGCAGCGGAATAGTAGTCGCCGCAGTCGTCGTCGGCGGGATAATGCAAGGCTACCGGAGCTACAAGTCGATGAGACGGAGCGAAAATGCCGATAACCGATGACCAGGTCGCCACACTCCGCGCTCAACTCGCGGGGCGAATGGACGAGCACGAACGCCGCCTGGACCAACTGGAGACGGAAGAGGAACAGGCCGGCTACATTGCTCTCGTCACCGCCGCATTTTTTGAAGCTGTTGACCGAAAATTCATCGTCAACGACCAGGTGGCTGAAGAGGCGGAGATCATCGAGTTCATCGCGTATCAGCGCTCCGCACATCCCATCGCCGCCGAACAACTCGACCCCAGTGTCGCCGAACAAGTCCTTCTTCACGCCCTGGGCAAGGGATCGATAGGCGAAGACGTCGATGGCGAGACGCTTCTTGGTACAAAGATCCTTCTGCTGGCTGCCCTGACTGCGGAGGCCGATCTCACTGACGCTGAACTCGAAACCTTCCTAGTGAAGGCGCGCGCCGAGGCTGACGAGCACATCGGCTGACACAGCCGACAATCAGATCGGGTGCCAGAATGACTGCCACTCCCACCATCACAATCAGCGACATGCACGTGGCTGCGTTGCGCACGTTCCTTGTCGATGGCCCTGACATATGGCTGGAAAGGTACGGGGAGAGACTTCAGGGCGAGGTCCAGTCTGGGTTTTCACTCCTGACCTACTACGCGCTGACCAAGGCGGTGCGAATCAAGTTCTCACCGACCTATACATTCCCGCAGGTGATCCGCTACGTCGCTGACCTTCGCCTTAACCTCGGTGAAGGTGCAGCGGAACTGGATCCACGCGTAGCTGAGGGCCTTATCAGGTACACGCTCGGCGACGACACCTACAATGGTCGGCCACCATTCGATGCAGACCAAGTGACCCTGGTGCGCACAGAATTCCACTTGCTGTTGGCACTCATTCTAGAGGCCGACCTCGATGAGGCGGAACTGAAAAACTTCATCGAAGACTCCGCTACCCTCGCCCGGGAGTGGCTTGAGGCACGGCAAGACGCGTCTTAATGCCTGTGATCGGAAACGGCCAACGGGAAGATCAGCGGTCGAGCGGCGTGACTGACGTGGCACTCGAAGGCCACAGCCGAGGGACTGCCTTGAACTGCCGGGCCCCTCGGCGGCGGCCGGTACAGAGACCACGGGATGTTTGGGGGTCTCTCGTCGGCCGCGACTATCTGCCCGTAAGAACTGAACCCACGAAGACGGCACACTACAAACACCGAACACATCGCACCCGACCTGGAGTGAGTGCGCCGCATGACGGTGGTGGACCGCGAGGGTACCGTCCGTCCGAGCGAGTCGGACAGACGGCCGATCCGAAAACGTCGGATAGACGGCCAGGTCAGAGGACTGGCGGCAAATGAACTGGTGCGCGTCGTTCCAGCGATTGAGACACGATCGATTGATTGTCCAGGGACATACGAGCGTGTTCGGTATGAAAGTGTGGCCGTGTTCGGGCTGACCACCCGTTCATTTTCTCGCCGTAGGGCTCGCACTCATGTACATACGGTACTTGGATCGTCACGTTCCCACTCCCCGGGGGTCATCATGGTCAGCCCGTTCGTGCGACGGCATCGACTCGCAGCCGAACTCCGCACGCTTCGCGAAGAGCGCGAGATGACGGCGGACGAACTCGCCAAGCGCATCCACTACTCACGCACGAAGATCAGCCGCCTGGAGAACGCCTACGGCCGCCCCGACGTCGGCGATGTCGTCAAGATCCTCGACGCACTCGGAGTCCCGAATGATCAGTGGACGAGAATGATCCGTCTCGCTACGGCTGCCACTGAAAGGGGATGGTGGGACACGTACGGTGATGCCATGGGTCCCCGTCAGCGCCTCTACGCGGACATCGAGTCCGGCGCCGAAACGATCCGCGGCTACAGCCCTAGTTCCATCCCCGGTGTGCTGCAAACCCCGGAGATGATCGCGGCCATGGTCGACCTTGCGAAGGCCGAAGGCTCGACCGACTTCGCGCCCGCCAAGATGACCAAAGCAAGGCTGCGTCGACAAGAGCAGATCCTGCGACCTGACGGCCCAAGGTATGACTTCATATTGGACGAGGTGGTCCTTCGCCGCATCATCGTCCCCGAAGAGATCTTCGTAGCACAGGTACGTCACATCGTCCGGGCGGTGACCGAAGCACCGCACTTGACCGTGCAGCTCCTGCCGGTGGACGTCAGAGTCCAGGGGTACCTGCTACCCACCGTCCCGTTCTTCCTCTACACCTTCCCGGACGCGGATGATCCTCCAATGACGGTTGTGGATACGGTTACAGCGGACATCGTCCACATCGAACCGCAAGACGTCGAGCGGTATACACGGAGGTATGATCACCTCAGCGGGGCCGCCCTCTCCCCCGAGGCGAGCCTGGCCAGGCTAAACGAAGTGGCGGATCAGCTGATCAAGCAGACGGGATCCGGTGAATGAGGAAGCGTTACTCCCATTGGCGCAAGGCCCAGGGCAGCGAAGCCGGTGCCGAGTGCGTCGAAATAGCATTGGCCACCGACCGCCAGACCGTAGGAGTCCGCGACTCCAAGGAAAATGGCCGTGGCCCGATCCTGGAATTCACACGACCAGAATGGGCTGCGCTTCTGGCGGCGGTCCGGGCGGGTTCGTAAGGCGGCGTCGATCGCTCCTGGTC
>NZ_SMKH01000593.1 GCF_004348515.1 Actinomadura sp. KC345 | reverse complement strand
GTCCGCGGCGTCGGCCGCGCCGAGGCCCTCCGCCGCCGCCAGCCCGGCGATCCGCCCCGCCACCACCGGGGCCGCGAACGAGGTCCCGCTCCATGTGGCGTAGCCGTCGAAGCGGTCGGGGTCGATGCCGCCGGCGGGCGGACGCGTCCCGTCGAACCGCACGAACGTGCTGGTCACGTCCACGCCCTCCGCGCAGGCGTCCACCCACCAGCCGTGGTTGGAGAACCAGGCCCGGTCGCCGCCGTCCAGCGCCGCGACGCCGATCACCGGCTTCATCGCGGCCGGCCAGAACGGCCGGTCGCCCGCGGTGTTCCCCGCGCACGCCACGACCACCGTCCGGCGCCCGAGCGCGGCGACCGCGTTCGCCAGCACCGGGGAGGGCCGGTCGTCGTAGGTGTGGCAGCCGACCGAGACGTTCACCACATCCGCCCGTCCCCACCCGGCCAGCCACTCCAGCGCGCGGATCACGTCGAGCTCGTCGCCGACCCCGTCGCCGCCGATGACGCGGCGGGCCCGCAGCCGCGCGGTGGGCGCGTGCCGCAGCACCACGCCCGCGATGAACGTGCCGTGCCCGGCCTGCGCGTCCAGCTCGAAGTCCAGATCGGCGTCGAGGACCTCCTCGACCTCGCCGCGCTGCTCCCGGTACCACTCGGCGTCCTCGTACCACGGGTGCGGCGACAGGCCGGTGTCCAGGATCGCGACCGTCACCTCCCTGCGGGCCGCGGCGGCCTCCGGCGCGGGCACGGGCGGGGCGGGCCGCGGAAGGTCCGCGGGCCCGCTCCACCACATCGG
>NZ_SMKH01000592.1 GCF_004348515.1 Actinomadura sp. KC345 | reverse complement strand
CGATTCTGCTGGGGCTGAGGGTGGTGTGCTGGAGGGCGGTCCACCGTTGGGTGAGGAGTGCGAAGCCGCGTTCGCCGAGGCAGCGTAGGGAGCGTTGCAGGGCGTTGTGGGTGCGGTTGCCGGTGGCCAGGATGTTGCCGTCGGTGGGGTTCTTGAACGGCACGATGACGCCGTGACCTGCGCCTTGATAGCCGGGGTCGGCCAGGATCGGCAGGATTTCGGTGTAGGGATAGACGGCCGGCAGGACGTGGGTGCGGGCGGCTTGGATGTCGGCGATGCCGCCGGGTTCGACGTCGGAGGTCCAGATCGGCAGGCCGTCCGGCTCGCTCAATGCTTGGACGTTGCCGCCGAAGTCACCGGTCTTGCCCGAGTACCACTCATCGATCGTCTCGCCCTTCACGCTGGTGATTGTGAGACGGCACCGGTCGCTGTCGAAGATCTTGCCGTCCAGGACGAGGTGGGACAGCCCGTCGGCGACCGCCCGCTGGAGTGCCTGGTGCAGGTCGGGTGCCTGCCCGGCGAGGACATCGATGGCCTCGTGCAGGTACCGGTAGGCGGTGGCCTGGGACAACCCGAACGCCTTGCCGTGGCGGGTGATGTTCGGCTTGTCCCGGAACCAGGCGATGACGAACACTGCCTGCAACCAGCAGGTCAGGCGCCTGGTGCCCTTCCTGGTACCTCTGACCCTGCGTTCGGCGCGCAGGAGCCCGGCCACGTAGCGGATCAGTTCACGCGGGACGTCGAGCATGGCAGGATAGGTCACCACGTGGAGCCCTTCTGGCAGACGAGAGATCTTCAGCGAGACCTCTTCTACCGGGGCTCCACGTGCCTTTTCTGGTCCTCGCCATCTGTCCGCGAGTCTC
>NZ_SMKH01000591.1 GCF_004348515.1 Actinomadura sp. KC345 | reverse complement strand
CTGGCAGCGTGATCTGTTCGGGTCGGAGGATGATCCGGACAGTCTGATCTCCAGGCAGATCGCCTACTGGCGGGAGGCGCTGGCGGGGTTGCCGGAGGAGTTGCCGCTTCCGGCCGACCGGCCGCGTCCGGCAGAGGCGTCCTACCGGGGCGCGACGGCCCGCTTCCGCCTCGGCGCCGACATCCACAAGGCGCTGCTCTCCCTGTCCCGCGACACCGGCGCGAGCCCGTTCATGGTCGCCCAGGCCGCGTTCGCCGCGCTGCTCACCCGCCTCGGTGCAGGGACGGACGTGCCGATCGGGTCGCCGGTCGCGGGCCGTACCGACGAGGCGCTCGATGATCTCGTCGGCATGTTCGTCAACATGCTCGTCTTCCGCACCGACACCTCCGGGGACCCCTCGTTCCGCGAGCTGGTCGGGCGGGTCAGGGAGACCGACCTCGCCGCCTACGCGCACCAGGACGTCCCGTTCGAGCGGCTCGTCGAGGTGCTGAACCCGCCGCGGCACCTGGCCCGGCACCCGCTGTTCCAGGTCGGGCTGACGTTCCAGAACAACCCCGAGGCGCGGCTGGAGATGCCCGGGTTCAGCGCCGAGGTGGAGCCGCTGGCCGCCGGCGTCGCCCGCTTCGACCTGCTGATGGTCCTCACCGAGCGGGAGGACGGTCTCGACGGCGAGTTGGAGTACGCGCTCGACCTCTACGACCCGTCCACCGCGCACCGGCTCATCGAGCGCTTCGAGCGCTACCTGTCGGCGCTGCTCGCCGACCCCGACGCGTCCATCTCCAAGGCCGACGTCCTCTCCCTGGAGGAACGCGCCACGATCCTCGGCGAGTGGGCCGGGGGAGGGGCCGCACCGGCGGAGCGGACGACGATCCCGGCGTTGTTCGAGGC
>NZ_SMKH01000590.1 GCF_004348515.1 Actinomadura sp. KC345 | reverse complement strand
CCCAACGGCTGACTCGCCGCCGAAAACGAAGCGTCGGTTGGGTCGCGGAGCGACCCAACCGACCTCACGAAAGATCGAGGCTAGTCTTCCAAACCCGGTCAAGAGTTTCGGCGTGCATTTGCGGAAGTTTCGCGCTAGCCGATTCCCAGTTGGCAACCCGAGAATTATCGACGCCACACATGCGCCCTACCTCGGCCTGTGAAAGATTGCGTTCGATGCGCCATATTCGCAGGTCAACAGCCAGCCAGTGCCACGGGTTGTGATCGGGATCCAGGTTGTCCGCCCTTGCCATTCAAGATCTCCTAACTTGTGATCTCCAAACGCAATGGGACAACGGTACTCGCTGACGCCAGTCTGTGGGCAGTAGCGCAGACCGCGAGAGGCCAGCCAATGTCCGCGAAACCCATAATGGACCCAGCTTCACAAAATATATTCAGTGCGACCTTCCGGGCTTGTTCCGAAAGCGTCTGCCTCGCCCGCGAACTCGTGCGCGGCGCGCTCGGCTCCTGGGGGCTCGGCGCCTTCGAGGGCGATGCCTGCCAGATCATGAGCGAACTCGCGTCCAACGCGGCCCGACTCTGCGAGGGCGGGAACATCCGGGTATGGACCAGCCGCATCAGCCAGGGCGTCGAAATGTGCGTGTGGGACGACCACCCCGGCCGTCCCGTGATCCAAGAGCCTCACCCGTTCGCCACCTCCGGACGCGGCCTGATCCTCGTCCAGGCGTTCGCGTCGGGCGGATGCGGATGGTTCGACCTCGGCGCCGGTAAGGCCGTGTGGGCACGAATCGCGATCGACCACGGATACATGCTCGGTGCCGCGCATAGGACGGGCAGCCCGATCGTCGGTCCACTGCGTCACGTGGACAGGCCGCCCGTGCCGCTGCACTCCTAGAC
>NZ_SMKH01000060.1 GCF_004348515.1 Actinomadura sp. KC345 | reverse complement strand
GTGGGGTTTCTGGGGCGGGTGTGTTGGGTTTTCCGTGTGCTGTGGGGTGCTGCGGCGATCAGGCCGATCCATGTTCCCGCCAGGGCGCCCATCAGGCCGGTCCCTATCGCGCTGTCGGTGACCTCGTAAGCGGGTTCGGCGCCCCACAACGGTCCGAAAAAGGTGTAGCCACCTATAAGGGTCCCTAGGCAGGCGCCGGTCACAAGGCCTGCCAGCGCGCCGCGTACGGCTTCCTTCCAATGGCGGACACACAGTCCCACGAGGGCGCCCATCAGGCCGGCGGCCACCGCGCTGTTCCAGAGTCCGAAATTGTTAGTGGCTCCCCACAGCGCTCCGACCAAGCCACCGGCCATCAGACCCGCGAGCGCACCACGCATGGCAGCCCTTCGACAGCCGACGAGGCGCCCAGTCTTGGGCCGGGGTCCGTTGCCGTCAATTGCCCCGGGTCGGGGTCGGCACCGCTGGCGCGGCCGACCGCGCCACGGCGCCTGTTGGACGAAGCGGGAGCATGCGGTGACTGTCGCGGTTCTCTTGCCCACAGGTTGTGGATAACTTTGAGGGCGGGGGATGCTCCAACCTCAAGACTGGTGCTCGCCGCGCTGATTCGTGGCTCGGCTGGGGCTTGGAATCAAGGCATGTGCCTCTCCACCAGTGTCCTGAAGACAGCCTTGGGCACCGTGGTGGCCGTCGTGCTCGTGGTCGCGATCACGCAGACATCATCCTCTCCTGGCAGGGTCTCCGCACGGCTCAACGACGCGTCCACACCCTCCGGTGCCTGAACGGCGGTGTGGGGCGTTCGTCAGCAGCACGGAGGGTCAAACGGCGCGCCGGGTGCTCGATCTCTGGATCCGGACCGGCCGGGAGTACGACGAGGTCATTGACCTGGACGAGTCATTTCCGATCCCGCCGGGCCCGAGAGGCCCGGGCCCGGCTTCGTCTCATGGACGGCCCGCACCCGAACGACGCGGCCATCACGCCATTGCCGCCGCCATCGATCCGGAGAGCCTCGCCGACTCGACGACGCGTGATCTGGGGACGTGCCTGGGGATTCCCGGTGGGCGACGCTGTCCACCGGTGTCGATGGTCTGTGGAGGCGAATCGCCCACAGGCTGTGAACGGGCTGTGGGCAACGACTCGCCAACACCACTGTTCGTGCTGGTCAGCGGCTTTTCCACGACGTGGATGGGCGGTCGCCTCGGTTGGGGGCAAGCTGGGGAAGAATGGTGGACGCAGGAGCCGGCGACCGTACCCAGGTTGTGCACGCCAGTTATCCACAGGGTGTGGATTCCGTGTGCGGCCGTCCAGGCTCTGTGGATGCTGGAGGGAACGGCGTCCCAACGACGCTCGGTCCGTGGAAAGGCCTGTTGTTCTGGGGATCTCGCTGTGGACACGACTTGCCGGAGCGCCTGTCCGTACGCCACGGGAGGTGTGTGCGACCGATATCCCTAGCCTGTGGATAAAGACCCTGAAGGAGAGACTCACGGGTGTTCGATCGAACGTCTCGCGCCGCTCGGGATGAGGGAGGTGGTCATTCACTGTTGGTCTGGACGTGAGGCACGTACTGCGCTCCAATGTCGGCATGATGTCGACTGCCGCGCCACGCCCGGCGGCACGTGGATGCGCATGGACGCGAGCCCCCTGGGGCAGGGGGCCGGAGGGCTGCGAAGCCTTTCCGACCTGCGAACACCAGTTCGAACCCGTGCTACGCTCGCCGCATGGGGCAGCTGCTGAACGAGCCGATCCGCGCCGAGCACGACCTGGCGGGGCGACTCACCGCGTACGAGTGGCGGGGGTCGCGCTACGCGGTCGACGAGGTGCTGAAGACCTACGGAACGGCCCACGAAGGCCGCGTCTACCGGGTCCGCGTCACGGGAGCCGAAGGTGTGGCCGTCGCGGAACTCGGCCGTGACGAGGACCGCTGGCGCCTCCGGCACGTCTTCTCCGCCTGAGCACCGGGCCACCTCCGCCGACCGGACCGTCTGGACGCGGGTCGACGGCGTCCAGGGGTCCACGCTCCATCTGCTGACCGCCCGGATCGGCCGCCGCCACTACGCGCCGCACATCCACGACGAGTACGCGATCGGCGTCACCGTCGACGGTGTGGAGACGATGCGGTACCGCGGCGACAAGGTCTACTCCGGTGCGGGCAGCGTTGTGGTGGTCGAGCCCGGCGAAGCGCATACCGGTGGTCCGGCGCGTCCGGAAGGCTTCGCCTACCTTTGCCTCTACCCGGACGCCGAGCTGCTGGGCACCGCGATCAAGGCCGACGGCGGGCCGGAGCGTCCGCACTTCGCCGAGCCGATCATCGACGATCGGCGCCTCGGCGAAGCGTTGCGGCTCGCCCACCGCGCCCTGCGGCTCGGCGAGGACCCGCTGGAAGGCGAGTCACGCCTGCTCGCCGTCCTCGGCACGCTTGTCGGACGGCATGCGGAGGCGGCCCCGAAAGTCGTGCCCGGACCGCGCCGAACCGACGCCGCACGGATCGCCCGCGCCACCGCGGTGCGCCTATCGGACGAGCTGATCGCCCCACCGTCCCTCGCGGAGGTCGCCGCCGACCTGGAACTCTCGCGCTACCAGCTGCTCCGCGCCTTCCGAGACGCCATGGGCATGCCGCCGTACGCCTGGCTCGCCCAGCACCGGGTGACGCGCGCACGTGCGCTGCTGGACGCCGGACACCGCCCGGCGGAGGCGGCGACGCTGGCCGGGTTCGCCGACCAGGCGCACCTGAACAGATGGTTTCGCCGCGTCGTCGGCGTGACACCCGGCGCGTACCGCAACAGCGTTCAAGACAGCGCGCCCCGCCGCCCCGCATCCTGAACTCGCCCCACCCGCACGGGGACGGCCCGCACACGTCGTCCGGCGTGTCGGTGGCGCAGACGTCGTCGCCTACGGGTGCCGCCGGGTCGCCGCACGTATCAGTGCGCATCTGCGCGCACCGGCTGCACACACAGCAGTCGTGCGGAACCGGTGCGCAGGGCGCGCGGTGTGCCGTCTTGTTCGGGCCTGGGCAGGCCGGTGGTCGGAGGGAAGGATCGGAGGTTCCGGTGAGTCGTCGTGGCTGGGTTCTGTTCGCGCTGATGAGCGTGCTGTGGGGCATCCCCTACCTAATGATCAAGGTGGCGGTCGAGGAGGTACCGGTCGCCATGGTGGTGTTCGCGCGGACCGCGCTGGGCGCGGCCGTCCTGCTGCCGCTGGCGATCCGGGCGGGAGGGCTGGACGTGGTGCGCCGCCGCTGGCGTCCCCTGCTGGCGTTCACCGCGGTGGAGATCCTCGGCCCCTGGGCGCTGCTGTCGCACGCCGAAACCGAGCTGACCAGCTCGATGACGGGCCTGCTGATCGCCGCCGTCCCCATCATCGGGTTCGTGCTGGCCAGGCTCACCGGTGACGCGGAGCGGCTCGGCCCGGTGCGGTGGGCGGGGCTGCTCGTCGGGCTGACCGGCGTCGTGGTGCTGGCCTGGCCGCACCTCGGAGGCGGCAGCGCATGGGCGATCGGCGAGGTGATGCTCGTCGCGCTGGGGTACTCGATCGCGCCGATCATCGCCACCCGGCGCCTCCACGACCTCCCGAGCCTGCAGATGGCCGCGTTCGCGCTCGCGTTCGCCGCGCTCGTGTACACGGGACCCGCCGTGGCCACCCGTCCCGAATCGATGCCGAGCGGGCAGGTGCTCGCCGCGCTCGTCGGGCTCGGGCTGGTGTGCACGGCGCTCGCGTTCATCGTGTTCTTCGAGCTCATCCGGGAGGTCGGCACGTCGCGGGGGATGGTGTTCACGTACGTGAACCCGGCCGTCGCGGTCGCCGCCGGGGTCCTGTTCCTCGGCGAGCCCATCACCGGGACGATCATGGTGTCGTTCGCGCTGATCCTCGGCGGTTCCGTCCTCGCGACCGCGCGCTGGGCGCCCGCGTCCGAACGGGCCGTACCGGACCACGCCCCGACCGGACCCGAGGGTGCCCGGCTTCCCGACGAGATCAGCCGAGCGTGAGGGATCCAGGGCCGGTGCCGAACTCGAACCTGGCTGCGGCTCCGCACCAACGTCGCCCCGAGCAGGCCGCCCGGCTCGCCGTTCAGCGCTTGTCGCGCTGGCCGTCCGCGAGGCCCCGCGAGATCCGGTGCCCACCCGCGCGGCGCTGCACGACAGCCGACAGGCCAGGCGCCACACCGCCCAGCCTGGCCCCGAGCCGCAGCCCGAGCGGCGCCACGTCGATCTCGGCGATGTTCCGCTCGATGGCCCGGACGGACGCCCGCGCCACGTCCCGCGGCGACCGGGTGCCGACGCCCCTGGGCAGCGAGACGCCGGCGTCGGCGAACATGCCCGCGTCCCGGATGAAGCCGGGGAACACCGTCGACACGCCGACGCCGTGCGGCCGGAGGTCTTCCCGCAGCGCCAGGGCGAACCCCCGCATACCGAACTTCGTCGCGTTGTAGAGGGACGCGTGCCCGGACGCCGTCTTCCCGGCCAGCGACGACACGAACAGCAGATGCCCGCGGCCACGATCGGCCATCTGCGCGCCGGCGAGCTTCGCCATCACGATCGGTGCGCGCAGGTTGACGTCCAGTGCCCGGTCGACCTCGTCGACCGAGTACTCGTCGAGCAGCCCGGACGCGGGCAGTGCCGCGTTCGCCACCAGCACGTCCACCCGGCCCGCGTCGTCCAGCAGCCGCTCCGCCGCCGCGCGATCGGCCAGGTCGGCCACGATGGCACGGCCGCCGATCCGCTCCGCCAGCGGTTCCAGCACGTCCGCGCGCCGGCCCGTGAGGACGATCTGCCCGCCGCGCTCGGCCAGCGTCATCGCCAGTGCCCGGCCGATCCCGCCGGTGGCCCCGGTCACCAGGACGTTCGCTCCGCGCAGCTCCATGCCGCGATCATTGCGGATCACATCCCGATCCGCCACAGCAGCAGGATGACCGACGACAGCACGAGCCCGGCGGCGCCGAGCGACACCTGACCCACCGCGATCATGGCGGCGCACCCGGTCGCGGTGACCCCCGCCGCCAGCACCATCCCGCGGCCCTCGGACGGCACGTCGTCCGGCGAGCCCGAGTCGAACTCGCGTTCCCAGCGCCGGAAGTCGTCCTCCGCCATCGGCACTCCCGAAGATCCGTCCCCCCGGATTATGCGGTCGTCCAGGCGTCCCGGCGAGATGGCGCGGACGTGACAGCACCGGGACCTGGATTGGACATCCGGTCCGATACGGCGAGGGGGTGCGGAACGACCATGAACGATTGCTAGGCTGCGGAGAGCCTGGGAAATCGAACAAATCCCGGGTTTGGCTTCATAGTCGAAGGTGAAGGGGTCCCACCGTGAAGAAGCTTCTCGTTCTCGCCGTTGTCGCTCTCGGTGGTTTCGCTGTCTGGCGCCGGCTCCAGCAGGACCGCGCCGAGCTGGACCTGTGGACCGAGGCCACGTCGTCCGACAGCTGAGACGCCGGCGATAAGGCCCCGGCGTGAACGAAGCAGACCCGATCACCGTCGCCTGCCTCGATCTCGCCGGGACCACTGTCGCGGACCGCGACACCGTCCACACCGCCTTCGCCGAGGCGATCGCCGCACTGGGGATCGTCTCCGGCACGGCGGCGTACGAGCGTGCCCTGGCCCGCTTCCGCGAGTCGCGCGGCGAGTCGAAGATCGGCGTCTTCCGCTCGCTCTTCGACGAGCCCCGCGCCCAGGCCGCCAACCTGGCGTTCGAATGCTCCTACGACCAGCACGTCGACCGGCGCGGCCTCACCCCCGTGCCCGGCGCGGACAACGCCCTGGACCGCATCCGCGGTGCCGGCATCGGCATCTGCCTGCTCACCGGCTTCGGCCGCCGCACGCAGTCCCGCATCCTCGACACCCTCGGCTGGTGGGGCCGTGTCGACCTGACGCTGTGCCCGGAGGACGTCCCGCGCGACCGCCCATGGCCCGACCTCGTCCTCACCGCGGCCCTGCGCCTGGGCGTGGACGACGTCCGCAACATCGCCGTCTGCGGTGACACCGCCGCCGCCATGCTGTCCGGCCGCCGCTCCGGCGCCGCCGTGGTCGCCGGCGTCCTCACCGGCGCCCACGACCGCGACCGCCTCCTCCAGGGCGGCGCCACCCACATCCTCCCCAGCGTCGCCGCCCTCCCCGACCTCGTCCTCCCGGCCCCCGTCGATGACACGGTGACCGCAGACCACGGGTAGGCTTGTCCCGCCGCAAGGGGCCTTAGCTCAGTTGGTAGAGCACCGGCTTTGCAAGCCGGGTGTCAGGGGTTCGAATCCCCTAGGCTCCACCAGCGAAAACGCCCCCATCCGGATCATGGACGGGGGCGTTCGGGCCATTAGCGGGCCATTAGGCCACCGGAACCAGCGCACCGGACGTCCCGTCGTCATCGTCGTCCTGGTCGTCGCCGTCCGTGGCACCGGCCGCCGTGATCCGGTCGTTGAGCGCGTTGGCGATAGCCTTGCCCGCTTCGGACGTCCCGTGCTGGTAGATCATCGCCGCCCGCACGCTGTCACGCCCCATCCGGTCCATGAGGTCACGGAGACTGGCCCCGCTCTGCGCGGCGAGCGTGTTGCCCGTGTGCCGAAGGTCATGGAAGTGGAGTCCCGGAACGCCGATCGCTGCCACGGCATCGACCCACCGCGACGCGCGCCGGAAGTTGCCCCGCCGTAGGACACCGCCCTTTGCCCCTGTGAAGACGAGGGCGGTCGGGTCGGTGGACGTGTGCCGTTCCAGGTGATCCCGGATTGCCGGAACAATCGCCGCCGGAAGTACCACCGTGCGAGCACCCGCCCGCGATTTCGTCGGACCGACGACCATGTCTCCGCTGTCCATTTCGAGGTACTGCCGCCGGACGGTCACCGTGCCGGCCTTCAGGTCGATATCCCGCCGCCGCAGCGCTACCGCCTCACCCCAACGCAGACTTGCGAAGGTCGCGAGGAGGACGAGCGCCCGGAAACTGTCGTCCTGTCGAACGGCCGCGTGACCGTCGAGAGCCATCGACCACAGGACCGCTTCGGCCGCATCCTTGGACGGGAAGTTCTGCGGGAAGGCCCGCATGCCGCCGTCAACGAGCTTGTAGCGGAGCCGGTATTCCGTGGCAGAAAGCTTGCGGATGTTGCCGACCGGACGCCGCCCGACGAGGTCAGCGAGGTCGAAGACCTGAGCGAGGGTCAGGATTGGCCGTTCCTCTGGACTCTCGTCACCTGCTCCACGGATACGGCAGGGATTGCGCGGGATGATCCGATCCTCTTCGGAGGCCGTCATCAGCACCGCGCGAAGCAGCCGGTACGCCTTTGCGGTCACGGACGCCGAGACACCCTCGTTGAGGAGCGCCATGCGCCAATCCCGGATCATCGGAGTACTGAGCTTGCCGAGCTGGACGCCGCCCAGGTGAGGCGCGATGTGCTTGCGAAGAAGCCGAACGTACAGTGAACCCATTTCATCCCCGGGCTGCCTGGGCGACGCGGTGGTTCTGTAGGACGGCGATGGCCTTGACGATGTGGCCGGCCTTGCTCGGGCTGCAGCGAAGCTTCCGCAGGATCCGCCATGACTTGAGCTGCGCGTTCGCCCGTTCGCCCGGCCCGCGGAACTTGGCGTGCGACCGGTTGGCCTGCTTCTGCGACTCGGGCTTGTCCTTGCCCTTGTAGGGCGTGATCACGACCGACGCTTCGGCTCCTTGATACGCCTTGTCGGCCAGAGTAAGGATCCCGGCCTTCTCCAACTCCCGCAGGATGCCCCATATGCGAACAGCGGTCAGGTCGTGAACCTTGCCGGGCAACGCCCCTGACGTCCACAGGATCGTCCCGTCCGGACCCGCGATCACCTGCACGTTCATCCCGTGCACCCGATGCTTGCCGGAGAAGTATGGGCGGTCCGCCCGCACCCGGTCGGTGCAGACCGATCAGAGGTCGGGCCGCAGCGGACGCGGACGAGGGAGGGCAGGTATTCGCGGCCCTTGTGGACTTTGGTGAGTCCGGCGGTGACCAGGACGGGTTGCCAGTCCCGCCGGTACACGAAGACGAGGCGCCACCAGGACCGGACGGGACGGGCCACCCAGCGGACGAAGGACGGACGGTCCACCGCAGCCCACGTGGCGAGGACGACGCCGACGAGGACCAGGACAAGGACGGGGACCGTCCACCCGTAGGCGTAGCCGAGCCAGCCGAGCCCGGCCGTGATCGAGACGGGGACGATGTTGCGGACCAGGAACACCAGGACGCGGACCAGGACGCGGACGGTGTTGACGATCAGCACCAGGCCCTCTGGCATGTGCCACACCGGAGGCGCCCACTTGGGGGCCGCGAACGGGTCACGCTGGGTTTCGACCGCGACGTTTTCGCCGGGTCCGAGCTTGCGGAACTCCCATGCCATGATGGGTTGCACCTCTTCACTAGCGCTGCTGTGGGGGAGAGAAGCGGGGCGGCCGGAGGTACCAGCTCCAGCCGCCCCACCTAGATCAAGCCGCCGGGTCCTGCGCAGGCTCGGAACCGCCGTTCTCGACGTGGAGCCGCTCCACCTCGGCCGCGTACGCCGCGAACGACTCAGCGAGCTTGCGCGCGACCCGGACGTCTTCGGCGGTCGGCGCCGTTGGCCTGGTGGGGGTGACGAGCATGTAGGCGTTGGCGTGCGTGATCGAGATCTGCGCCCGGTTCTTGCCGCGCGGGTACAGCACCGACATCCGCTCGTCGGGCCGCATGCACACCGATGTCAGTGCCGACCCGTCCGGCTCCACCTGAACCGTGGTGTAGCTGTAGGAATCCATTACGCAGCCCTCCTCTTGCCCGAGGACCGCCCCGACGAGGAGCGGCCCGAGGAGGACCGGCCGGAGCGGTACAGGCGTTCGACCTCCACCGCGTACGCCGCCGCCTGCTCAGCCAGCCCACGCGCGAACTCCACATCCGAGGAGTTGAGGCGTTCGGGAAGGGTCAGGGTCACCAGCACCCGCCCCGCCGACACGGTGAACAGCGGAGTACGCCCCCGGAACGCCCGGAACTCCGAGGAGGCCGCGCCGTCGATCGGCAGCGACAGCGCCGACATCCGCCCGCCCGCCATCACGCCGCATCCTTCGCAGCGCTGTCCTTGCCCGAAGTGCGGGCCGCGCCGCCGCCCCGGGAGTTGGCCGGACACACCGCCGCCGCCTTCAGGCTGTAGGCCAGCCGCCCGGTACCGGAGTTGACGTACGGCGTCACCGCCAAGCCGTCGAACTCGACCGGCACGAACGGGAACCCCGCCGGAGCCTCCGGCATGATCGGCTGCACCGGCCCCATCAGCTTGACCTTGAACGTCCCCTTGGACTCCGGGTCGGCGTCCAAGACCTCCACGGCCCAGACCAGTTCCCCGGTGTCCTTGTCGCGGGCCTGGATGAAGTTCTCTTTGGTCGACCGGTCGAAGTCGCGCACCGGCTCCACACCGCCCTTGATGTACGCGCCGTAGGGGAACACGTCCCCGAACGCGACCTTGAACGGACCCTGCACCGCCATCGTGATCACTTCCTATTCGGTCAACTGTCTGTCAGTTGACCTATCAAGATGATCGTAAGCGTACCCAGCTTGGTCTATCAAGTAACTAACTGGCGTGTGGCCGGATACGGTCACGCCAGCGGGTAGGCGTCTTCCAGCTCATGCAGGTCGGCGGGCAAGACCGTGTCGATCACCATCAGCGGACGACCGGCAGCGTCACGAGCAGTCGCGTAGACGACGAGGAGCGGAGTCGCCTCACCCATGGACAAGGCGGCCGCTTCTTCGCCGGTCGGCATCCTCGCGACGATGTGCTCAATCATGTGATCGAAGGTCACGCCCTTGCGCGACTCAAGATGCTGCCTCACGCCCTGTGGCAGCGGCTCAGCACTGGTCAAGTCCGTGCCTTCGACAAGGCTCAGCGGCAGCCAGAGTGACAGGAGTTCAGAGGGCGCACCGTTCGCCGTCAGCAGCCGCCGGCGAAGGAACGCTTTGCCAGACGAGTCAAGGTCGAGAAGGGAACAGACGCGGTTCGGTGCGTCGACAACCCCAGCGGCCAAAACCTCACCGGGGAGAGCCGCTTCCGAGCCAGCCAGGCGAAGTTGGCCCGCCCGCGCGCTCTCTAGCGAGGCGAGAGCAGGACGGCCCCGGACGAAGCGGCCTTTGCCTTGCTGGGAGTCGATCCAGCCTTGATCTCGCAGCACCCGCAGGGCCGCCACCACGGTGGGCCGACTCACCCCGAACTCTTCGATGAGCTGGTGTTCGCTGGGCATCGCCGAGCCGGGAGCGTACTGACCAGATTCGATGCGCCGTTGAAGCTCCGTGACGAGCTGGGCGTACTTGGGGGGCACGGATTCAAGGCTCATCCTGACCGTCCATCATCCGACAGGTTGTCTTACCAGGTCACGCCTAATGTACGCCCAACCCATCCCGGCTGTCACGACTATCGGACCTCAGCAGGCCCGATCAAACCATCACAGAGCAGCGGACCCGCGCGCCTCAGTCATCCGGTCCGCCAGCTCCATCGGCGTCGCCCCTTCGAGGAGCAGCCACCACGCCGCCCAGGGCATCAGAGCCCACCACCGTGACGTGTGCTGTCCGAACCAGACGGACGCCCCAGGGAACCGGCGCTCCAGGGTGACGACCGCCGCCGTCACATCGTCCAGTGTGTGCCCCGTCCACGGCCTCACGTGCGGAACCTCGCTCGGTCGGACGATGCCGATTCGGCCATGAACGCGGTGATCCGGTCCGCCGCCCCGTCCAGGTCGGTGACCGGGTGAAGGTTGTCGATCCGCCACCAGGAGATCTCACCCTTGCGACGGTTCACCACGACGTACCCGACGACATCCAGAGTCGTCCCGCCCGTCCGGGTGATCGTCAGGCCGGGGATCGCGTCGCGCATCTCCACGTACAGACCACGCCCGACCAAGATCCGGCACAGATCGCCCAACACCCGAAGTTCCGCATCGCGCGAGATAGAAGGACCCATCACCTGTTCTCACCTTCGTTGGAAGCAGAGCCGGAGGCGCGGGGCTTGGTCCGCCCCTCCCACAGGCGTGATCACTGGGGGGCAGTGGGGGGCGATCACGCAACGGACCGTCCTCACCGCGCCGCCGACTCTGCCGTTCAATGCGCCATGGCCAGCCGTCAGGCCAGCCGCACAGCGCTAGTCGAAGTGGTCGTTCGCCGAGCCGTTGAGTTGCCCGCCTTGCGCGGCCACGAAGCGAGCGACCTTGCCCGCCGCGCCGGGCACATCGTCGACCGGATGCTTGCTGTCGTCGCGCCGCCAGGTGAACGTTCGTCCCGATGCCCCGACGAACACCCACACGAACAGGCCCGGATTCGCAGTGCCGACCAGGAGCCCAGGCATGGCTTCATGCAGCCGCACGGCCAGACCCAGACCGACGAGCGAGGTTTGCAGATCGGCCAGAAGCCGCAACTCGACATCCCGCGCGTTCACGACGCCGCACCTTCCCGCCGTTCGGAGGCGCGGCCGGTCCCACGGCAGTCAGGGCAAGAGTCCCGACGACTGTCAGCCGGAACGCCCGCCACGTGACCCGCCGCCAGCGTCCGCCGCGCCACCCGCCGCTTGACCCCGCGTCCCCTGCAAGAGGTGCAATCGCTCGCCATGACGACACCGTGCCAACAAGTTACGTTGCGTCACGACACCGTGACGATCTCGTCTCGCACATCAACGTCTTACAACTGTCTCGACTTTGTCTCGTCTTCTGCGTCATGGCGCCTCTAGCCTGAGAAGCGACCACGAGAGGACGGCCCGGTGTCTCCCCAACCGATCCTGTTGCAAGTCGTGATTCGCCAGCACCGCCTACAGCGCTACGGGATGTTCTGCGCCGCTTACAACAAGGCCGCCAAGCTGGTCTCGCCCGAACTGATCGACACAGCGCCGAGCCGCGCGCAGCTCCACCGCTGGACGTCCGGCGGACTCAAACGCCTTCCCTACGTCGATCACTGTCGCGTCCTGGAGGCGATGTTCCCCGAGTGGACCGCAGACGAGCTGTTCGCACCCTGCCCGCCGCACGTCCTAGCGGACGAGTCCGACGCCTACGCCACGAGCGGGGAGCGTGCCGACCTTGAGTCGACGGCCGACCGCATCGGCCCCAACACCTACGCCGACGTCACCGCCGTGTTCACCACCCGCGCCGAGTTCTCATTCGCGCACCCACCACACGCGCTACTCGACGGAGCCAGCAGCATCCGGGCCGCCGGCCTCTCACTCAACATGCTGTGCCAGCAGTACCCCGACCAGCGCCTACACCGGCTGATTGAGGACGGGACCACCCTGCAAGCCTTGTTCCTAGACCCCGAGGGCAAAGCCATCCGAGCCCGCGAACAGGAAGAGGGCTACACAGACAACCACCTCACGACCTTGACGCGCCTGAACATCGAGGTCCTGACGCGCCTACGCAAGCGACTTACCCCCGAGGCCCAAGACCGGCTGTCGGTCGCCGTCTACGACGAGACAATCCGGTTCAACATCACGCTTCTCAACGACCAGCTATGCGTGATGCAGCCTTACCTACCGAACGCCCGCGGACTGGACTCGCCCACCTTCCTCGCCGAGCGCAACTCGACTGGTAGCGGCCTGTATGGGACGTTCGAGGGGATCTTCACCGCGCTATGGGAACGAGGCCGTACCGTATGACCGACGCACCAGCCGCACTGCTACCTGTCGCCCTCCGAGCAGCGGAGATTGCCAGCGACCTAGTGCGCACCCGCGTCCCCGGCCTGCTCACCGCCAAGGGTGATCGCGACATGGCCAGCGAAGTTGACTACGCCGTAGAGCGCGCCGTCCGCGAGTACCTCAAAGAGCAAACCCCCGACATCGCCATCCTTGGCGAGGAAGAGGGCATCACAGGAGACACCACCGGCGAACTCCTTTGGGCTATCGACCCGGTAGACGGCACCGCCAACTTCGTCCGAGGCATCCCGCTCTGCGGTATCTCAATCGGCCTGCTAGAGAAGGGGCGCCCCGTCGTAGGCGTCATCGATTTGCCGTTTCTCGGAACGCGCTACCACGCGGCCCAGCACACTGGCGCCTACCTTGGGGACCGCCGCATCCAAGCCAGCATGACCACCAACCTCAAAGACGCCATCGTCGCCATCGGCGACTACGCGATAGGCGAGAACGCCGAAGCCAAGAACCGTCAACGCATCGCCCTGACCGAATGCCTAGCCGCGAACGTCCAACGCGTCCGCATGTTCGGCTCAGTCGCCATAGACCTAGCGTGGGTCGCCGAAGGCAAGCTAGACGCCAGCATCACACTTTCGAACAAGCCGTGGGACATGGCCGCCGGAGTCATCATCGCCCGCGAAGCCGGAGCCGAAGTCACCGACCAGGACGGTACCGACCACACATTCGCATCGGCCGCCACAGTCGCGACCAATCCCGCGCTGACCGACGACATCAGATCCCTGATCGGTACCGCGCACGAAGCACAGCGTCGAGGCTAAAGACGGTCACACCCGCGATGCCTTGCCGAATTGGGCTGTTTTGGATCAAGGGGCGGCGGCGCTCAGGCCGCTGCACGGCCCCGCGCCAGGCCGCCCGGAGCGTGCGGCGTGGGCGCCGGTCACCGGTCGGCCGCGCCGGGCCGCACATCGCGCCGCGCCAGCCGGTTCGCCTCCGACCGCTCGTTACGGGGTCCGGCGCCGCCGCCTAGTTCCTCGCAGTCGGCTGAGACTCCAACGCCCTGACCGCTGGACTTCAGACAATAAATGAAGGGCTGGCAAGCAGCCAGCCCTTCACCTTCGAACCTCCGGGGATCAGTTATCCCCAGAGGTCATGCCCGTGTCCGCTCTACTGGCCCCCCTGGTCCTGGGGGCCTGAACGGTAGGCATCGTCCGATTCCCGGTCGACGCCTTCCCGCTCATTGGCGTCGGACTGGTGGGCTTTGGTCTCGCCCCACTTGGCGCGCTTGTCCTTTTCGTCTGCCATCATTGCGCCTTTCTTTGGTTTGTACGGCTCCCCTTGCGGATGCCGTCACAAGGAGGACCGTTCGGAAACTGCTGGTCGGCGCAACTCTTCTGGTGGCGGGATCCTCCTCGTGCGCCGCATCTTCCGCTCGCACAGGCAGGAGAGCAGGGAGCGCAGGTTGGCAAGGCGATGACGGTCTGAGGGTGCGCCATTACTACTCACCTCCGGCGGGGGGCTCTGACTCTGGGAAGCCCAGGGTGCGCCCGTGGCGGTCGTTGGCGGTTGGGGGATGCCTGAGCTTCCCGTCTGCCGTCGTCCCGATCGGAGATCTACCAGACTGGGGAGGGGCTGTCTCGGTCGTTCGTCCGGTGGGGCGCTCCACCGAGACAGCCCCTCCCCAGCCCGGCAGCGCGGAGCGCGGGACGACGGCAGACGGGAAGCTCAGGCGGGGCGGTTGTGCGTTCAGCACGCTGCCCAAGGGCGCTGGTCGGCGGACGGTGCGGCGGCCATTAGCAGGCCATTAAGCAGGGTGATCAAGGAGTAAGAGCGGTCACTTGGGGATCATGGTTTGCCGAGGTGGGAGCGCCGACATGGCTTGATCTCGCAGATTTGCAAGCCGGGTGTCAGGGGTTCGAATCCCCTAGGCTCCACCCACCAGAAGCCCAGGTCAGGACTGAAGTTCCGACCTGGCTCTCGTCTCTCACGACCTCTTTTTTGCTTCCGTGCCCGATCCCTCTTGCCCTTGAGTTCGGGCTTGGCCATGGCGCTCAGGTGTCGGCGATCTCGCGGTCGGTCTCGGGGGTGGCGTGCTGCCAGGGTGTGCTTGCGTTGTGGTTGGGAGACGCTCAGGCAGGGACGGTTGTGGGGAGTGTCTCCGGGCGCGACAATTCCTCGGTGTTCACGAACGTGCATCGTCCACCGAGGGGTGAGCCGTACGCGTGCCCTTGTTGCGGCTATCTGACGCTGGAGCAGCGCGGTTACTTCGAGATCTGTCCGGTGTGCTTCTGGGAGGACGACGGCCAGGATGAGCACGATGCTGACGCTGTCAGAGGCGGTCCGAACGGCGCTTTGAGTCTTGCCCAGGCCCGGCGGAACTTCACCAGGATCGGGGCGTGCGAACCGCGCATGTTGGGCAACGTGCGCGAGCCGCTTCCAGACGAGCATCCGATCAATTAGCAGCCCTGGGATGGTGGCGACGCCACCGGTACGGCAGCGAGATCCGGGCGGCTTCTGGGGGGCTGTGCGGAGTCGGTCAGCGGATGGGGTGCCTCGGCTGTGCGTACGCTCGGCCTCGTCCGGCAGCCTTTGGTGGCGGTCGTTGGGTCGCGTTGCGCGGGTTCTCGGCTGCCACGATGCGCTCACGGGTGTCGAGCCGGATCCTCTTGACCGCCTCATCTTCCAGGGGCGGATACTTCCTGCGGCCAGGGCGATCATGACTACCTACGAGTGTGGGCTGCCGGAAGCCGCTCGTCGGCTTTACGCGCGCGATACGACGACCTACGCCAGACGCGTCCCGATGACTTCACCAACAGTCATGAGGAGTACTGGAAAGGCTTGTACTCCTGACCGCTGAACGTTGCGGCGTGTGCGGCGCACGGCCTTGATGGGCCGCCGCACCAATCGGTCGTAGAGTTGGTGAGCGGGCCGTCATGGACGGTGGTGCGGACTCTCGGCAGGCGCGTCATGATCAAGCTTGAAGCGCGCCGCTCCCGGGTTTCCGGCACCGCCGCGTTCCGCGCGGCGTACGCGACATGGCGTACAGGCGGTGACGCCTCTCGTTGTACGCATGCTCGTCGGCGGCGGAGCAGGCTGAGGGACATGATCAGACGAGACCTCGTCCACGCGCTCACCGCCGTCTTCGCCGGCCTGGCCGTCGCCGCCCTCGGACTCCCCGCGCCGCCCGCGGCGGCACACGATCCGAGCCTGGTGCGGGTCGACTCGGGGTGGGTCCGCGGTGACGGCGATGCCGGCCATGTGACCTTCTCCGGGATCCCGTACGCGGCACCGCCCGTCGGTGGTCGGCGCTGGCGCCCACCCGCACCGCCTGAACGATGGAGGGGCGTCCACGACGCGACCGGTCCCGCGGAGCCCTGCCCGCAGACCGGCTTCGACGACCAGGGCGCTCCGATCGTGGTCGGCCGTGAAGACTGCCTCACCGTCGATGTCGTCCGGCCGCTGCGCGGCCGGTCCGGCGGCCCGCTCCCGGTGATCGTGTGGCTGCACGGCGGCGAACTCGACTCCGGAGCAGCCGCCGAGTACGACGGAGCACGACTCGCCGAGGGCGGGGACGTCGTCGTGGTGACCGTCAACTACCGGCTCGGAGCGCTCGGCTTCCTCTCCAGCCCGGCACTCGACGCCGAGGGCACCGTCTCCGGCAACTACGGACTCCTCGATCAGGCCGAGGCGTTGCGCTGGGTGCGGCGCAACATCTCCCGCTTTGGCGGCGACCCACGCCGAGTGACGCTCGCCGGCCAGTCCGCAGGCGCACGCAGCGTGTGCACCCATCTCGCATCGCCCGGCTCACGCGGCCTCTTCCACCGGGCGGTCACGCAAAGCGGCGCCTGCACCACCGAGGTCAAGACGAAGACGGACGCGGACGCGAACGGTGCCCAGGCGATCGAGGAGGTCGGCTGCGCCGATGCCGGTACCGGCCGCGAGGTCACGGCCTGCCTGCGCGACGTGCCCGCTGGGCGGCTTCTCGATGTCCTCGGGGACGTGGGGCACCCGCTCGGAGACCGCCGCGACGCCGCCTGGGCGCCGGTGGCCGGGACACCGTACCTGCCATGGCAGCCCGCCGCGGCGCTGCGTGGCGGCCTGGCCGCCGATGTTCCGTTGCTGCTCGGGAGCACACGGCACGAGGCCCGCGGGACCGTGCTCGGTTCACGTCCTGACCTGACCGCGGACGAGTACGCGGCGATGCTGCGGACACTGCTCGGTGCAGACTCCGCCGCGGTCCTGGAGGAGTACCCGGCCGCCGAGTTCGGCACGCCGGCGCTCGCGCTGGCCGCGGTTGTCACCGACCGGAACTACGCATGCCCGGCGCTGAGCACAGCCCGGGCGGCGCGTCCGCACATGCCTGTGTACGCGTACGAGTTCCGCGAGGAGAGGCAGCCCGTCGACGGCGTGTCCTATGGCGCACACCACAGCTGGGATCTGCCGTTCCTGTTCGACACCTCGATCCCCGGCAGCCAGTTCCCTCCGCTCACCCGGGCGCAGCGCCGGCTGAGCGCGACCATGATCGACTACTGGCCCGCCTTCGCCCGCACCGGCGATCCGAACGGTCCCGGCCGCCCGGCGTGGCCGGTGTTCGGCACCGGCACCGGCAGCCCTGTCATCGGCCTGTCCACGCATGGTGTCCGGCCGGTGGCGTTCGGCGCCGAGCACCGCTGTGAATTCTGGGCCGGGTCGTGAGATCTCGCGAGTGGCGGCGGTGCACGGCAGTGGGATGCTCGGTTCACTGCCTGGGTTCGATGCCCTTGGACAGGGGGCAGCGAGACGGGAGTCGGCTATATGGGCTCGGTGGCTGATCGTCCGGCTGTGGGCATTGGCCGCGCGGAAAGAATGGTCTGAGCATGCGTGGAGGCCGCCCCACGACCAATGGTTCTGGTCGCGGGGCGGCTATTGAGACGCCTTTTGTCAGCGGCCCGGGGTGCCCCGGGTCTCGGCGCCCTGGGCGAATGCGGCGCGGAAGGTGATCGGGCCGAAGATGCCGTCGGCGTCGATCTCCTTGCGCTCCTGGAAGGCCGTGACGGCCTTCACGGTGGCGGGGCCGTACTGGCCGTCCACGACGAGCGAGTCGTCCTGGAGGACCTTCATCGCGTACTGGATGCCCTTGACCTGGGCCGTGTTACCGCTGCCCTGGCCGATCTCGCCGTTGTCGTTCTGGAGTGCGCTCCAGGTCTCGGTGTCGAGCCTGCCCGTCTGGGGCAGGGGCGGGTTGTGCGCCTTCTGGTACGCCTTCACCGCGGCCTCGAACTCCGGAGTCCAGGCCTCGCCTTCGGGCGTGGGGTTGCAGTTGTCGTGGTGACCGAACTGCGCGAGGTAGCAGCCCATGGACGCGATGCGGTAGTCGCTGTCGCCGGGGCCGAGTTCGACCCATGGCTGCTGCTGGATGGCCTTGACCACGGCCGGGTCGGTGTTCGGGCCGTCGGCGTGGGCGGCGCTCATCGCGCCCATTCCGGTGCCCAGTGCGAGGAGCACGGCCATGAGGCCGAGTACCGCGCGAAGCGTGTTCTTCATCGACGGATTC
Source organism: Actinomadura sp. KC345 (assembly GCF_004348515.1). GTDB lineage: Bacteria > Actinomycetota > Actinomycetes > Streptosporangiales > Streptosporangiaceae > Spirillospora. Next base: position 13,631 of record NZ_SMKH01000060.1, on the reverse strand, counting down.
CCCCGTTCCAATCGCTTGGGAGCTGTTACGGGGTGAGATGGCGGCCGATCCGGAATTGTTCTGGACAAGCTCGGATTGTTTGCAAATGAAAAGTGACGAATAAGGGTGGCAATGGGTTTACACGAGTCCGGATAATTTACCTTCTTTAAGGTCGCCGGACGGGCTCGGCGGTGTGCTCGCGGTGCCAGGTGGACCGGTAGGCGCCGGGACGGGACAGCAGGTCGGCGTGGGTGCCGCGGTCGGCGACCCGCCCTTCCGCGTCGAGGACGATGATCTCGTCGACGGCGTCCAGGCCGGCGAGCCGGTGGGTGACGAGCAGCGTCGTCCGGTCCTCGGTGGCGGTCAGCAGGTCGGCGGTGAGGTCGTCGGCGGTCGCGATGTCGAGGTGCTCGGCGGGCTCGTCCAGCAGCAGGATCGGGAAGTCCGCGAGGAGGGCACGCGCCAGAGCGATGCGCTGGCGCTGGCCACCGGACACCTGAGCGCCGTGCTCACCGACGTGGGTGTCGAGTCCACGCGGCAGTGAGTCGGCCCAGTCGAGGATGCGGGCGCGGCGCAAGGCGTCACGGATCTCGTCGTCGGTGGCGGTGGGGCGGGCCAGGCGGACGTTCTCGCCGATCGTCGAGTCGAACAGGTGGGCGTCCTGAGCGCATAGGCCGATGACCAGGCGGACGTCGTCGCCGTTGAGGGAGTGGAGGTCGACGCCGTTGAGGGTCGTCCGTCCACCGGCGGGTTCGAGGAAGCGCAGGAGGACGGCGGTGAGGGTGGTCTTGCCGGAACCGCTCGGCCCGACGATCGCGCAGCGCCGCCCTGGCGTCAGGTCTAGGGAGATGCCATCGAGGACGTGCGGTCCCCTGGGCGTCCACCGGGCTCGCAGGTTCTCGACCGAGAGCGTGTAGGGGCCGGAAGGCAGCGGTGCGGGGGCGTCCGGGTCTTGTACTGGTTCGGGGCTCTCCAGGACGGCGAAGACGCGCGCCGCCGAATGCCGGGCCCGTTCCATGTACTGGGCGGCCAAGGGCAGCCCTGCCACGACCTCGAATGCGGCCAGCGGGAGCAGGACGACCACCGCGAGCAGCACCCCATCGAGGATTCCCGAGCGGACGGCCGGGACCCCCACGGCGAGGCTTCCCCAGACGGCCAGACCGCCTGCGAGAGCAGAGATGGCGGCCCCGACTCCAGCGGTGGTGGAGGATCGGGCCGAGGCGCGCGTGAAGTCGCTGTCCAGTCGAGCGGCCTCGGCCAGTTGTCCAGGTACGGCGCCGTAGGCGATGAGTTCCGGTGCGCCTTGCAGCGTGTCGACCACGTGTGAGGTCAGCTCCGCGCGCAGGTCGGTCGTCTGACGCTCGGCACGCCGCGCCATGGTGGCCGACAGCCAGGGCGCGACAACGCCTGCGAGTAGCAAGGCGAACAGGAGCACAAGCCCGGCCGATGGAAGCAGCGCCCATGCCAGCACGACGGACGCGCCGCCGACGACGGCAGCGATGGTGCAGGGCAGCAGCACCCTTAGGAAAAGGTTCTGAACGGCGTCGACATCGGCGACGAGCCGGTTCAGGAGGTCGCCGCCACGGAACGAGGGAAGTCCCCCGGGCGCGAGTCGTTCCAGCCGCTCGTACACACGTGCGCGCAGATCGGCGAGTATGCGGAACGTGGCGTCATGCCCGGTGAGGCGCTCGACGTAGCGGAACACACCGCGTCCCAGCCCGAACGCACGAACGGCCGCCACGGCGACCATCAGCGTCAGCACCGGCGGATGCTGCGCGGCCCGCGAGATGAGCCACGCCGACGTCGCCATCAGGCCCACGCCGCTGCCGAGCGCCAGCACCCCGAACACCACGGCGACCACGAGCCGTCCCCGAGCCGGCCGAGCGAATCCGACGAGCCGGAGGATCACGCCGCCGGAGGCCGAACGTTCCGCCCGGCTTGAGCCCCGGCGGCCGAGCGGCCTGGGAGCGTCGGGACCGGGGGAGGCGTCCTGGGTGGCGTGGTCGGGGTGGTGGGTCATGTCGTCACCGCCGCGGGTTCCAGGTGGACGACGCGGTCGGCGAGGGCGGTCAGGGCCGGGCGGTGAGCCACGAGGATCACCGTGCGCGTGGCGGCCAGGCGGCGGACGGCTTCGAGCACGGCCGCCTCGCTTTCCGCGTCGAGGTTCGAGGTCGGCTCGTCCAGGAGGAGGAGCGGCGCGTCGCGCAGGAAGGCGCGGGCCAGGGCGATGCGCTGGCGCTGGCCGGCCGACAGGCCCAGGCCCCGTTCGCCGAGGGGCGTGCCGAGGCCCTCCGGCAGGGCGTCGATGAACTCCAGCGCGTTCGCGGCCCCGGCGGCGGCCCGGACTTCGGCGTCGGACGCGTCCGGGCGGCCGAGGCGGATGTTGGCGGCGACCGTCCCGGCGAACAGGTGGGGGCGTTGCGGCACCCACGCGATGCGGGCGCGCCAGGCGTCCGGGTCCAGGTCTGTGAGGTCGTCCCAGTCGGCCAGGACGTGACCGGAGCCGGGCCGGACGAAGCCGAGGAGCACGGCGAGGACCGTCGACTTGCCGGCGCCGCTCGGGCCGGTCAGCGCGACCGTCTCGCCTGGATGGACGGTGAGGGAGAAGTCGTCGAGCGCAGGGGTGTCGCGTCCCTCGTAGGCGACCGTGACACCGTCCAGGCGGAGGGTGGCGTGGGCCGGGTCGGGGACGTCGGTGCGCGTGCCCGTGGTGGAAGGCGGCGTGGTGGGCGGCGGTGTCTCGATCACCTCGAAGATGCGTCCGGCGGCGGTCAGGCCCTCGACGCTCGCGTGGTATTGGGCGCCGACCTGCCGCAGCGGGAGGTAGGCCTCCGGCGCGAGGATCAGCACGAGCAGCGCGGTCTCCAAGTCCATGCCGCCGTCGACCAGGCGCAGCCCGATGGACACGGCGACGAGTGCGACCGAGATCGTCGACAGCACCTCCAGGACGAGCGCGGACAGGAACGCGATCCGCAGCGTCGACATGGTGGCGCGCCGGTGCCGGTCGGTGACCTCGCGGATCTTGGCGGCCTGCGCCCGCGCCCGGCCGAAGATCTTCAGCGTGGGCAGCCCGGCCACGACGTCCAGGAAGTGGGCGGACAGGAGCGAGAGCGTCCGCCACTGGCGGTCCATCTTCCGCCGGGTGGTGAGGCCGACCAGGATCGCGAAGACCGGGATGAGCGGCAGCGTCACCGCGATCGTCACGGCGGAGAGCCAGTCGCCGAGCAGGATCCGCGCGCCGACGGCGGCCGGGACGATCACCGCGAGCACGAGCTGCGGCAGGTAGCGGGAGAAGTAGTCGTCCAGCGCGTCGATGCCGCGCGTGGCGAGGGTCGCCAGTTCCCCGCTGCGTTCAAGGGACAGCCAGCGCGGCCCGAGAAGCAGCGCGTGCGCGAGCAGCCGCCCGCGCAGCTGCGACTTGACCGCGGCGGACGAGCGGTGCGCCGCGACCTCCTGCAGCCACGTGAGGAGGGTTCGCGCGAGGACGACCGCGAGCAGCAGCAGCATCGGGGTCCGCAGGTCGGCGAGGGACGCGCCGCCGAGAAAGGCCCGGGTGAGCATGCCGGCCAGCAGCGTCGCCTGTGCGATGATCAGCGCGGCGGTGGCGGTGCCGAGCGCCACCGACGACAGGAGGAAGATCCGCGTCGTCCGGGCGTACTTCAGCAGCCGCGGGTCGAGGGGCTTCACGTGACCTGCTCGGGTTTGGGCACGTAGATGTGGGACGTGCCGATCCGCTTGCGGAACACCCAGTACGTCCAGCCCTGGTAGAGCATCACGATCGGGGTGAACACCACCGCGACCCACGTCATGATCTTCAGCGTGTAGGGGGTCGACGCGGCGTTCTCGGTGGTCAGGCTGCTCGCGGCGTCGAGGGTGGAGGGCATGACGTCCGGGAACAGCGCGGTGAACAGGGTCGCGACGGCGAGCACGATGGCGGCCCCGGTGCCGATGAACGCCCAGCCCTCGCGTCCCCGCCCGTTGGCCGCGGCCGCGAGGACCAGCCCGGCGGCGGCGCCCCCGGCGGTCAGCCAGGTCACCGGCTTGCCGTGCTGGAGCTGCGTGATCAGCAGGAAGCTCCCGCCGGCGGCGACCGCCGCGACGACCGCGATGCTCGCGACGCGGCGCGCCTGGGTCCGGATGTCCCCGGACGTCTTCAGCGCGAGGAACACGGCCCCGTGCAGGACGAACAGGGTCATCGTGGTGAGGCCGCCGAGCAGCGCGTAGGGGTTGAGGAGGTCGGCCAGCGTTCCGGTGAACTCGTGGTCGGCGTCCAGCGGCACGCCGCGGACGATGTTCGCGAACGTGACGCCCCACAGGAACGCGGGGACGAGGCTGCCCCAGAAGATCGCCTTGTCCCAGCGGGCGCGCCATCGCGGCTCGTCGCGCTTGCCGCGGTACTCGAACGCGACGCCGCGGACGATCAGCGCGAGCAGGATGAGCAGCAGCGGCAGGTAGAAGCCGCTGAACAGGGTGGCGTACCACTCGGGGAACGCGGCGAACATGGCGGCGGTGGCGACGACGAACCACACCTCGTTGCCGTCCCAGACCGGCCCGATCGTGTTGATGACGACGCGGCGCTCGACGTCGTCGCGGCCGAGGACCGGCAGCAGCATCCCGACGCCGAAGTCGAACCCCTCCAGGAAGAAGTAGCTCGTCCACAGGAAGGCGATGATGATGAACCAGGCGGTGGTGAGTTCCATGACCAGGCGGCCCTCTCAGTAGGCGAACGCCAGCGAGCGCTCGGAGTCGGGGTCGTCGTCGCCGGCGGGGTCCTCGGGCCGGACCTCGTCCTCCGAGGGCGGCCCGGCCTTGGCGTACTTGGCCATCAGCCCGGTCTGGATGAACAGCAGGACGCCGTACAGCGCGGTCAGCGCGACGACGGAGAGGAGCATCGAGCCGGCGGCGACGCTCGGCGAGACGCCCGCCGACGTCTTCAGCACGCCGTAGACCGACCAGGGCTGCCGTCCCATCTCGGTGAAGATCCAGCCGGCGGAGTTGCCGATGAACGGCAGCGCCAGCGAGAGCGTCCCGATCCGGTACACCCACGGGTTGGACGGCAGCCGCCCGCGCCGCAGCAGCCACAGCCCGGCCAGCGAGAGGAAGGCGGTGAGGAACCCGACCCCGGCCATGAGCCGGAAGTTCCAGTAGACGACCGGGACCGCCGGCCGGTAGTCGCCCGGCCCGTGGGTCGCCTCCGCTTCGGCCTGGAGGTCGTTGATGCCCCTGACCTCGCCGTCGAAGCTGCCGGTGGACAGGAACGACAGGACGGCCGGCACCTTGATCCCGAAGATCTCCTCGGTGCCGTCCAGCGTCCCGATGGTGAGCACGGACAACCCGGCGGGCTGCTCGGTCTCGTAGATCGCCTCGGCGGCGGCCATCTTCATCGGCTGCTGCTCGGTCATGACCTTGCCCAGCGTGTCGCCGCTGATCGCGACGCCGATCGAGGCGACCGCGGTGACGGCCAGCGCCAGCTTCAGCGACGGACGGAACACCTCGACGTTCCTGCGGCGGGCCAGATGCCAGGCGCTGACGCCGGCCATGAACATGCCGGCGGTGACGAACGCGGCGGTGATCGTGTGCGGGAACGCGGCGAGGTGCGTCGGGTTGGTCAGCACGGCCCAGAAGTCGGTGAGGACGGCCCGTCCGGACTCCTCGTCGATGCGGTAGCCGACGGGGTGCTGCATCCAGGAGTTCGCGGAGAGGATGAAGAACGCCGACAGGACGGTGCCGATCGACACCAGCCACATGCACATCACGTGGAGGACCTTGGGCAGCCGGTCCCAGCCGAAGATCCACAGCCCGAGGAAGGTCGACTCGACGAAGAACGCGAGCAGCCCCTCGATGGCGAGCGGCGCGCCGAAGACGTCGCCGACGAAGCGGGAGTAGTCACTCCAGTTCATGCCGAACTGGAACTCCTGCACGAGCCCGGTGACGATTCCCATCGCGAAGTTGATCAGGAGCAGCTTGCCCCAGAACTTGGTGGCGCGCAGGTACGCGGTCTTGCCCGTCCGGATCCACGCCGTCTCCAGTCCCGCGACAAGCGCGGACAGTCCGATCGACAGCGGGACGAACAGGAAGTGGTACACGGTGGTGATCCCGAACTGCCACCGGGCGATGTCGACAGGGTCCATGGGCGCGGGCCTCTCCGGCTATCTACTACAAGCTGTAGTACTACATCCTGTCAGACATACTACGAGCCGTAGTACTACGCCGCGTGGTTAACTGCCTCACAGGACCGCGTCCGCGCGTCACCCGGTGCGCATAGACTTCGCTCATGGACCTCAGGGACGCGACGCGCATGATCCTTTCCGAGTCGACGGAGCATCCGGAGCTCCTCCGGGTGACCCGGCGGGCACACGACGAGCTGGCCCTCGGACGGCGGATCGCGCACACCGACCTGAGCTGGGATGCTCCGGGAGGCCGCCCGCAAGAACGTCTACCCCGCCCTCCACGCCCGCTACGGCGCCGCGGCCTTCGAGGAGATGGTGACCTCCATGGCGCGGGAGATCGACCGCCAGGCCCCGGTCCTCGTCCGGTAGCGTCCGTGTACCCCCTGACCACCGCGTTCTGTGGCTGCTGATCCCCAATGGGATGAACAAGGCGGAATGTTCCGGCGGGGACGGGGCATAAGAACGCCCCACGGCGACGTTAGACTCTAGGAATCATTCTTCGGCGCCCCCCATGGCGTCCGGCTCGTCCTTGCAGCCCGCAGCCCATTCATACTGTGGTGCCTCCCGAGACGTGCCCCCCTCTCGGAAGGTAATGCGTGACCACAGCTGACGCTGCACAGAACCCGTCCATGCCCGCCACCGCGGACGAGGAGCGGGTTCCCACCTTCGCCGAACTCGGTATCCCGTCGGCGCTGGTGAACTCCCTGACCCGTCAGGGCATCGACGCCCCGTTCCCCATCCAGGCCGCCGCGATCCCCGATGTCATGGAGGGACGCGACGTCCTCGGGCGCGGCCAGACCGGCTCCGGCAAGACCCTGGCCTTCGGCCTGCCGCTGCTCACCCGCCTCTCCGGCCGCAAGGCCGCCCCCAAGCGTCCGCTGGCGCTGATCCTCGTGCCGACCCGCGAGCTGGCCCAGCAGGTCCAGAACAACCTCGAGCCCCTCGGCCGCGGCCTCGGGCTGCACTTCAAGACCGTCATCGGCCAGACCTCCATGTTCAAGCAGATCGACGCGCTGCGCCGCGGTGTCGAGATCCTGGTCGCCACCCCCGGCCGCCTCAAGGACCTGATGCGGCAGGGCGCCTGCGACCTGTCCGACATCGAGATCGCCGTGCTGGACGAGGCCGACCACATGGCCGACATGGGCTTCCTGCCCGATGTCACCGACATCCTCGACGCCGCCAAGCCCGGCGGGCAGCGCCTGCTGTTCTCCGCCACCCTCGACAAGGACGTCGACGTCCTGGTCAAGCGCTACCTGAACGACCCGGTGACGCACGCCATCGGCCAGGTCGATGAGTCCGTCGACACCATGGAGCACCACCTCCTGCTGGTCGCGCCCAAGGAGAAGGCGGCCGTCACCGCCGAGATCGCCAACCGCGAGGGCCGGACGATCCTGTTCGCCCGCACCAAGCACGGCGTCGACCGGCTCGCCAAGCAACTCGTCCAGGCCGGCGTCCGCGCGGCGGGCCTGCACGGCGGCAAGAGCCAGGGCCTGCGCACCCGCACGCTCGCCGAGTTCCGCGAGGGCTCGATCAGCGTCCTGGTCGCGACCGACGTCGCCGCCCGCGGCATCCACGTGGACGACGTGACCCTCGTCATGCACGTCGACCCGCCCGCCGACCACAAGGACTACATGCACCGCGCGGGCCGCACGGCCCGTGCCGGTGAGAGCGGCACGGTCGTCACGCTCGTCCTGCCGCACCAGGTGCGTGCCACGTCCGCGATGACGCGCCGCGCCGGCATCAACGCGCCCCGCACCCGGGTCACCACCGGCGACACGGAACTGGTCAAGCTGACCGGCGCCCGCCCGCCGTCCGGCATCCCGATCGAGGGCCCGATCATCCCCGAGCGTCCCCGCCGCGAGGGCGGCGGAGGCCGGGGCCGCCAGGGCGGCGGACGCCGCGGCGGCCGCGGCTACGGCGGCCGTCCCCGCGACGGCGAGCACCGCGGCTCCTACTCCGGCGGCGAGCGCCGCGGCGGCGGGGGCCCCCGCTCCGGCGGAGGCTCGCACGGCAACCGCCGCGGCGGCTCCGACCGCCGCCCCGCCCGCTACAACTGACCGGCCCACCATGGAGCCCCGCCCGCGAAGGGCGGGGCTCCAGCCGTTTCCGCACGGTTTCACGGGCGGACGTTCCACCTTCTCGGCAAGTCCGGCGGCGCTCTGGTCGTGACGGCCGGCGCTCGGATCGGACCGCGCGCTCCACCTGTCGAACCCGGGGTCGGGGACGGGCGTCTCAGATCTTGAGAACGGTCGCCGGCGGTTAGGGGGATTGGGTGACTTACGGTCATGGCCCGCAAGGGCCGGTCGTCCCAGTGGTGATCCGTGCGGAGAAGCAGTACACACGGATGAAGGGGAGGATCGCGTTCCTGCCGATGCTGGCGGAGGTCGGCGGCACCCGGTGGCGTCTGGAGCACGGTGACAATCCGCTGCCCCTGCCTCCGGGCGTGTGGCCGCTGAAGGTCTGGTGCTCGTACTTCGGCATCAAGACGGGACGAGCGGCATTCACGGTGGACACCCGGGCGGGACAGCCGCTGCTCCTGTATTACGAGGGACCCCGCTCGTCTACAACCGCGGTGCCCTCACCTTCGAGCCCCCCGAACCCGGGGACGGGCCTCCGAATGGATCAGCCTGATCGTCGTCGTGGTCATCGTGGCACTGGCCCTCGCCTATGGCTTCTACAGCGGCATCTACTAGCGAGGTTCGCCGCTCGGCCTGGTCCGGCATGGTCGAACCTGGGATGCGGCTTCCACGGCATCGCCTTCGGGGGACCTGCCGGCCGTCGTCATCGCGGCGCCGCCGACCCGCTGGACGGACGCCGTCAGCCGGCTTCTTCGCGGAGGACGTCCTCGTCGCGGGCGGCGGTCTCCTCGCGGAGCTTGTCCTGGAGGACCTGGAGGCCGTCCAAGCCGTCCACGGAGAGGGCGGCCAGCTCGTCCAGCGACATGAGGGGGTCGGTGCGCAGCGGCGGCTGCCAGCCGTTCTCCTTGTCGTGGCTGCGGAGGATCTTGGCGGGGATGCCGCCGATGACCGCGTGGTCGGGGAACTCGCCGCGGACGACCGCGCCGCCCGCGACGGCGACGTTGCGGCCGAGCCGTGTCCCGGGAAGGACGATCGCGCCGGTTCCGATCCAGCAGCCGTCGCCGATCACGACGGGGTTGTTCTCCGGCCACTGGCGGCCTATGGGCGTGTGCACGTCGCCGTAGGTGTGGTTCTGGTCGGTGATGTAGACGTTCGGACCGGTGAAGACGTCGTCGCCGATGTCGATGGACTGGTGCCCGACGATGTGGGTGCCGCGTCCGAGCGAGCAGCTCGCGCCGATGCGGACGATCACGTCCGGCCCGAGGTCGAGCCCCGGGACGAAACCCGCCGAGATCGTGACGTGCGTGCCGACCAGCGTGTGGTCGCCGATCGAGATCCACGGCTCGCCGTAGATGGCGCCGACGGGAAAGCCGATGCACGCGCCCTCGCCCAGGTAGGCGAACTCGCGGCGGCCCGGTGTCAGCGGGGTTATCTCGCCGTGCCGCCGGATCCACTCCCAGGCGTGGTGAACGGCCGTGTGCACGCCCCGGCGCGCCCGGTCCCTGGCCCGGCTCGCCAGCGCCTGCCGGATCGAGCGCTTCGGTGACATGGCGTTCACCGTACCGGTTGGTAGTAACCGTGGGGATGAGTGGGACGAGATGGAGCGAACGTGAATCGGACCACGTTCCGGCACGCCGGAGGGCCCGGCCGCGACCGACCGGGCCCTCCGATGAACGACGTTCATCCTCGGCGGAATGAAACCTGTCCGCGTCAGTGCGGAGAGTGGACCTGACCATCGACATCGGCACCGGTGACCGTCATGGAGTCGGCCGAGGTGGCCTCCCCCGCCTGCTCACCGGAACCCTTGGTCAGATCCCGGATGGTGTCGCGCCGAGTCGCCACCACACCGGCCACGCCGACGGCGGCGACCACCCCCATCATCGCCATCAGGGCGCCGCGCCCGGACTTGGTCTTCTTCGGCGGTTCCACCCGGTGGGCGGTGTCGGTCAGGAACATGCTCACCCGCGGAGCCAGCCCGGTCTCCACATACCGGGCCGCCTGCCGGAGTCTCGGTGCGCTCCAGCCGCGGACGACCATCACACGCCCGTCCGCTGCGGGCCTGATCCGCTCCGCCGCGGAGGAGGCACCCTGCCGGCACGAGTCGACGCCTTGCCGGGCCATCTCCTGGACGCGGCCGAACCGCGTGAGGGCTTCCTCCTGCGGCTTCCGGCGGATACTGATCTTTAGGGACACGCTAACCTCCCTGTTTGCGAGGTCCTGTCGAGCAGCCTTCCCGAAGACGGGAAGGTAAACCCTGTATCTGCAATCGTCCGAACACCTAGGGTGACCGCTTCCGGGCGGGGACCTCGCGTCCAGACGTACAGACCAGCTCCACGAGGAGGCAGTCAGCGTGGCCAACGAGATCTTCGCGACGCTCAACACGTCGCTCGGCAAGATCGTGATCCAGCTGTACCCGGAGCACGCGCCCGAGACGGTGGCGAACTTCGTCGACCTGGCGGAGGGCAACCGGACCTGGCACGACCCGCGCACCGGCCAGAAGAGCGACCAGCCGCTCTACAACGGCACGATCTTCCACCGCGTGATCGACCAGTTCATGCTCCAGGGCGGCGACCCGCTGGGCACCGGCACCGGCGGCCCGGGGTACGAGTTCAAGGACGAGTTCCACCCGGACCTCAAGTTCAACCGGCCCTACCTGCTGGCGATGGCCAACGCCGGGCCGGGGACCAACGGCTCCCAGTTCTTCATCACGCTCAGCGTCGCCCACACCCAGCACCTGACCGGCCGGCACACCATCTTCGGCAAGGTCATCGAGGGCACCGACGTCGTCGACCGGATCGGCAAGGTCCCGACCGGCCGGAACGACCGTCCGCAGGAGGACGTCGTCATCCAGTCGGTGACGATCGAACGCCGTTAGTCGTTTCCTACTGTGAGACCTGACAGCGGGTGACGCCCGTACCGGCCCCACGGAGCCCCAGATGAGCACAGAACCCAGTCCCGCCCCCGAGACCTCGGTGCCGACCTGCTACCGGCATCCGGGCCGGGAGACGTATGTGCGCTGCACACGGTGCGACCGGTTCATCTGCCCGGAATGCATGCGGGACGCGGCGGTGGGGCACCAGTGCGTGGAATGCGTCACCGAGGCCAGCCGGGGGGTCCGCAAAGCGGTTCCCCGGACGGTCCTCGGCGCGCGGGGCTCCACGTCCGCGGTACCCGTGGTCTCCTACACGCTGATCGGCGCCTGCGTCCTGGCGTACCTGGCCGAACTGGCGTCGTGGCGCGTCGTGTGGGAGTTCATGATGCTCGGCCGGGGGCTGCTGCCCGACGGCCAGGTCGGCGGAGTGGCCGAGGGCGAGTGGTACCGGCTGTTCACCACGATGTTCCTGCACCAGCGCGGGGGGACGTTCGGCATCGCCCACATCCTGTTCAACATGTGGGCGCTGTACGCGGTCGGCCCCGCGCTGGAACAGGTGCTCGGACGGTGGCGTTTCCTCGCCCTGTACATGCTGTCGGGGCTGGGCGGCTCGGTGCTGCTGTACCTGGTCGGCGCCCCGGCGGACTCGGCGGTCGGCGCGTCCGGTGCGATATTCGGCCTGTTCGGAGCGTTCTTCGTGATCGGCCGCAAGCTGGGCGGACCGGTCGGGCCGATCGTGGTGCTGCTGGTGATCAATCTGGTGATCACGTTCTCGGTGCCGGGGATCTCCTGGGAGGGGCACGTCGGCGGCCTGGTGGTCGGCGCGGTGCTGGCGGCGGCCTTCGCCTACGCCCCGGCCGCGCAGCGGAAGCTGCTGCACATCGGGGCGCCGCTGGTCACCCTGGCGCTGCTCCTCGCGCTGGTCGCCGTCAGGACGACGGAGCTGACCCCCACGATCGGGTAGCCGCGCACGCGCGGACGCCGCTCACGCCACGCGGCGTCCGCGCGCCTGTGGAAGAACCCGGGGTGGTACGCCGTCAGCGCCACTTGGTGGACAGGATCACGCCCAGAATGATCGCCGCGAATCCGATCCCCAGGTTCCAGTTGTGGAGGTCGGTCATGTACGGGACCTCGGTGCCGGTGCTGGCCGTCACGTAGAAGACGGCGATCCAGACCAGTCCGATGAGCCACAGCCCGACCATCGTGGGGACCAGCCACCGGGGGCTGACCTCGGGGGCCTTGGACTTCTGCGGGGGCGTGTAGACGGCCTTCTTGCGGGTTTTCGACTTGGCCACGGTGCGTCGGTCTCCTCGGGCGGTCCGGCGGCCGGAGCGCCGGACCGCGCATGGGTGGTTTGTCGGTTAGCGTAGTCGCTGGTGAGCAGAGTACGGCGTACAGCGCGGGGAAGCATCATCCCAGCCGTCACGGCGAGCGCGAGCACGGGCCGCGGTACCGGCGCCTCCGCCACGACACCGACCGTATCTCGCGCGCGGCCGGACGTCACAATACGAGACCGAAACGGGCCGCCGACCGGGGATTCACAGCGCTCACCGGCCCCGCCCGCGCGATGCAGACCATGGACCATCGGGTGATCTCGACGAGCGCCGTCCACCGCGTGGGCAATACCCTGATCTCCAAGGCGTCGTGGACGCGTCCCCGAGATGCGGACCGTCGACAAGGCAACGCCGCCGGACTGGCCGGCCCCACCCCCGAGGAGGACGCACCGGTGCGGACGCTGATCCGTCTCCTGGGCGAACTGTGCATCACCGCCGGACTGATCGTCATGCTCTTCGTCACCTACTCCCTGTGGGGGACCGGCCGCTACACCCAGGACCAGCAGGACCGCCTCAGCCAGGAGATGCTGAGCACGTGGGAGGCCCCCAAGGTCACCACCGAGCAGGTGAAGCTGGGCAAGGGACTGGCGATGATCCGCATCCCCAGCTTCGGCGAGGACTGGAGCTTCGTCGTGATCGAGGGCGTGGGCCGAGAAGACCTGCGCAAGGGCCCCGGCCACTACCCCGGCACCGCGGACCCGGGCGAGGTCGGCAACTTCGTGATCTCCGGCCACCGCACCACCTACTCCGCCCCCTTCAACCGCCTGGGCGAACTGGACCGCGGCGACGAGATCCTCATCGACACCCGCGAGAAGCAGTACGTCTACAAGGTCACGGACCGCAAGATCGTGGCGCCCTCCGCCACCGAGGTGACGGCCCCCGTCCCGGGCCACCCCGAACGCAAGCCCGCCGAATCCCTGATCACCCTCACCACCTGCCACCCCAAGTTCTCCGCCGCCAAACGCATGATCATCTTCGGTGAACTGGCATCCGCAGTCCCCCGCGTGAAGCAGGCATAGGAGCCCCTCGTGTACGCCTGGATCTGGCGCCACCTACCCGGCGCGTGGCCCACCAAGACCGCCACGGCCGTAGGCCTGTTCATAGCCACAGCCGCCATCTTCTGGTACGTGGTCTTCCCCTGGGCAGAACCCAAGGTCCAGTTCGACCAGGGCGTAGTACAAACCCCCACCCCCACCAC
>NZ_SMKH01000589.1 GCF_004348515.1 Actinomadura sp. KC345 | reverse complement strand
TCCGCCGCCGCCACTCCCGCGGCCAGCGGACGCGCACCCCCGGATCGGCATAGCCGGCCCTTAAATCCGCCTTAAGAACCGCGATGGCGACCGCGCCGCGGCCCTAGCCTGCCGGTCATGAAGCGTCCCCGCTCCCCGTACGAGCCCCGCCGCTCCCAGTACGTGGCCGCCGGGATCGTCGGCGTCGTCGGCCTCGCCGTCGCCGCCCTCATCGCCGTCCTGGCCATCCGCGCGAGCGGCAACGTCCCCGCGCCCCCCGGCTCCTACATGATCAGGTTCGCCCCGCCGGCCGCGTCCGCGGGACGATGAACGCCCCGCCCCGTCGTCGGCACGATGGGGCGAGGCGAAGGCCGCTCAGCAGTTGCGGTAGTCGATGTACCACTTGCCGTTGCCGTGGCCGATCTTGTAGTCGGCGATCCAGTGGGGGCTGTGCCGGAGCCGCACCCACAGGTACCCGTCCCTGCGCTGGATGCTGCTCCAGTTCGTGGTGACGTGCTTGCCGTGCTCCAGCGTGTCGACCACCTTGTGCCCGGTGCCCGGCCCGCTCCGGACGTTGAGCCCGTTGGAGGGGAGAACCCTTCCGTGGCACCAGCGAGCACGCTGCTCATTCCGCTGCTTCAGCCGTTCCAGCGCCTTGGCGGCGCCCTCGGGCCCCACCTCGATGCCGCCGGGCCCGTGCCCTTCCTCCTGCGAGGGCCGGGGCTGGGCGGCCCCCTGCTCGTCCTGCCCCGGATTCGGCGGCGGCTGCGAAGCGGCTGCCGCACCGCCCAGCGTGCCCCCCGCGAGCACGACGGCGGCCAGATTGACGCCGAGCTTTACCCCTACATGCATCCTTGTTCCTCCAGATCGGTCCGACGTACAGCGTCTAGCTACCCTGGGTGATCTTAAGGGGACACAACGTAACGAAGATTCTTTTTGGCCAACCCACCCCGGCCC
>NZ_SMKH01000588.1 GCF_004348515.1 Actinomadura sp. KC345 | reverse complement strand
AGAGCGTGTTTGAGAAGAATCTTGTTATTGGTACTTGAGGGGACGCGGGCCTTGCCGGACAGCGGGTCGTCCACCGCGCGCCAGGCGGCGGGTCATGAGGCCGATCGCTGCCCACCGGATCATGGCCTCGCTGGTGGCGGTGTGGCGTTCGTAGTCGCGGGCCAGCCGCCGGTGGGCCGTCAGCCACGCCAAAGTCCGCTCGACCGCCCACCGCCGAGGGAGGACAACGAAGCCCTTCTGGTCTGCGGGTTTGCGGACGATGTCCAGGGTGGTGCGCAGCGTCTGCGCGGCCCAGTCGACCAGGCGTCCGGCGAATCCGGCGTCGGCGAACACGAACCGGCACCGCGGAGTGGTGAGATACAGGCCCAGCAGCGTGCCCTTGGCGCCGTCGCGGTCCTGGACGCTCGCCGCGCACACCGTGACCGTGATCAGCAGGCCGAGAGTGTCGGTGACGATGAACCGCTTGCGTCCGGCGACCTTCTTGCCCGCGTCGTACCCGCGCGTGCCGCGGCCGACGGTGTCGGCCGCCTTCACACTCTGGGAGTCGATGATCCCCGCGCTGGGCTCGGCGTCGCGCCCCTCTCCCCGGCGGACCTGCTGGCGCAGCACGTCCAGGATCCGCAGCGTGACCCGCTGCTTCTCCCACCGCACGAAGTACCAGTACACCGTCTGCCAGGGCGGGAAGTCCGCGGGCAGCTGCCGCCACGCGCAGCCGGTGCGCACCACGTACAAGACCGCGTCCACGATCTCTCGCCGCGGGTGCTTCTCCGGGCGGCCTCCGCTGCCGGCCTCCGGCAGCAGCGGCTCGACCAGCGCCCACTCATCATCGGTCAGGTCCGAGGGGTAACACGACTGCCGAGACATCCCGCCATCCTGGGGCGAACCTACCCGGACGGTCACGCAGACACACCGACCTAGATCAACTTCTCAAACACGCACTAAG
>NZ_SMKH01000587.1 GCF_004348515.1 Actinomadura sp. KC345 | reverse complement strand
CGGCGAACTCGACCAGTGGCTCCGCGACCAGGTGGCGCACGGGCTCGCACAGGCGGAGAAGGCGCCCTACCGGCTGTGGGACGACGCGGCGCGGCGGCTCGTCGACGCGCAGGCGGGCGGTCTCGCCGGGCATGTCAGGGGCCTCGCGGCGATACCGCGCTCGCCCGGTTGGCCCGACCGGCTGCTGGAGGAGTACGCGCTGCTGCGGCTGCTCGTCCGGGCCCATCAGCGGCGGGACGGGTTGCCGGAGGGGCTCCAGGAGACCGTCCGCTCCCGTATCGGGTTCACCGTCGCGCAGGAGGACGTCCTCACCGGCGGGGAGCGCGTCCGGGACCTGTGGTGCGTGACCGGGGCGCGGGACACCGCGCAGGACCTGCTGACCACCCGGCGGGTGTGGCTGCGGGGGCGGAGGACGGGCCGTCCCGCGCTCGTGCTCTCGTTCGCCGCGCCGGGCGCCTCCTTGGACACGTCGTTCATCGTGGGTACGGAGGTCGATGCCGAGCTGGCCTTCTACCCGGGGTCGCAGCCGCTGCGGGCCCTCGTCGCGGAGCGGTTCGGCGCCGCGGCGCCGGGCATGCCCGGCGGGACGTCGGTCCGGGGCCTGCTGGACGAGCACGCCGCCGCGCTCGCGCGCGACCCCTGGCTGGACCGCTGGCCCGCGGCGCTGGAGGACGTCCGCCTGGCCCGTACCGGAGGAGGCGACCTGTACGTGATCGATGAGGCGGGGGACGCGCTCCCGCTCCGGATGGGGGATCCGTGGCGGCTGCTCGCCCTGTCGGGCGGCGGGCCGGTCACGGTGACCGGCGAGTGGGGGCCGCGCGGCCTGCTGCCGCTGGCGGCGTGGCACGAGACCGAGGGGACGGTGGTGCTGTGACCGTGTGGTCCGAGCACGTCACGGCGGCCCTTCTCGGCACCGAGCGCCGTGACCCTCCCGTGCTGCCCGGGGCCCCGGCGGAGGGG
>NZ_SMKH01000005.1 GCF_004348515.1 Actinomadura sp. KC345 | reverse complement strand
CCCTGGACGGCCTGGAGGACAAGTGGGTACGCGCCTGGGAGGACGGCGGCGTCTACCGCTTCGACCGGACCAGGCCGCGTGCCGAGGTCTACTCGATCGACACCCCGCCGCCCACCGTGAGCGGCTCCCTCCATGTCGGCCACGTCTTCTCCTACACCCACACCGACGCCGTCGCGCGGTTCCACCGCATGCGCGGTCGGGCGGTCTTCTACCCCATGGGCTGGGACGATAACGGCCTGCCGACCGAACGCCGCGTCCAGAACCACTTCGGTGTCCGGTGCGACCCGTCGCTTCCCTACGACCCGGACTTCGAGCCTCCGGCCAAGCCCGACCCCAAGCGCCAGCTCCCGGTCCCGCGCCGCAACTTCATCGAGCTGTGCGAGCGGCTCACCGAGGTCGACGAGAAGGCGTTCGAGGAGACGTGGCGCCGTGTCGGCCTGTCGGTCGACTGGGGGCTGCTGTACACGACGATCGGGCACGACTCCCGCATGGCGTCCCAGCGCGCGTTCCTGCGCAACCTGGCGCGCGGCGAGGCGTACGTCTCGGAGGCGCCGACCCTCTGGGACGTGACGTTCCGCACGGCCGTCGCCCAGGCCGAGCTGGAGGACCGCGAGCAGCCCGGCGCCTTCTACCGGCTCCGGTTCCACGGGGGAGGTGGGCCGCGTGATGCACAGAGACCGGTCTACATCGAGACGACGCGTCCCGAGCTGCTGCCCGCGTGCGTCGCGCTGGTCGCGCACCCTGACGACGAGCGGTACCGGGAGCTGATCGGGACGACCGTCCGCACACCGCTGTTCGGCGTGGAGGTCCCGGTCGTCGCCCACCGGCTGGCCGAGCCCGACAAGGGCTCCGGCATCGCGATGATCTGCACGTTCGGCGACGTCACGGACGTCACGTGGTGGCGCGAGCTGGACCTTCCGACCCGCGCGATCGTCGGCTGGGACGGGCGGCTGGCCGCCGACCCGCCGCGGGGCGTCCCCGCGCACCCCTACGCCGAGCTGGCCGGCAAGACGGTGTTCTCCGCCAAGGAGCGCGTCGTCGAGCTGCTCCGCGAGTCCGGGGACCTGGACGGCGAGCCCCGGAAGATCTCCCGCCCGGTGAAGTTCTACGAGCGGGGCAGCAAGCCCCTGGAGATCGTCACGACCCGGCAGTGGTACATCCGCAACGGCGGTCGCGACGCGGGCCTGCGCGCCGAGATGATCGCCCGCGGCCGCGAGCTGGAGTGGCACCCCGGCTACATGCGCGCCCGCTACGAGAACTGGGTCGAGGGGCTGAACGGCGACTGGCTGATCTCGCGGCAGCGGTTCTTCGGCGTCCCGATCCCCGTCTGGTACCGGCTGGACGACTCCGGCGAGCCGCTCTACGACGAGCCGGTCACGCCGCCCGAGGACATGCTGCCCGTCGACCCGTCCTCCGACGCCCCGCCGGGGTTCACCGAGGACCAGCGCGGCAAGCCCGGCGGCTTCGTCGGCGACCCCGACGTGATGGACACCTGGGCGACCTCGTCGCTGACCCCGCAGATCGCGGGCGGCTGGGAGCGCGACGCCGACCTGTTCGGCCGCGTGTTCCCCTACGACCTGCGCCCCCAGGGGCACGACATCATCCGGACGTGGCTGTTCTCCACGGTCGTCCGCGCGCATCTGGAGCACGGCTCGCTGCCGTGGAAGGGCACGGCGCTGTCCGGATGGATCCTCGACCCGGACCGCAAGAAGATGTCGAAGTCGAAGGGGAACGCCGTCACGCCGATCGACCTGCTGCGCGAGTACGGCTCCGACGCCGTCCGCTACTGGTCGGCCAGCGGGCGCCCGGGGACCGACACCGCGTTCGACACCGGCCAGATCAAGGTCGGCCGGCGCCTCGCGATCAAGATCCTCAACGCGTCCAAGTTCGTGCTGGGCCTCGGCGAGGCCGAGGCGGACGCGTCGATCACCGAGCCGCTGGACAAGGCGATGCTGGCGGCGCTGTCCGGTGTCGTCAAGGAGGCGACGGAGGCGTTCGAGGGGCACGACTACACGCGGGCCATGGAACGCACAGAGCGGTTCTTCTGGGAGTTCTGCGACGACTACCTGGAACTGGTCAAGACGCGCGCCTACGGGGAGGGCCCGGAGGCGCAGTCGGCGCGGGCGGCGCTGCGCACGGCGCTGTCGGTCATGCTGCGCCTGTTCGCGCCCGTCCTGCCGTTCGTGACCGAGGAGGTCTGGTCGTGGTGGCGGCACGGGTCGGTGCACGCGGCGTCCTGGCCGTCCGCGGCCGAGCTGCCGCCGGGCGGGGACCCGGTCGTCCTGGCCGCGACGGGGGAGGCGCTCCGGCAGGTCCGCAAGGCCAAGTCGGAGGCGAAGGCGTCGATGCGCGCCGACGTGGCCAGCGCGGTCGTCCGCGGCGCCGAGGTGCTGCGGATCTCGCGGCCGGATCTGGCCGCGGCCGGACGCATCGCCGACCTGACGTTGGAGGACGCCCCCGCCGGCCTGACCGTGGACGTCGTCCTGGCGCCCGCGACCTGACCGGACCCGCCGCTCGGAGCCCGGCCGCCCTTCAGACTTCGCAGGGCAGGTGCTTGATGCCGTTGATGAAGCTGGAGAACAGCCGGTCGGGCTCCCCGGTGCTGCGGATCTCGGGGACGCGGGTGAACAGCTCGCGGAACATCACCGTGATCTCGCGCCGGGCCAGGTTGGCGCCGAGGCAGAAGTGCGGGCCGGGGCCGCCGAACCCCACATGCGGGTTGGGGGAGCGCGTGATGTCGAAGACGTCGGGGTTCTCGAAGACGCTCTCGTCCCGGTTGGCCGAGTTGTAGAACAGCAGGACCTTGTCGCCGGTCCTGTACTGGTGGCCGTTCATCTCGTGATCCCGGGTGAGCGTCCTGCGGAACTGGATGACCGGCGTGGACATCCGGACGATCTCCTCCACGGCCCCGGGAGCGTGGGCGTCGAAGTCCTCCAGCAGCAGGGCGCGCTGCTCGGGGTTGTCGGTGAGCAGCTTCAGGCCGTGCGACATGGCGTTCCGCGTCGTCTCGTTCCCGGCCACCACGAGCAGGATGAAGAACGAGCCGATCTCCTGGTCGGTCAGCCGCTCCCCGTCCACCTCGGCGGAGATCAGCGCGGAGACCAGGTCGTCGCCGGGGTTCCTGCGCCGCTTGCGGGCCAGCTTCATCGCCAGGTGGTTCAGCTCGTACCCGGCGACCATCACCTTGAGGAGGCCGTACAGCGCGCCGAGGCGGGTGATGCCGTCGCGGGTGTAGTCCTTGCCGCCGGAGTACTCGGGGTCGCCGAGGCCCAGGATGATGTTCGTCCGGTCGTACACCATCGGGCGCACGGGCTCGGGGATGCCCATCATGTCGCAGATGACCTGGAGGGGCAGCCGCGCCGCGACGTCGGTGACGAAGTCCGCGGACCCCTTGGCGATCAGGTCGTCCACGATCCTGGTCGCGCTCGCCTGGAGGTCGGTCTCCATCTTCTCCAGGATGCGCGGGGTGAACGCCCGCGACACGATCCGACGGATCTTGGCGTGCCGGGGGTCGTCCATGTTGATCATCGAGCCGAAGTAGCGCGCCAGGTAGCCGGGCATGTCGGCGACGCTGTTGGAGCACGGCTCGCTGCTGAAGACCTCCGGTGTGCGGCTGGCCTCGACGACGTCGGCGTGCCTGGCCAGCGCGTAGAAGCCCGGCCCGGTCTTGACGAACGGCAGCTTCAGCTCCGGGAAGAAGGCCGGGTGCTCGCGCCGCCGCAGGTCCGCGAACGCCGCCATGCGCCGGTCCGGAGGCAGCGCCCAGAACTCCAGGTTGGACAGGTTGCCGTCGACCTTCGCCCGCGCCGTGGTCGTCATGCCGCGCACCATCCTCGAAGCCGATCTCAGAATCAGGTTCGGTTTCTATCGAATCGAGGTCCAATGAGGACGTCAAGGCGAAACGGCCGATGTCGCACCATCAACCCATCATTCGCTACAGCGTGTCACACGAGCAGGAGAGCCGGTGCGACGAACGCCGTGAGGGCCGCGGCGGACTTCAGGTGAGGCACCCGGGCGGCCAGGACGGCGTCGCGGTGATCGTCGCGGGCCAGGTACGCGAGGACGGCGCTCAGGGCGCGCCCGGCGCCGAACGCGGCACCGGTGAGGAGGGCGGCGGACAGGGCCGGAACGCTGAGCAGGAGCGCGAGCGCCAGCACGTACGGGCTGGTCGACGAGACGTAGGTCCGGACGCCGGTGCCGAGCTCGAAGCCGAACTGAAGGGAGCCGCGACGCAGCCGGGTCTGGAGGACCTCCGGCGGGATCTGGCGGGCGTTCTGCGGCAGGGGGATCCGGATCAGGCCGGATTCTCGGGCCACGCCGAGGGCCGCCACCGTAAGGATCGCGGAGGTGCGGACCGGCGGCGGCAGCGGCGCGGCGAGGCCGGACAGCAGCCAGACGACCGCCGCGACGAGCGTCCCCCCGAGCAGGAGCCCGAGGGTGAAGACGGCCAGGACCTCGCCCTGCCGTACGGGGGCCCGCCAACCTGGCGAGAACAGCACCGATTCGCTGTTGCGCGTTCAAACGCTGCCGGACAGCGAGAACCCGGCGAGGGCGCCGACCGACGCCCAGCACAGGACGGCGGCGCCGAGGGCCGCGGCGGCGACGGCGAGCAGTGCCAGGGCGGCGGCGGGCAGGAGCGGGTCGGCCAGGCCCCGCCGCAGCCGCCCGGCGCTCAGTTCCTGCACGCGACCGCTTTGCGGCAGATGGTCTTGTACCAGTTGCCCTGCTTGGACTTCTTCCAGCCGTCGTGGCAGCGCCAGGTGACGCCCTTCTTGCACGAGCCGCAGCTCCCGGAGTACGCCCAGAGCCACC
Organism: Actinomadura sp. KC345; assembly: GCF_004348515.1. Lineage (GTDB taxonomy): Bacteria > Actinomycetota > Actinomycetes > Streptosporangiales > Streptosporangiaceae > Spirillospora. The sequence continues at coordinate 64,191 of NZ_SMKH01000005.1, read as the reverse complement.
CGTCGTAGCCGCCGCCGTAGCACTGGCTGGGACGCAGCTTGTACCAGCCCGGATGCGACGCGCCCGACTTGTGCCATCCCTTGTACCTGCCGCTCGTCCGGCAGCACCAGCTGCACGCGTAGCTCGGCCCGCAGCCGGGGGAGCAGTTGTGGCCGGAGGCGTACGACGGGCACCGCGGATAGATGTCGTAGTAGCCGACCAGCTCGAACCCGGACGAGAGCGCGTCCCGCGCCGGCGGGAAGACGCCGAGGGCCTTCAGGCCGGCGGTGGCCCCGGCCGCGAAGAGGCCGGTGAGGATGCTGCGGCGCGCCGGCCTGAGCGCCGGCGCGTCCGGCGGGACGGGCCGGCGCCGGATGCGCCGTGCTCCCCGGGGACGCGGGCCGCGCAGCGGCGGGATGTCCTCCAGCTCGATCACCGGCCCGGGCGTCGGCCCCGTCGTCGGCTCGGCGGTCATCGGCTCGCCTCCAGGGTCAGCTCGCGCAGCGTGTCGGGGGAGCCCACGGGCTCGGCGGCCCGCACCCGCCCGTCCGCGCCGACGAGCACGGCGAACGGGGTGGCCGGGACGCCGTAGTCGGCGAACAGGCCGTCCTGCTCGTCGGCGAGCACGGTCAGGCCCGGCCGGGGCGGACCGGAGGGCGGCACGCCGCCGGGCGGCGGTCCCGCGAAGATCGCGTGCAGTGGGCCGTCCAGACCGCCGGCGGCGGCCAGGACCTCGGTGCAGACGCCGCAGTCGCGGTCCAGGAAGAGCAGCAGGCCGGGGCCGAGCCGGTCGAACGCGGGCGCGGCGGCGCCGGGCGCGGGCCCGAGCGCGGTCCGGTGCGGCGCTCCCCGGCTCAGTGCGTGCACCTGCCGGACGAGGCCGGCGACCACCAGCGAGAGCAGCAGGATCGCCACCCATGACAGCAGCAGGGCGCTGTTCTGGAAGCTCATCCGGCGGGTCTCCTCTCCTCGGCCATGGCGTGCGGGAGCGTCCAGAGGAGCACCCCGAACGCCAGCCCCGCCGTGACGGCGACGGTCAGCTCGTAGGCGGTCGGGCCGGCCGGCGGCCCATGGAGGGCGCCGGCCGCGGCCAGGGCGGAGAGGCCGGCGGCCCGTCCCGCGACCCAGCCGGTCATCGGGGTGTCCGCGGCCGCGCAACCGCACGGGACGCCGCGCCGGGTCCTGGACACGTACGCCGCGTAGAGCGCGTACAGGGCGAGCAGGACGGCCGCCGCCCCGGACGCCGCGCGCACCGGGCCGTCCAGCCGCAAGAGCAGCGCCACCGCGCCGCCCGCGCCGGCCAGCGCCTCCGCGGCGATCGCGGCGGCCGCCACGGGACCGGTGAGGGCGGGAGGCAGCGTCCGGTGCGCCCGCAGCGCCGCGGCGAGCATCCGAGGACGCCTGGAATGCGCGAACACAGAGACCAGCAGGACGAGCGGAACCGCCGTCACCGCGATCCCCGCCAGGAGCCCGATCACCGGATCGCCCTGACGGCCAGCCCCGCGAGGCGCTGCGGGACCTCCCGCACCCGGTCCTCTTCCGGCAGGACGGTCACCAGCAGCGACCTCAGCGCGAGGAGGAAGTAGGGGCCCTGGCCCTCCACCGTGTCCTGGAACAGCTCCCCGCCCGCGACGGAGGCGCCGCGCCACGACGGAAGCCGTTTGCGCGTCTGCCCGGTCAGCGCCGTGATCTCCAGGAGCCCCAGCCCCGGGACCTCCTTGACCATCTCGGCGGGGTCGGGACGGCGGGCCCGCCCGCGCGGGACGGCGGTGATCCCGTCGGCGTGCTCGGTCAGCCGCATCGTGCCGAAGAACGCCACCGCGTCGGCCGGGCGCGCGTGGTACAGGTGCGTGAAGACCGCGTGGCGGCGTCCCTCCCACACGGCCGCGAGGACGGGGTCGCTCAGCCCGGTGTCGGCGTCGCGGGTCGCGGTCCGGCCGACCCGGAGCCGTCCGCCCTGGATGCGGAACTCCTGCTCGAAGCGGTCGAGCCCGATCTCCTCGGCCCAGCCCAGCGCGTCCGCGCGGGTACCGCTGGAGATCTCGTGGAGGCGCCCGCGGTCGGCGATCCGCGCCACCGACGTGCACGGCCGCCCGAGATCCTGGGCGCCGGAGAGCCGGACCCGAACGCCGTCCAGCGACCGGTGGGTGATGGTCCGCTCCGGTTCGCTCATGTCCGTCCCCTTTCTGCGGGACGGATCGCCCGCAGAACAACCCCGGGTAACAGGCGTAACGCTACGCGTAATCCCTCGCATTAACGCCAAACCTTCCGGAAGTGGTCATCGCCCGGGAACGGGTAGGGTCAACTGCCGGACTCGCGCGGCGGCGGCGTTTCAGCCCCGGCCGCGCCCGGCGGCCTGGATAGGGTCGTGGGGTTTTCCGGCAGGTAACGCGCGTGAGGTGAACCCGTGGTCAAGGTCGATGTGCTGATCCGGCGGCTCGATCCCGAGCTGCCCCTGCCGCAGTACGCCCACGCGGGCGACGCGGGCGCCGACCTCGTCGCCGCCGCCGACGTCGAGCTTCCGCCGGGGGAGCGTGCGGTCGTCCCGACCGGCATCGCGGTCGCGCTGCCCGATGGCTACGCCGCTTTCATTCACCCGCGGTCCGGTTTGGGCGCTAGGTTGGGAGTGACCATAGTCAACGCACCCGGTACGGTCGATGCCGGCTATCGGGGTGAGATCAAGGTGACCCTGCTGAACACCGACCCCCGCGCCACAGCGAGGCTGCGGCGCGGAGACCGCATTGCGCAGATGGTCGTGCAGCGGGTGGAGCAGGCCGTGTTCCACGAGGTCACCGAGCTTCCCGGTTCGGCGCGCGGAGCCGCCGGGTTCGGTTCCACCGGCGGATTCGCTCCCACGCGTGATGAAGGCGGGGAGACGGCCGGGCCGGGGGACGAAGGCGGCACGCGAGCGGGCCGTGGGCCCGTGGGCGCGGGCGGCAGCGAGAATGAGCACAGTCGAGAAGGAGCGTGAGTCGTGGCTTTTGGACGTCGCCGGCAGGCCGAGGAGCCCGAGAAGGGTCCCGAGGCGACCGAGGAGCCGGCGGAGACCGCCGAGGAGGCTCCCGCGAAGGCGGAGTCCGCCGAGGGGGGCCCGTTCGACTCCGCGGACTCCGTCCCGGAGATGCAGCGGCTCGATTTCGGGTCCCTCCAGGTGCCGATCGCGCCCGGGCTGGGTTTTCAGGTGAACTTCGAGGCCACCCAGGTCGACGAGGAGGGCAACCCCCTCGACGGGCGGCCCGTCGCGGTCCTCGTGCAGTACGAGGAGAGCGCCATGCAGCTCCAGGTGTTCGCGGCGCCCAAGCGCAGCGGCATCTGGGAAGACGTTCGCGCTGAGACCGCCAAGGACATCCAGGAGGAGGCGAAGGGCCAGACCCAGGAGGGCGAGGGCCCGTTCGGTCCCGAGCTGCTGGCGATGGTCCCGGCCGCGCTGACCGAGGAGGTCCTCGCGGAGATGGCGCCGGAGGTCCGCGAGCAGATCCCGGCCGAGTTCGTCGAGCAGGGGTGGGCGCCGCAGATCATCCGCTTCCTCGGCGTGGACGGCCCCCGCTGGTTCCTCCAGGCCGTGGTGCAGGGCGCCGCGATCGAGGACGAGGAGCAGTGGCAGGTCCTGGAGGACGTGCTGCGCGGCGTCGTCGTCCACCGCGGTGACGCCCCGATGCCTCCGCGCGAGCTGCTGGAGCTGCAGATCCCCAAGGAGTTCAGCGAGGCCGGACAGGACGCCGAGGAGGACGAGGAGGCCGTGGAGACCTTCGACCCCTTCGAGCGCGGCCCCGAGATCACCGAGGTCCGCTGACCCGGAGTCCACCCGCCGGTGGCACCCGCCCGCCGGGCCGCACGCCTTTACGGTCGTGCGGCCGGGCGGGTTTTTGCCATGCGCCCGGCGGCGGAACCCTTGCCTTGGACGCCCGCCGGGTGGTCAATCGGGACATGTCGAAGAAGACGAGCAAACGCCGTGCCCGCAAGCGCAGTAAGAGCAACAAGGGCAAGCGGCCCAACGCCCGCCGCTAGGACCCGTCGGGCCCGCCCTAGGACTCGATCATCTCGAACGTCATCGCGTGCTCGACGCCCGCGGCGCTTCCGCCCTCCTCGGCGATGCCGGTGAGGAACGCCGCCGCGTCGAACTCGGCGCCGAGATTCGAGAAGTACACCCGGTGCGCGAGCAGCGAGTCGATGCCGGCCTGCAGGTGGCCGGTGACGTCGACGTAGTGCGTGGCCTGCGGTGATCCGCCGAACAGCGCGAACCGGACGCCCTGCCACGGTTCGAGGTCCAGGTCGCGGAACACCCACCGGTTGGCCGCGTCCCTGATCGCGTCGGCGACCGCGAGCCCGAGAACCCGGTGGTCGGCCATGTTGAACCCGCCGCCGGGAAAGCTCTCCCGGAAGTTGATCGACAGCACCACCTCGGGCCGGTGCCACCTGATCGCCCCCGCGAGCGCCCGCCGCAGCGCGAGCCCGTACTCCAGCACGCCGTCTGCCAGATCGAGGAACTCGACGTCATCGACGCCGACGCGGCGGGCCGCCTCGACCTGCTCGGCGCTGCGGATCCGGCGCACCTCGTCGGGGTCCATCGAGTCGATGCCCGCCTCGCCGCGGGTCGCCAGCACCTCCGTCACCGTCTTGCCCTGGGCCGTCCACTTGGCGATCGCCGCCGACGCCCCGTACTCCAGGTCGTCGGGGTGCGCGACGATCGTCAGCGCCCGCTCCCAGTCCTCAGGTACCTCGTCCATCCCCACATCCTCTCCGATGCCGCCCGCGCGAAAGCCTAAGATCGCCGTCATGCCCGCCGCGAAGTTCCCGGAGCCGTCGATTCCCGAACGGATCGGACGGCTGAGGGAGGCGATCGTCAGCCGTCCTGAACGGATCCGCGACGAGTCCTCCGGTGAGCCGCTCTACCAGGCCGTGCGCGGGATCGGCGCGCTGGACGTCGACGACCCGGAACCGCTCGCCGCCGAACTGGCGGGACGTCCCGACGCCGTGCTCCGGGCCGAGGCCTTCCGGATCACGCGGGAGGCGCTCCACGCGGCCCTCCTCGCGCCCGCCCGCGCGCGGACGCTCGTCGAGGAACTCGCGGGTGACGTCCCGGACGCGCTGAAGGAACTCGCCGAGCCGTGGGCGGCGCTCGACCCGCTCCCGCACGAGCGGATCCGCGGCCTCCTCGAAACCGGGTCCGCGGCCGCCGCGATCGAGGTCGCCGCCCGGCACGGCCACCGGGACGTCCTCACCGGCATCGCCGCCGATCCCGGGCGGCCGCCCGCGCAACGGCGGCGGGCCCTGGAACTGCTCGGCGGCCTGGCGACCCGGGAGGACGCCGGGGAGATCGTGGCCATGGCCGCCCGGGACCCGCTGCTGCTCGCGGGCCCCGCGGTCGAGTGCCTGGGCGGCATGCACCGGCGCGGCCACTTCCCGGCGGGCCGGGACGTTCCGGCGATCGTGGGCCTGGCCCTCGCCGATCACCGCGTTCCGGCCGCGGACCTCGCCACCGTCCTCTACTCGCGCAGGCACGAGACCCTGCGGGAACTGACCGCCGGGGAGGGGGAGCTGCCCCGCCGCCTGGATCTGCTGGCCGCGCTCCACGAGCAGGGAGTGCCGGACCTGGCGATCGGCGACGCCGTCGCCGGGCTGGCGCGCCGCTCCGCCGATCCCGCGCCGTTCCTCCGGACGATCGGGCGGCTCCGTCACGCGGGGGCCGAGGAGACCGTCCTCGGACTGCTGCCGCGCTCGCCCAGGGAGGCGCTCGGCGCGCTCGAAGCCGTCGGAGGCGCGCGGACGGTCACCGCCCTGCGGGACGGGCTGGGACTGGACGGCGGCGGCATCGCCCCGCATCTACGGCCCTTCAGGCACCAGGCCCTGGAACTGCTCTGGCACCTCGGCGACGAGGGCGAGCGGCGAGACATCCTGGACCGGCTCGACCCGCGCGACGTGCCCCGCCGCATCGCGGACGATCTCGGCGGGCCCGACCCCCGGGAACTGGCCCTCCTGCGCGCGAACCTGGACCCCGCCGAGCCGGCCGAGGCCCTCCGCAGGCTGACCCGCAACGGTGACGCGACCACGCTGCCCGCCATCGCCGACCTGCTGCTCCGGGTCGTGTCGGACGAGGAGGCGCCCGGCCTGGACGAGGCGCTCGACGCCGTCCGCGAGCTGGGCGCCCGCCTCTTCCGGCGGAGCGCGCTCCGGCCGCGCTGCCTGCTGGACGCGGCCGGCGCGGCGGAGGCCGGTGACGCCGTCCTCGCGGACACGCTCCTCGGCCTCCTGGACCGCCCGGGACTCGGTCCGGCGGAGCTGACCTCCCTGCTGGACGTGCTGTGCCGCGCCCCGTACCGCCGGACGCGGGCACGCGTGCATCCGCTGCTGCGGCACCGCGACCGGCACGTCCGGGGGCGGGCGATCGCGGTCCTGGCCGGGGACGGCGGCGACGCGCGGGCGCTGTCGGCGAGCCTCGTCCCGCTCACGGCCGCCGGTGACGCGCAGACGGTCAGGCAGGCGCTCCTCGCGCTGGCGGAGGCCCGTGCGGTCTGGGCCGCGCCCGCGATCGCGGCCTGCCTCGACCACCCCAACATGAACGTCAAGAAGACGGCGGCGTCGGCCCTCGCCCGGGCCGGCGCGCCGGAGGCCGTCCCGAAGCTGCTGGACCTGCTCGGCCGGCACGACAACCCGGGGCTGCGGGAGGCGCTGGCCGGGGCGCTGAGAGCCGTCCTCGGCGACGCCTTCGCGGCGACCGTCCTCGCGGCGGCGGACCGCGCCCCCGACCGGCCCCTGCTCCTGCGGAGCCTCGACGGCCTGCTCGGCGCGCGGCAGGCCGCCGCGCTGGCCCGGCGCGGCGTCGCGATCCGGGCGAAGGAGCCCTCACCGGTCCCCGATGCGGACGCCCTGCTCGACCACGGCTGGGACGAGGTGATCGCACGCCGGGTGGTGGACGCCCACGAGCGCGAGCCGCGGACGCCGGCGTACGCGCGGCTGCGCCCGATGCTGGCGCGCTGGCTGGACCTGGCGGCCTCCGATCCCCGCGCCCTCCGGCTGGTCACGGGGATCTGCCCGCCGCCGTGGGCGGACGCGGAGCTGGAGGTGGCCGCCCGGTCCGCGGGGACCCTGGTCGACGGGCTGGCGGCTCCCGGTGATCACGAGCGGCTGCTGGGGCTGCTGGAGGCGGTGATCCCGCGCGCCGGACCCGCCGGGCGGCGGGAGATCGCCGAACGGGTGCGCCGGATGGAGCTCGGCCGGCCGGGGCTCGTCCTGCTGCGCCTGTGCGGCGCCACGCCGGTGCGCGGCGACCTCGACCGCGCCCTGGCCGCCGCCGGGCGCGCGGAACGCCCGGCGCGGGAGGTGGAATCCGTGCTGCGGGAGGCGTTCGGGCAGGAGCCGGTCGAAGGTTCCGCCCCGCTCCGGGAAGGACTCGGCCGCGAGATCCGCGACATCGCCTCCCTCCGCCGGGCGCGAGCCCGGACGGACGCGCCGTCGCGGGACGTGCTCGACGCCTTGATCGGCGTGTTCCCGCAGGCTCCATCCGACGTGCGCGACGTCCTCCTCGACTGGATGGTGGAGTTGCAGCCGCTCGGCGCCCCGCCCTGGACCCTCGCCGAGGAGTCACGCCGCCCCGCGGCGGAGGCCCGGACGCCGCGTGCCGCCGACCTGGACCAGCCCCGCTCCGAGGCCCTGCGACGGCGCCTGCTGGAGATGCTGGGCGACGCGCGGGCGGAGCGGCGGGAGACGGCGGCCCGCATCCTGCTCGGCTGGCCCGAACCGCAGACCGGGCTCGCGGTCCTCCGGGCCTTCCTGCACGGCCGCGCGGATCTCCCCGTCACGGTGGACCTCGCGCGGGCACTGGACCATGCCGTCCCGGCCGACCTGGACGGAGACGACGAGGCGTGCGAGCGGTTCGCGCGCCTGGCCGTCCACCTGGAACCGGACGTCCTGGACCGGTTCGTCCCCAGGCTGCTGGCCACCTGGGAGCACGGGACCGCCGCCGCGCGAGACGCGTCCGCTCGGGCGCTGCGCACCGCGTCGCCCGACGTCGTGGCGGGGCTCGTCGCCGAGCGGCTCGCGTCCGGCGCCTGGGGGGTCCTCGACCTCCTCGCCCGGCGGCCGTTGCTGCGCACCCCCGAACTGGACCGGGTGCTCCGGCGCCTGCACGACGAGGGCCGCGACGACCTCGCGAGGATGCTCGTCCTGGAGACCGGCACGCTGCGGGAACCCGGCGGGGCCGTCCAGGACGAGGACACGCTGAAGAGCCTCCGTGAGCACAGGACCGGCGTCCCCGGCGAACCGTCGCGCGCGGAGCTGTTCCAGCGGGCTCGCGACGGCGGCCCCAAGCAGGTCGGCCGCGCGCTCGCCAGGCTCGCCGAACGCCACGAGGAGGCTCGCGCCGAGCCGGACCCCGAGCTGGCCGGGCTGCTCGCGGAGCTGATCGCCCACCGCGAGACGAAGGTGCGCTTGCACGCGCACCGGGTCTCGCGGCGCGTGCTGAGCCGGGCCGGCCACCTGGAGCAGACGACCCGCCTCCTCGGCGATCCCGAGCCCGACGTCGTCCGCGCCGCGATCAGGACGCTCGGCCACGCCGCCTGGGAGCCCGCGATCCCCGGACTCATCGACCTGCTCGCGCATCCCCGCGGGCCCGTCCGGGAGGCCGCGGAGGCGGCCCTCGTCATGATCGGCGCGCCCGCCGTGCCCGCGCTGCGCCATGCCGAAGGCCGCGCCAGACCGGACCGGCGGCACCGCTACACGGCCGTGCTGGAGGGGATCGGCTGACCCGCGGCGCCGTTGAAAGGTGGGGTTTTACCTACCCCCATCGGCGTGCTGGACCCATCCTGCGCGGCTCTCGGCCTCCGTAGTTTCTTTCCTGTCGGCGCCCAGGAGGGGCGCCGGGCGGGAGGTAAAGGCAATGTTCGGACGCAGGGGACCGGAACCGGTGAACCAGGTGCCGGGTGAGGCGCTCCGCCTGGAGGGCGTGCGCAAGATGTACGGCACCGAGGACAACCGGGTGGTCGCGCTGGACGGTGTGTCGCTGTCGCTGCCGGCCGGGTCGTTCACCGCGGTGATGGGCCCGTCCGGGTCGGGCAAGAGCACGCTGCTCCAGTGCGCGGCGGGCCTCGACCGTCCCGACGAGGGACGGGTCTTCGTGGACGGCGCCGAGCTGACCGGGGACGGCGAGGCCGCGCTGACCAGGTTCCGGCGCAAGCGGATCGGGTTCGTGTTCCAGCAGTTCAACCTGCTGCCCACGCTGGACGTCCTGCAGAACACGGTGCTGCCGCTGAAGCTGGCGGGCCGCAAGGTGGACCGGGAGCGTGCGCGGGCCGTCCTCGGGCGCGTGGGCCTCGGCGACCGGCTCGGCCACCTGCCCGCGGAGCTGTCGGGCGGCCAGCAGCAGCGGGTGGCGATCGCGCGGGCCCTGGTCACCGAGCCGCGGGTGGTGTTCGCGGACGAGCCGACCGGCGCGCTGGACACGCGCAGCGCGCGGGACGTGCTGGGCCTGCTCCAGGAGTCGGTGCAGATGTTCGGGCAGACCGTGGTGATGGTCACCCACGACCCGGTCGCGGCGTCCTTCGCGCACTCGGTGCTGTACCTGACGGACGGGCGGATCGTCGGCCACCAGACGGCGCCGACCGCCGAGGCCGTCGCGGAGCGGATGACGCACCTGGCCGACGAGGTCGAGCGTCAGCGGACGATGGCGGGAGCCTGATCATGTTCGGACTGGCGATTCGTTCCCTGCGCAAGCGGACCGGCGCGTTCGCGGCGAGTTTCCTCGCGATGTTCCTCGGTTCGGCGATCATCATGGCGTTCGCGTCGATGCAGGACACGGCGGAGGCGGGCGGTGCGACCGGGCCCGCCGGGGAGACCCTCTCGATCATGGCGAACGTGGTCGGCGGCTGGGGACTGCTGCTGGTGGTCTTCGCGGTCGCCTCCACCATGACCCTGTCGGTCCGGCAGCGGGCCGCGGAGATGGCGCTGCTGAAGAGCATCGGCGCGACCCCGGCGCAGCTCGGCCGGATGATCGTCGGCGAGGCCGCGGGCCTGGCCCTGGCGGCCGCCGTGCTCGGGATCGTCCCGGCCATGCTGATCGGCCGGGGACTGCTCGGGATGCTGCACGACACCGACCAGGTTCCGGCGAGCATCGGCTACGCCTTCGGGCCGATCGCGCTGACGATGGGCATCGGGATCATGTTCGTGTCCGCGACCGCCGCCGCGCTGATCACCGCGCGCCGCGCCGCCCGGGTCAGGGTGACCGAGTCGATGATGGAGGCGGCCACCGACAGCGGGAGGATGAGCCGCAAGCGCATCGTGTTCGCGGTGCTGTTCCTCCTCGTCGCCGCCAACCAGGCGATCATCACCGTCACGGTGATGGACGGCAAGGGCAGCGACGCGATGGCGACGTCCGGGCAGGCCGACATCTTCGCCGCCATCGGGCTCGCGCTGCTGGCGCCGGCGATCATGCGCCGGGTGACCGCGCTGGCCTCCGGGCCGATCCGGATGCTGGGCGGCGCGACCGGCGATCTCGCGGCGAGCGTCATGCGCCGCCGGACGGGCGCCATGGCCTCCGCGGTCACGCCGATCATCCTGTTCGTCGGGATCGCGGTCGGCACGCTGTACCTCCAGGCCACCGAGAACGCGGCGACCGACGCCGCCGGGCTCGCCAAGACGGCCGAGCAGAAGAACATCGAGACGCTGAACTTCGTGGTGATCGGGATGGTGGTGCTGTTCGCCGCGATCATGCTGGTGAACACGCTGATCGCGGCCACCGCGCACCGGCGGCGCGAGTTCGGCCAGACGCGGCTCGCGGGGGCCACGCCCCGGCAGGTGCTCGGCACCGTGGCGCTGGAGTCGGCGGTCCTGACCGTCACCGGCGTGGTCTTCGGGACGATCGCCTCGGTCTTCACGATCGTGCCGTTCGGCCTGGCCCGCCGGGACTCGGTGACCCCGGACGGCGACGTGTGGACCTACCTGGCGGTCGTCGCCCTGGCCGCCGTCCTCACCGGCGCGACGGCCTACGGCGCGACCCGCCGCACCATCCGCGCCCCCGCGGTCGAGGCGGCGCTCAACTGACGGGGCGGCGGGCGGCCGAGCCCGAGCGGGTGCCCATCCTTCCGGATGGGCACCCGCTCTTTTCGTCGTGGCGATCGGCGCCGGTCAAGGAGGGAGGCCAGGGGGTCCGGTTCGTCCGCAGATGCCATACGCTTCGGTTATGGACGAGGTTTCGCCCGGCACGCCGCCGGGCGCGGGGTCGCGGTCGCGCGGGGGCGGCCTGCGCCGCTTCCTCCGGCGGATGGCGTCGAGTACAGCCGAGCTGGAGGCCGAGGAACTGCAGAAGAGCGCCGGGGGAGAGGGCGCGACGCCGATCACCCAGTGCTCCGAGCGCAGGCGGCACCGCGTGGCGGGTACGCTACGTACGGTGACGCTCCGTCCGCGGGGCGGCGCCCCGGCCCTGGAGGCCGAGCTCTACGACGGCACCGACGTGGTCAGCCTCGTCTGGCTCGGCCGCCGCCGGATCGCCGGCATCGACCCGGGCCGCAAGCTGCGCGCCGAGGGGCTGGTGAGCGTGCAGGACGGACGCAAGGTCATCTTCAATCCGCGATACGAGCTGCGCGGCGGTTCGTGAGGCCGCCGCGGGCGGCCGGGAGTGCGACGTGAGCGAACTGGGAACGAGCGAAGGACGCGGCTCCGGAGCGGAGACCACGGGGTCCGCCGGCCGCGGAGACGAGGAACCCGCGGGGACCGGCGGCGGGCCCGGGGCCTCCCCGGCCGCCGGCGCGAAGGAGAAGACGGCGCACGACACCGTCGAGGCGGCCGTGCGCGCCCAGCTGAGCAAGGCGCTCGGCGGCGTCCGCGGCATGATCGAGGCCGCGGTCCCCGTGATCGGCTTCACCGGGACCTTCGTCGTGACCGAGGACGTCCAGCTCGCCGTCACCGTCGGCATCGGCGCCGCGGTGATGCTGCTCGGCGTCCGGCTCGTGCAGCGCTCCAGCCCGCAGTTCGTCCTGAACAGCCTCGTCGGCATCACGGTCGCCGCGATCTTCGCGCTGCGCTCCGGCGATGCCGAGGACGCGTTCCTGCCCGGCATCCTGCTGAACGCCGGCTACGCCGCCGCGATGATCTTCTCCATCGCCGTCCGCTGGCCGCTCGTCGGCTTCGTCATCGGCTCGGTCACCGGCGACCCGACCGCGTGGCGCCGTGACCCCGGCATCGTCAAGCTCTGCTCCCGGCTGACGTGGCTGCTGCTGACCCCGTGCGTCGCGCGGGTGGTCGTCCAGTACCCGATCTACGTCGCCGACGGCGACCAGAGCGCCCTGCTCGGCGTCGCCAAGATCGTGATGGGCTGGCCGCTCCAGGTCGCCGCTCTGGCCGCCATGGTCTGGCTCCTCGCCCGCGGCCGCACGCCTATCGAACGCGGAAAAGCCGCCTGACCGGCCGTTCAGCCGCCTAGGAGTTCGGCCAGGTCGTCCTCCACGTCCTGGCTGGCGACGAACATCAGTTCGTCGCCTGGTTCCAGGGTGTCGTCGGGGGTCGGGACCAGGACGCGGCCCTCGCGCAGGATCGCCACCAGCGCGGTGTCGCGCGGCCAGTCCACCGAGCCGACGCGCTGGCCGCCGAGCGGGGCGTCGCCCGGCAGCGTCAGCTCGACCAGGTTCGCCTCGCCCTGCCGGAACGTCATCAGCCGGACCAGGTCGCCGACGCTGACCGCCTCCTCCACCAGCGCCGACAGCAGCCGTGGGGTGGACACGGCCACGTCCACGCCCCACGACTCGTTGAACAGCCACTCGTTGTTCGGGTGGTTGATGCGGGCCACCACGCGCGGGACCCCGTACTCGGTCTTGGCCAGCAGCGACACCACGAGGTTGACCTTGTCGTCGCCGGACGAGGCGACCACGACCTGGCAGCGCTCCAGCGCCGCGTCGTCCAGCGCGGAGATCTCGCACGCGTCGGCCAGCAGCCACTCCGCCCGCGGCACCATCTCGACCTTGATGGCCTTGGGGCTCTTGTCGATCAAGAGGACCTCGTGGCCGTTCTCCAGCAGTTCCTGGGCGATGGAGCGGCCCACCGCGCCCGCTCCGGCGATCGCGACCCGCATCAGGCGTCCTCCTCGTCCCGCGCCGCGACGGCGGCGTTCACGCGCTCCAGATCGTCGGCGACGACCATGATGTGCACGACGTCGCCGTCCTGGATCACCGTGTCGCGCTCGGGGACGAGCGCCTCGCCCATCCGCGACAGGAACGCCACCCGCGCTCCCGCGTGCTCCTCCAGCGCGTCGACCTTCTCGCCCACCCACAGGTGCCCGGAGTCCAGTTCGGCGAGGACGACCGCGCCGGTCGGGTCGCGCCACAGCGGCTCGGCGCCCTCGGGCAGGAGCCGGCGCAGGATCTGGTCGGCGGTCCACCGGACGGTCGCGACCGTGGGGATGCCGAGGCGCTGGTAGACCTCCGCGCGGCGGGGGTCGTAGATGCGGGCCACCACGTTGTCGACGCCGAACGTCTCTCGCGCGACCCGGGCCGAGATGATGTTGGAGTTGTCGCCGCTGCTGACGGCCACGAACGCCGACGCGCGCTCGATGCCCGCCTCCGCGATCACGTCGCGGTCGAAACCGAACCCGGTGATGCGGCGGCCCCGGAACCCGCTGCGCAGCCGGCGGAACGCCTCCGGGTTCTGGTCGATGATGGACACCGAGTGGCCCTTGTCCTCAAGGATGTGGGCGAGGGTCGACCCGACCCGCCCGCATCCCATGATCACGATATGCACGGCCGTTCCTTCTTCCGTCCAGGGGGACGCTCCCCCTGTACCCCCGCGCCGTGCACGGTTCGTCGCTGCGCCTCCGACGCCGTGCCGCACCCGAGGATCGTTTCCTGTGAATGATCCCTGCCGGGCTGCAAAACTACACATCCGCCCAGGCGAGTACTACCCAACCAGCTTCCAGCGGTGCCTGCGAAGCGCGGTTCCCTCCGAGGGCTAGAGTCTTTCTCCGTGTCCAAGCTTCCGGACCTGACGAAGCGGGTGCTCCTCGGCCGTGCTCTGAGCAGTTCACAGCAGCACGAACAGCTCCTGCCCAAGCGCATCGCACTTCCGGTCTTCGCCAGCGACGCGCTGTCCTCGGTGGCGTACGCGCCGCAGGAGATCCTCATCGCCCTCGCCGCGGGCGGCCTGGTGATGTACCACTACTCGCCGTGGGTGGCCGCGGCCGTGGTGGTGGTCCTGCTGACGGTGGTCGCGTCGTACCGGCAGAACGTCCGTGCCTACCAGGGCGGCGGAGGCGACTTCGAGGTCGCCACCACCAATCTCGGCGGCAACTGGGGCATCGTCGTCGCGAGCGCGCTGATCGTCGACTACACGCTGGTCGTGGCGGTGTCGGTGTCGGCCGGCGTGGAGAACCTCGGGGCGCTGCTGACGTTCATCCAGCCGCACGAGGTCCTCGCCGCGATCTGCGTCCTCGCCGTGCTCACCGTCGCGAACCTGCGGGGGATCAAGGAGGCGGGTGTCGCGTTCGCGGTCCCCACCTACCTGTTCATGATCTCCATTCTGGGCATGCTCGCGTGGGGCGTGGTGCGGCTGCTCTCCGGCACCGAGCTGAGGGCCGAGAGCGCGGACTACGAGCTGCGCGGGGACGAGGCCGACATCGCCGGATTCGCCCTGGTGTTCCTGCTGCTCCGGGCGTTCTCCTCCGGCTGCGCCGCGCTCACCGGCATCGAGGCGATCAGCAACGGCGTACCGGCGTTCCGCAAGCCGAAGGGGCACAACGCCGCCACGACGCTGCTGCTCCTCGGGCTCGTGGCGATGACGATGTTCGGCGGGGTGACCGCCTTCGCCTACATCACCGACGCCAAGTTCTCCGAACCCACGCAGGGGAGCCACCTGTACGACCCGGCCACCGGCGCGGAGGTCGTCCACTCCGAGCCGGTGATCGCGCAGGTCGCGCACACCGTGTTCAGCAACTTCAGCCCCGGGTTCGCGATGGTCGCCGTCATGACCGCGCTGATCCTGTTCCTCGCGGCCAACACCGCCTACAACGGCTTCCCCGTCCTCGGCTCCGTCCTCGCGCAGAACCGCTACCTGCCCCGCCAGCTGCACACCCGCGGCGACCGGCTGGCCCTGAGCAACGGCATCATCATCCTCGCCGTCATGGCCGGGGCGCTGATCTACGCCTTCGACGCGTCCGTCAGCCGGCTGATCCCGCTCTACACCGTCGGCGTGTTCGTCTCCTTCACCGTCAGCCAGATCGGCATGGTCCGGCACTGGAACCGGCTGCTGGCCCGCGAGAGCGACCCGGCGCGGCGCCGCCGGATGAGGACCTCCCGGGGCATCAACGCGTTCGGCGCCACCCTGACCGGCATCGTCCTGTCCGTCGTGCTGGTCACCAAGTTCACGCTCGGCGCCTACATCGTCTGCATCGCGATGCCGGTCCTGTTCCTGCTGATGAAGGCGATCAGGCGGCACTACGACCGGGTCGCCGACGAGCTGGTGCCCTCCGGCGAGGACGTCGTGCTGCCCGCCCGCAACCACGGCATCGTGCTCGTCTCCAAGATCCACAAGCCGACGCTGCGGGCCCTGGCCTACGCCCGCGCCACGCGGCCCTCCACGCTGGAGGCGGTGACGGTGGCGGTGGACGCCGCGGAGTCCCAGCGGCTCCAGGACGAGTGGGACGCCCTCGACATCCCCGTCCCGCTGAAGATCCTCGACTCCCCGTACCGGGAGATCACCCGTCCCGTGCTCGCCTACGTCAAGGGCGTCCGGCGCAGGAGCCCCCGCGACGTCGTCACCGTGTTCATCCCCGAGTACGTCGTCGGCCGCTGGTGGGAGCAGTTCCTGCACAACCAGAGCGCCCTGCGGCTGAAGGGCCGGCTGCTGTTCCAGCCCGGCGTGATGGTGACGAGCGTTCCGTGGCAGCTCGCCTCCTCCGACCGGCTCAAGGGACGGGTCGAGCCGCCCGGGGCCGGGTCCTCGCGCCGGCCGCCGCGGCCCAAGGCGCCCCCGGGTGCCGGTAGTGTTTCGGACCGTGACTGATCTGGAGCCCGACGTCCTCGAACTCGAGGTCGGCAACGTCGCCAACGGCGGTTTCTGCGTCGCCCGGCACGAGGGCCGCGTGGTCTTCGTCCGGCACGCCCTGCCCGGCGAACGGGTGCGGGCCCGCGTCACCGAGCGCACCAAGAACTTCCTCCGCGCCGACGCCGTGGAGGTCATCGAGGCGTCCCCGGACCGCGTCGAGCCGCCCTGCCCGTTCGCCGGCCCCGGACGCTGCGGCGGCTGCGACTGGCAGCACGCCTCGCTGCCCGCCCAGCGCGCCCTGAAGGCCGCCGTGGTCGAGGAGCAGCTCCAGCGCCTGGCCGGGATCACCCGCACGGTGACCGTCGAGGAGGTGCCCTACCCGGTCGAGTCCGACGTGGCGCCGCCGCCCGGCCTCGGCTGGCGCACCCGCGTCCAGTTCGCCGTCTCGTCCGGCGCCGTCGGCCTGCGCCGGCACCGCTCCCACGACATCGAGCCCATCGACGAATGCCTGATCGCCCACCCCGGCGTGGAGCTGATGGGCGTCGAGCGCAAGCGCTGGCCGGGTGCGACCGGCGTCGAGGGCATCGTCTCCGCGACCACCGGCGACCGCCTGGTCGTGCTGCGCGGGCGCGACCGCCGCAAGATCCGGGTGCCGCGGCTGGACGTGCCGGTCCGGCTCGTCCGGGGCAAGACCGAGCCCGGCTCCTCCCCGCCCTACGTCCGCGAGGAGGTCTCCGGGCGGCTGTTCCAGGTCAGCGGCAGCGGCTTCTGGCAGGTCCACCCCGGCGCGGCGCAGCTCCTCGCCGACGCCGTCCTGGACGCCCTCGAACCGAAGCCCGGCGACATCGCCCTCGACCTGTACTGCGGCGTCGGCCTGTTCGCCGGCGTCCTCGCCGACCGGATCGGGCCGGACGGGCTCGTCGTCGGCGTCGAGTCCGACGGGCAGGCCGCCCGGGACGCCCGGTTCAACCTGCGCGACCTGCCGAACGTCTCCATCGAGCGTGGCGCCGTCGAGGAGGTCGTCGCGGAGCTGGAGTTCGGCCGCGCGTCCGGCGGGTCCCGCGCGCAGAACAAGCGCGGCGGCGGACACCAGGGCGGCGAGCGCGTGCGGCGTGCCGACGTCGTCGTCCTGGACCCGCCCCGGACCGGCGCGGGACGCGACGTCGTCGAGCAGATCACCCGGCTCGCCGGCCGCAAGATCGCCTACGTGTCCTGCGACCCCGCGACCCTCGCCCGCGACCTGGCCTACTTCGGTGAGCGCGGCTGGACGCTGGAGACCCTGCGCGCCTTCGACGCCTTCCCGATGACCCGCCACGTGGAGTGCCTGGCCACCCTCGTCCGCGGCTGACCGCCGCGCCCGGGTCATCTCCAGAAGAAGACCTTGGCGCTGCCGCCGGTGACGGCGGCGTCGGCGGTGCCGTGCTGGACCAGCTGGAAGCGCACCCGGTGGCCCTCCCTGACGGTGTCGGCGGCGAGCCCGTACACCACGCTGGTGCTGTCTCCGGTGGAGAGGACGTCCTGGATGGGGCCCGCCTCGTACTTGCTCGTGTCCTCGATCTCGACCTCGACCACGCGGGCCTGGATGAGGGTCCCCGCGGGGACGCCGGTGACCGTCGCCCCGACCGTGAGGCTGTAGCGGGCGGAGCCGGTCAGCACGCTCGGGCCGCCCTGGTCCCAGTGCTGGTGCTCCTGGTCGGAGTACTCGGTCTCCCAGCTGACGTCCGTCCACTGGCCGGGGGCGAGCCGCTGCTCGGTGCCGGTGCCGACCGATACGTAGCCGGGCATGTCGTCTCCCTCCGGCGAGACGCCGACGCGCCACTGCCCGTAGTCGTCCGCCACGGCTCGGTTGTAGTCGACCGCCGCGCCGTTGATGGTCTGCTCGTTGAGGTACTGCCGGAGCTGGGCGCGCGAGTCCCACCGGCCGCCCGACCAGGCGTAGGTCTGCCAGCCGTAGGCCATCTTCCCGGCGTCGAACGCGCGCTTCATCGGCCCGTGGCCCGCGTAGAGGCCGACCCGGTCGCGGCCGAGGACGCTCGCCGCGCCGTCGAGGTAGGCGTTGATCGCGTCCTGCTGGCCCGGAGAGGCGTCCCAGTCGGCGGCGAAGTAGATCGGGCGGCCGTCCGGCATGCCGCAGGCCACGGCCTGGCGAGCGGCGTCCCTCGCGTCGGCCTCCCCGGCGGACCGCCCGCCGAGCGGCCCGTCCTTGGTGTTCTGCCAGACGACCACCACCCAGATGCCCGCGTCGGAGAGGGCGTCGGCCTCCGCGCGCGTCAGGTTCTTGCCGGTCGTGTCGTGCGAGAGGTAGCGGCAGGCGAACTTCACCCCGGCGCGTTTCAGAGCGGCCACGCCCGGGCGGCCCCACGAGTAGTCGACGCCGAAGACAGCCATCGGTGAACTCCCTGGTCGGGGTCGGGGGTCATTGCCGATTCAACAGCGTGCGCCTCTGACAGCGCAGGTGTTTCCCCGAGGAACGCCCCCCGACCCGGGCGAGCGGGCCAAGGGTGACTGTCTGTGACGACACACCGGCGTGGCGTTAGGCGGACGGGCGCGGGGTCGCTACAACGGACATGTCCGCAAGATAAGCGCAGGCCACAGGGGGTTTCATGATGATCCGGACATGGAAAGGGCACGGTCTCGTCCTGGCGGCGCCGCTGCTGGCGACGGTGCTCGCGGCGACGGTGTTCACGGCGACGGTGCTCACCGCCCCTGGGGCGCACGCCGACGAGGGCGGCGTCGTGCTCCGCACGGCCGCGTCCAAGAAGGACGTGCTCCCGGGACGCACCTACGAGTGGACGTTCACGGTGACCGCCAAGGGCCCGGCGAAGTCCGGCAAGGCGGTGTTCCGGACGACGCTGCCGAGATCGCTGGCCTTCGTGTCCGGTGAGAAGCACTGCAAGTCCAAGGGGCGCAAGGTCGTCTGCCGCCTCGGCACGCTCAAGAAGGGCGGCAGCTCCAAGGGGTCGATCAGGGCCAAGGTGTCCAGGCGGGCCGCGGCCGGGCAGAAGATCACCGTGCGTGGGACGGCGACCTGGCGCAAGGCGAGCGCCACGCGCAGGTTCCCGGCCGTGCGCGTCGCCAATGCCGCCGGCCACGTCGTCGCCGAGCCGGCCCTGGCGACGTCCCGCGCCGGCGCGCGGCACCCGCACTGACCGGGTGGCATGGACGGGTCCGTGCGGGTAGCAAGATGGAGTCATGCGACTTCGGATCTTCACTGAGCCCCAGCAGGGGGCGAGCTACGAGACACAGCTGGCGGTCGCCAAGGCGACGGAGGACCTCGGGTTCGACGCGTTCTTCCGCTCCGACCACTTCGTCAAGATGGGCGACGTGGCGGGCGAGCCGGGCCCGACCGACTCCTGGATCACCCTGGGCGCGCTCGCCCGGGAGACGAGCCGGATCAGGCTCGGCACCCTGGTCACGGCCGCCACCTTCCGGCACCCGGGGCCGCTCGCGATCGCGGTCGCGCAGGTCGACCAGATGAGCGGCGGACGGGTCGACTTCGGCATCGGGACGGGCTGGTTCGAGGAGGAGCACACCGCCTACGGCATCCCGTTCCCCGGCCTGGGCGAGCGGTTCGAGCGGATGGAGGAGCAGCTCCGCATCCTCACCGGGCTGTGGAGGACGCCCGCCGGGGAGACGTTCGCGTTCAGCGGCGGGCACTACACCCTGGCCGAGTCGCCCGCGCTGCCCAAGCCCGTCCAGGCGGGCGGCCCGCCGATCATCATCGGCGGGTTCGGGGCGAAGCGGACGCCGCGCCTGGCCGCCGCGTACGCCGACGAGTACAACGTCCCGTTCCACCAGGTGGAGGACACCGGCGCCGCGTTCGAGCGGGTCCGCGCCGCGTGCGCCGAGGCCGGCCGGGAGCGGCCGCCGGTCCTGTCGGCCGCGCAGGTGGTCTGCTGCGGCCGCGACGAGGCCGAGGTGGAGCGCCGCGCCGACGCGATCGGGCGGCAGGTGCCGGAGCTGCGCGAGAACGGGCTGGCCGGCACGCCCGGCGAACTCGTCGACAAGATCGGCGAGTTCGGGCGGCTGGGCGCCGAGTGCGTCTACCTGCAGGTCCTCGACATGCACGACCTGGACCACCTGGAGCTGCTGGCCTCCGAGGTCCTGTCCAAGGTGTGACCCGCGGCGAAGGCCCGCGCCGGGGAACGTCCCGCCGCGGGCCTCGCCTTGTCAGGCGAACACGTTCTGGAAGGCGGTGTGCCTGGGGGAGCCCTTGGCGGTGTCCCAGACCGCGAAGACGACGTGCTCGAAGCGGCCGGCGAACGGGCCCTCGGGGCGGAGTTGCTCGGCGAACACCTCGGCCACCTCTGCCGGGTCGTTGCGGAAGACACCGCATCCCCAGGCGCCCAGGACCAGCCGCCGGTGCCCGTTGGCCAGCGCCACGGCGAGGAGTTTGCGGGCGCGCAGCCGGAGCACGCCGCCTATCCGTGCCGCCTTCTCGGCGTCGTCGATCGCGCCGCGGTTGGGGGCCGGGGACGTCAGGAAGGCGACCTCGTACGGCTCCTCCAGCAGCCGCCCCGCGTCGTCCCGGAAGACCGGCACGTCCGGCGAGTAGATCATGTGGTCGCTGTAGAGGAGGTCGCGCTGGGCGCGGTGGAAGTCGTAGTACTCCCTGGCGGAGCACAGCGACTCGTACAGGCCGGACGAGCGGGCGAGTCCTTCTTCCTGGGCGTGCGCCCCGTTCAGGAATCCACCGCCCGGGTTCTTCGCGGATGCGAAGTTGAGTGCGAACGGGGCCGTCTCCGGAGCGCACAGCCGGTGCGCGGCGGCGAGGGTCGTCTCGCCGGTGACCTCTATGCGCGTCTCCGCGCCGCGGGTGGCCGCGGGGAGGCGCCGGAGAAGCTCGTCCAGTTCGTCTGGGCGGTACAAGATGGTGCCCTGCACGGCCCGGGCCAGGCTCTCGGCGATCGAGACGGTGCGGCCGGAGGGCGCCGGATAGTCACCGCGGCCGAGGATCTCCACGGTCTCCTGGGCGGTCATCCGGCGGGGATGTCTGCTCATATCGATGGGGATTCTGTCGGTCCGGTGAACGCGCCCGCAATCGCTTTTCGTGATCATCGATACGGAAAAACCGATGTGTGCGTTTGGCGGGGTCCGCCAGACTTGAGGCGTGCTTCTGACGATCACCACCTCCATGGACCAGGCGACCGACCTGGGATTCCTGCTGCACAAGCACCCCGACCGGGTACAGCGGTTCGAGCAGTCCTTCGGCACGGCGCACGTCTTCTACCCCGATGCCGGCGAGCGGCATTGCACGGCGGCGCTTCTGCTCGACGTCGATCCGGTCAAGCTCGTGCGCACGCGTGGCAGGGGCACCCCGGACTTCTCCCTCGGCCAGTACGTGAACGACCGCCCGTACGCCGCCTCCTCGCTGCTCGCGTCCGCGATGGCGAACGTGTTCCGTACCGCCATGCGCGGACGCTGCGACCCGCGGCCCGAACTGGCCGAGACGCCGATCCCGCTGGAGATCGTCCTGCCGGCCCTTCCGTGCCGGGGCGGGGCCCGGCAGGCCGAGCGGTACTTCGAGCCGCTGGGCTGGGACGTGTCGGCGGTGCCCGTCCCGCTCGACCCGGAGTTCGGCGAGTGGGGCGACTCCCGGTACGTGACGCTCACCCTGACCGGGACCCTGCGGCTCGCCGACGCGCTCAACCAGCTGTACGTGCTGCTGCCCGTCCTGGACGACGCCAAGCACTACTGGCTGGCGCCGGACGAGGTGGACAAGCTCATCCGGTCGGGAGAGGGCTGGCTGGCCGCGCACCCTGACCGCAACACCATCACGCGCCGGTACCTCGCCAACCGGCGTGGTCTCGTCCGTACCGCGCTGGGCCGCCTCGCCGACGCCGAGGACGCGCCCGAGGAGGCGCTCGACCCCGCGGAGGTCGAGGAGGAGCCGGCGGCAGAGGAGACGGAGGAGAAGTCCGTCCCGCTCGCCGAGCAGCGCATGCAGGCGGTCGTGCAGGCGCTGCATGACGAGAACGCCCGGCGCGTCATCGACCTTGGCTGCGGCTCCGGGAAGCTGCTCTCGCTGCTCGCCAAGGACGCCTTCTTCAGCGAGGTCTCCGGTACGGACGTCTCGCACCGGGCGCTGAGCCATGCCTGGCGGCGGCTCCGCTGGGACAAGCAGCCGCGCCGGGAGAACGACCGCGTCCAGGACGTCTTCCAGGGAGCGCTCACCTACGCCGACGAGCGGTTCCGCGGCTACGAGGCGGCCGTCCTGATGGAGGTCGTCGAGCACGTCGACCCGCCGCGCCTCGCGGCCGTGGAGCGGGTCGTGTTCGGGGACGCCTCCCCCCGCGTGGTGGTCGTGACGACCCCGAACGCCGAGCACAACGTCCGCTACGAGGGGCTGGCGCCGGGCGCGATGCGCCACCCCGACCACCGTTTCGAATGGACGCGCGCCGAGTTCCGCGCCTGGGCCGACCGGGTCGCGTCCGCGCACGGCTTCCGCGTCCGGTACGTACCCGTCGGAGCCGACGACCCGGAGGTCGGCGCTCCGACGCAGATGGGGGTGTTCAGCCGATGACCGAGATCCGGCTGCCGGACATGGGGCTCGTCGTGCTGGTCGGCGTGACCGGCTCGGGCAAGTCGCACTTCGCGCGCAGGCACTTCACGCCGACGCAGGTGGTGTCCTCGGACTACTGCCGCGGGGTCGTGTCGGACGACGAGAACGACCAGTCCGCGACCGGCGACGCGTTCGACCTGCTCCACTACATCGTGGCGACGCGGCTGCGGCGCGGCCTCCTCACGGTCGTGGACGCGACGAACGTGCAGAGCAAGGCGCGCCAGTCGCTGCTCCAGATCGCCAAGGACCACGACGTGCGGTCGGCCGCGATCGTCCTGGACGTCCCCGAGAGCGTCGCCGCCGAGCGCAACGCCGCCCGCCCGGACCGGGACCTGCCGGCCCACGTGATCCCGCGCCAGCGGCGCGAGCTGCGGCGCGGCATGCGGACGCTGGCGCGCGAGTTCCGCCGCGTCCACGTGCTGAACGGCGTCGAGGAGATCGACGCCGCGACGGTCACGTACGAGAAGTCGTGGAACGACAGGCGCGAGCTGACCGGGCCGTTCGACGTCATCGGCGACGTCCACGGCTGCCGCGCGGAGCTGGAGGATCTCCTCGCCGGCCTCGGCTACGAGATCGACCGCGACGCGCAGGGGCTCGCCGTCGGGGCGAACCACCCCGGCGGCCGTACCGCCGTGTTCGTCGGAGACCTCGTCGACCGCGGACCCGACTCGCCGGGCGTCCTGCGCCTCGTGATGGGCATGGTGGCCGCCGGGGACGCGCTGTGCGTCTCGGGCAACCACGAGGCCAAGCTCGTGCGGGCTCTGCGCGGCCGCAGGGTGCGCCTCACGCACGGGCTCGCCGAGTCGATGGAGCAGCTCTCCGCCGTGGCCGACGACTTCCGCGACGAGGCGCTGCGCTTCATGGACGGCCTCATCAGCCACTACGTCCTGGACGGCGGCCGTCTCGTCGTGGCCCACGCCGGCCTGAAGGAGGACTACCACGGCCGCGCGTCCGGGCGGGTCCGCTCGTTCGCGCTCTATGGCGACACCACAGGGGAGACCGACGAGTACGGGCTGCCCGTCCGGTATCCGTGGGCCCGCGACTACCGGGGCAAGGCCATGGTCGTGTACGGGCACACGCCCGTCCCCGAAGCGGAATGGATCAACAACACGATCTGCCTGGACACCGGGGTCGTGTTCGGCGGGAAGCTGACCGCGCTGCGCTATCCGGAGCGGGAGCTGGCGTCCGTCCCCGCCCGGCAGGTCTGGTACGAGCCGGTGCGTCCGCTGGAGGCGGCGTCCGATTCCAGCGCGGGCGGGCACCGGGAGAACGAGGTCCTCAAGATCGAGGACGTGCTCGGCAACCAGGGGGTCGAGACCCGCCTGATGGGCCGCGTCGCCGTTCGTGAGGAGAACGCGCTGGCCGCGCTGGAGGTGATGAGCCGCTTCGCCGTGGATCCGCGCTGGCTCGTCTACCTGCCGCCCACCATGGCCCCCGCGGAGACGTCGCAGCTGCCCGGATACCTGGAGCACCCGGCCGAGGCCCTCGCCGCGTACCGGGACAGGGGCGTCGTCCGGGCCGTGTGCGAGGAGAAGCACATGGGGTCGCGGGCCGTGGTGGTCGTGTGCCGCGACGCGGCGGTCGCGGCCGAGCGCTTCGGCGTGGCCGACGGGACGACCGGCGCCGTCTACACCCGCACGGGACGGTCGTTCTTCCGGGACCCGTCCCGCACGGCGGAGGTCCTGGACCGGCTCCGCGCCGCGATCGGCGCCGCCGGGCTCTGGGACGAGCTGGACACCGGATGGCTCGTCATCGACAGCGAGCTGATGCCGTGGTCGGCCAAGGCCATGGACCTCATCCGCACGCAGTACGCGGCGGCCGGGGCGGCGGCCGGCGCCGCGCTGCCGATGGCGTCCGACGTCCTCGCGCGTGCGGTCGGCCGCGGTCTCGACCTCGGGACGCTCCGCGAACGCATCGACCGGCGCGCCGCGAACGCGTCACGCTTCCGCGACGCCTACGCGCGGTACTGCTGGACGGTGGACGGCCTCAGCGGGCTGCGGCTCGCGCCGTTCCAGATCCTCGCGGGGGAGGGCCGCGCCTGGGCGACCGCGCGCGACCACGAGTGGCACATGGCCGTGGCGGAACGGCTGGCGGAGAGCGACCCCAGCGGGCTCGTCCAGCGGACGGGTTCGGTGACCGTCGACCTGGGCTCGGCGCAGTCGGAGGCCGCGGCCACCGACTGGTGGGAGAAGCTCACCGCCGCCGGCGGCGAGGGCATGGTCGTCAAGCCGCTGGGGCCGTTCCCTGAGGACAGGCGGATCCAGCCCGGCGTCAAATGCCGGGGACCGGAGTATCTGCGCATCATCTACGGCCCGGACTACGCCGAGCCGGAGAACCTCGACCGGCTGCGCGGCAGGTCGCTCGGCCGCAAGCGCTCGCTGGCGATGCGGGAGCACGCGCTCGGCGTCGAGGCGCTCGACCGGCTGACCGGCGGCGAGCCGGTGTGGCGGGTCCACCAGGCGGTGTTCGCCGTCCTGGCGCTCGAATCCGAGCCCGTGGACCCGCGCCTGTGATCACAGCCGGGTGACCACAGGCGGGTGATCACAGCCGTGTGACCACGCGGCCCGCCTCCCGGGCTTCCCGGGGGCGGGCCGCGCCAAGCCGCCACCTGGCCGGCTCCGGGAGGCTCAGGTCGTGAAGAGCATGTGGAACACGCCCGGAGGGCGGTGGTAGGGACGGTGCCCGCCATGGTGGTGGTGGTGCACCGCCGGTGCGGGGGCGGCTCCCCAGCCCGGCGCCGCCGCGGGCGGAGGCGCCGGGGCCGTCGCCCTGTACTGCGACTCCATGTTGCTCAGGGCCTCAAGCTCGCCGTAGTCGAGGAAGATGCCCCGGCAGCTGTCACATTGCTCGATGTGGACGCCGCTGCGGGTGTAGGTCCGCATCACGCCACGACACTTAGGGCAGTGCATCGCCTTGTCATCCTTCCGGTATGGATCCCCAGGTAGAGGCTAAATGTAGGGCAGGTTTCGCGCCACGTCATGCCGCGTCCCCCGCCGCGGATATTCTCGCGCAGGCGTCGACCATCGCCTGCTCCGGCTCGTCGAGCGGTCGATCTTCCCTTCTGGCGGATATGACGCACGTGGCGGCGATCTGGATCGCAAGACTTCGTGCGGGAATGTCCAGGGTCGTCCAGGGGTCGCCGCCGGCGGGAACGGCCGGACCGCCCGCCGCCTGGTACGCGCCCAGGAACCGGCCCCACTCGTCGGGATGCAGGACTCCCGCCGAGTAGATCGCGGCAGGGCGGGCGAGGTCCCACGCGGGGTCGCCTCTGCCGAGGTCCTCGATGTCGATGAGCCGCCAATGCCCGTCCTGGGAGCGGACCATCTGGCCGAGGTGCCAGTCCCCGTGGATGAGGTGTTCCGCCGTTCCGTGCGGTTCCTCGGCCTCCCCGCGTATCCAGGAGGGGAGTGTGGTGAAGGCCCGCCGTACCTCGTCCTCTGCGGGACCGTCCGCCAATCGCGACACGAGACGTGCCACGCGGGCGGGACGTCCCCAGGACGGCGCGTCGGCGGGAACCGTCGTGGAGTGGAGTTCCGCCAGAAGCCGCCCGCCTTCCTCCCAGGGGAGATCCCGGTGCGGATCAACCGGCTCACCGAACATCGAGACCGTGACCGTCCGCCCGTCCACGGTGCGCGGCTCACCCAGTGGCCCGATGACGACCTCCGGCAGGGTGCCTGCCAGCCGTATCCGTTCCAGGAACCGTGGCCCGTGGTCACGGTCGGCCTGGTGCGCTTTCACCACCACGTCCCCGACACGCACCACCAGCACACCGTGCCTGTCGTACAACGTCTCCGGCTCTGCGGGTGCCGGTGACGAAGACGCCGCCAGCGGCGGAGCGAGGCGGGCCGAATCGCGCCCGATCTCAACGAGCCGGGCGAGAAGACCCGGCTGGACGGTCCCGATCTGCACCCGCCCAGTAAACACCCGGTGCCGGACGCTCCGCCTGGACGCCTAGGCGGGCGAGTTGACGGCCTCGTCGCGTAGCCGCTGCCGGACGACCTTGCCGATGATGTTGCGGGGAAGGTCGGTGCGGGGGCGGAACTCGTCCGGCACCTTGTAGTGCGACAGGTAGCGTTCGCAGTGCCGCCGGAGCTCGTCCGCCGAGAAGGGGTAGGCGGGGTGTTCCACCACGTGCGCGACGATGCGCTCCCCGCGCCGCGCGTCCGGGACGCCGACCACGGCGCAGTCGTGCACGGCGGGATGGCGGCGCAGGACCTTCTCCACCGCGGTCGGGGAGACCGTGAACCCGTTGGTCTTGATCATGTCCCGCAGGCGCTCCAGGATGGTGACGAAACCGTCCTCGTCCATCACGGCGATGTCACCGGTGCGCAGCCAGCCCTTCGAGAGGGCCTGCGCGGTGGCGAGCGGCGCGTTCCAGTAGCCGACGAACACCTGGGGGCCGCGCACGACCAGCTCTCCGGGCTCGCCCGGCGCCCGGACCTTCGTCGGCTCGTCCGGGTCGACGATGACGACGTCGGTCATGGGCAGCGGCAGGCCGACCGTCTCGTTCCGGGCCCGGCCGTCCAGCGGGTTGCCGGTGACGGCCGGGGCCGCCTCGGTGAGCCCGTAGCAGTTGATCAGGCCGCGGGCGCCCAGCCGTCCGAGCCGGTCGGCGGTGCCCCGTCCGAGCCCCATCGCCCCCGAGATGTAGATGCGCAGCGAGCCGAGGTCGGACGGCTGGAACCGGGGGCTGTCGAGCACCTTCTCGTACAGCGTCGGCACGCCGGGGAAGATCGTCGGCCGGTACTTGCGGATCGCCCTGAGCACCCGGTCGCCGTCGTAGCGGGGGAGCAGCACCACGGCCCCGGCCGTCATCACCGGCGCGATGAGGCAGCTCATCAGCCCGAACGAGTGGAACAGCGGCAGGACCGCCAGCGTCACGTCCTCCCCGGGGCACCCGGACAGGTCCCACGCGTGCTGCTGGCAGGCGTTCGCGATGAGGTTGCTGTGGGTCAGCATCGCCCCTTTGGGACGTCCCTCCGTCCCGCCGGTGTACTGGATGGCCGCCAGGTGCCGCGACGGCTCGATCGGCAGCTGGCCCACCCGCTGCCGCGCCGGCCGCTGCAGCTCCCTGAACCGGACGACGTCGGGGTCGTCCGGCACGTCCGCGGTGATCGCCGCCCGCCGCCGCTGCATCTGCACCAGCGGGAGCCGCAGGGCGACCTTCCGGAACGTGGGCAGGAAGTCGACGATCGACGTCACCACGATGTGCTCCAACTGCAGCTTGGAGCGGACGGCCTTCACCGTGGCGTAGGAACGATCCAGCACCACGGCGACCCGGGCGCCGCAGTCGGCCAGCTGGTGGAGCATCTCCTCCTCGGTGTACAGCGGGTTGTGCTGCACCGCGATCGCCCCTCTGCGCAGCACCCCGAAGAACGCGATGACCTGCTGGGGGCAGTTCGGCAGGATCAGCGCGACCCGGTCGCCGGGCTGCACCCCGAGCCGGTGGAGGCCGGCGGCGAACCGGTCCACGGCGTCGCGCAGATCGCGGTAGCAGATCTCCCGGCCGAAGAAGATCAGCGCGGGCCGCCGCGGGTAGCGCTCGGCGGCGTCGTCGAGCAGCTGTGTGACGGGGATGTCCGGGATGGTGAGATCGCCGGGTACGCCTTGCGGATACGACCGCCGCCACGGAGAAGACCGTTGTGACGAGTGCCACATAGAACCCGATTCAATCATCAATCGGACGCCCGTGCCGTCGGTTCAAGATCTTCCGCTTCCTCGCGCCGCGCGCGCGAAGCCGCGCGTCCGGACGGAGACCGGTCCCCTCAACATAGTCGATCGCCCCCGCGAACGCCGGACCAATCGGATGTCCGCACCCCGGGCCGAAGGGCCCGTCCGGAGGGGCGCGCCGGATGTCGGCGGGGTCCGGCCCTCCGAAGCGGTGACGGTCCGGGAGCGGGGCGGGGAGTCAGATGCGGCCGGTGCCGCGGCAGACGTTGCACCTGTCGCCGGTGGCGGTGCTCGTGCCGGTTCCGTTGCAGCCGGGGCAGGGGCGTGTCGCAGGCTTGTTGTGCTTGCCCACGGTCCACCACCTCCTCGGCGACTCATCCTAGGGGCTCCACCCGTCCGCCGCCGGGGCGCGCGGCCGGCCGGCGCGGGGGCGGGCGACGCGGGGTCTTCGCGGCCCTTACCCTGAACACATTTGATCGAGAAGGGACGGGCCACATCGTTGCGCGCGATGCCGCTCACCACTCCGATCCGCCCGTACGACTGGGGGTCGGCCACCGCACTGCCCGAGCTGCTCGGCACCGAGCCGACCGGACGGCCGCAGGCCGAGCTGTGGGCGGGCGCGCATCCGGCGGCGCCGTCGTCGGTGGACGGGACGCCGCTCGACGTCCTCATCGACGCCGACCCGGCGGGCATGCTGGGCGGGCCCTGCGTGGAGCGCTTCGGCCCGGCGCTGCCCTACCTCCTCAAAATCCTGGCGGTCGACAAGGCGCTGTCCCTCCAGGTGCATCCGACGACGGCGCAGGCCGAGGCGGGATTCGCCGCCGAGCAGGAGAGGGGCGTCCCGCCCGACCATTTCACCCGTACCTACAAGGACCCTTACCACAAGCCGGAGATGGTCTGCGCCCTCACCCGTTTCCACGGTCTCTGCGGCTTCCGCGACCCCGCCGAAACCGCCGACCTGCTCGACGGCCTCGCCGTTCCCGAACTGGCCCCCTGGATCTCGGTTCTGCGAACCGAGCCGCCGGAACGGGCGCTGCGCACCGTCCTCACGCAAATGCTGGACGAGGGGTCCCGGCACATCCGGACCGCCGCCGAACCGGCCCTGCCTCCCGTCTACGCCGACATCGCCCGCGCCCACCCGGGCGACCCGGGAATTCTCGCGGCGCTGCTGCTGAACCATGTCGAACTGGAGCCCGGCCAGGCCCTCTTCCTGGACGCCGGCGTCCCGCACTCCTATCTGGGCGGCCTCGCGATCGAGGTCATGGCCAATTCCGACAACGTCCTGCGCTGCGGTCTCACCGGAAAGCACATCGACGTCCCGGAACTGATGCGCGTGGTGAAGTTCGTCCCATCCCGCCCCGCCAGGGTCGAACCCGAAGACGGGGTCCGGTATCGTCCGAACGCCGATGAATTCACCCTCATCCGGCATGACCTGACCACCGACCCCGCCGAGCTGCCCAGCGGCCTTCCTCAGACACTTCTGTGCCTGGAAGGCGAAGCCCGACTCATGACAGATCGCACCTTGACGCTCACCCGCGGCGAAGCCGCCTTCGTCCCCGCCGGCGCCCCCGCCGCCCGGCTCACCGGAAGGGGCGTCCTCTACCTCGTGGTTCCGGCGATCTCATGACCGTCCTCGCCCTCGACATCGGCGGTTCCAAGTTCGCGATCGCCCGCCTCGACGTGGATGGAACGCTCCTCGACCGCGCCGAGCACCCGGTCGGGCAGTCGCCCACGACCACGCTCCGCGGGCTCGTCGCCGACTTCTCCGGACCCGGCCTGACCGGCGTCGGCATCGGCTCGGCGGGCCCGATCGACACGGGGGCCGGCACGGTCAGCCCGATCAACATCCCCCGCTGGCGCGACTTCCCGCTCGTGGCGACCGTCCAGCGCTTCGCGCCCGGCGTCCCCGTCGCCCTCGCGGGCGACGCCCAGTGCATGGCCCTCGGCGAGTGGTGGCGCGGCGGCCACGCCTGCGCCTCGCTGCTCGGCATCGTGGTGTCGACCGGCGTCGGCGGCGGGCTCGTCATCGACGGCCGCCCCTGGACGGGCCGCACGGGCAACGCCGGGCACATCGGCCACGTCATCGTCGACCGCGACGGCGAAGCCTGCGTCTGCGGCGCCCGCGGCTGCCTGGAGACGATCGCGGGAGGCCCCAGCATGGTCCGCTGGGCGCTCTCCCAGGGCTGGACGCTCGCGACCGGCCGCCCCGACGCCCGGGCGCTGACCGCCGCCGCCCGCGACGGCGCGCCGGTCCCGCTCGCCGCCTTCCGCCGGGCCGCCTGCGCCCTGGCCACGGCGATCCTCAACACCGCCGCCGTCCTCGACGTCCGCGACATCGTCATCGGCGGCGGCGTCGCGGCCGCCGGCGACCTGCTCCTGGGCCCCCTGCGGGACACGATCGCCGAGCGCGCGGGCATGTCCTACCTGCGCGACCTGCACGTGTCGGTCACCACCCTGGACCGCGACGCCGGCCTCTACGGCGCCGCGGCCCTCGCCCTCACCGCATCCGGCGAACCCCTCCGCCGAACCCCCTGACCGCCCCCGGCTCCGGGACTCCGGCGCGGCGCCGGACCGCCCTCCGGCTTCCCGCCCCCGTTCTCGCAGGTGAGCGGTTCCCTGGGCGGTTCCCCCGGACCCGGCCCGGCGAGGGCCGGATAAGTCTCGCTCAGCCCTTCCTTAACGAAGCCATAAGCGGGGTCGCGCCGGGGCCGTCCGGTGCGAAGTTCGTTGCGTGGCAAGGAGCCCTGGCGCCCCCGAGCGGAGCGGAGGGCCACACGCTGGACGTAAGGATTGCGAATGGGCAAGAACACCGGTTCGTTCGCCCCCGGCCTGCCGGGGGAGCGGATGCGCCCCGCGGTGGTAGCCCGGGCCTTCCAGACCCTGCCGTCCGTGCACCGCGAGATCCTCACCGAGACGGTCTTCCGGGAGCGCTCGGTGAACGAGGCCGCCGCCTCTCTGGGGGTACCGGTGGACGTGGTGAAAGTCCGCGTCTACCACGCGCTCCGCGCGCTGAGCACGGCACTGGACGCTCCGCGTCCGACCGCGTGACGTTCACCGGGAGCCGATAAAACCCGTTGCCAGGGCGGGGAACGTCCCGGCACCATGAGCATGACGAGAACGGGACCGAAAGGAGAGGGACGATGCGGAGTCATCGAATGCATGGCAGCAGCCTCTCCGGTCCCGGGAGCCGCCGGCGGACGTGATTCGCACGTTCTGACGCCGACCGCCCGCCGGCCGTGGGCGGTCTTTTCGTTTCCCGGAGGGTTGGCCGAGCGGAAAGGCAGCGGCTTGCTGAGCCGTGGTCAGGGTCATCCCTGCGCGAGTTCGAATCTCGCACCCTCCGCGCTCGCCGAGTAGGGACGCTGGTGCGTCCAGCGGTCTCATAAGCCGCGGCAGGCAGGTTCGATTCCTGCACTCGGCACGTCCGAGAAATCGGAGACATGGCCTTCGTGGTGTAGTGGTCTGCATGCCAGGTTGTGATCCTGGAGGTACCGGTTCGATCCCGGTCGGGGGCCCTTGCGGAATATGAGCGGTGATGGCCGCCAGATATTGCCGAGGTGCTGATTCCGGGTTGCGTTGCATTTGAACGGCCCTGGAAAAGGTTCCCGTATGCACAGCTCCACCGTGATGCGGTCCGGCCTTCTGGCGTTCGGCGTGCTGGCCGCTCTCGTGCTCGCCGCCCATGGCGTCCCCGTCCGGGCGGATCCGCTGCCCGCCCCCTATCTCGACCCGCGGCTGTCCGTCGCGGACCGGGTGGACGACCTGCTCCACCGGATGAGCCTGGACGAGAAGCTCGGCCAGATGACCCAGCCCGAGCGCAAGTACGTCACGCCGGAGGAGATCACCCGGTACGGGATCGGGTCGGTGCTGTCGAGCGGCGGGTCGGCGCCCGATCCGAACACGCCGGAGCGCTGGGCGGACATGTACGACGGGTTCCAGCGGGCCGCGCTCGCCGGGCCGCTGCGGGTCCCGCTGATGTACGGGGTGGACGCGGTGCACGGCCACAACACCGTGGTCGGCGCGACGATCTTCCCGCACAACATCGGGCTGGGCGCGTCCCGCGACCCGGCCCTGGTGCGCGAGATCGGCGCCGCGACCGCCCGGGAGATGGCGGGGACGGGCGTGGACTGGAACTTCGCGCCCTGCGTGTGCGTCGTCCGCAACGACCGGTGGGGCCGGACGTACGAGTCGTTCGGCGAGGTGCCCGAACTGCCCTCGATGATGACGACCGCCGTCGACGGGCTGCAGGGCGGCGAGCTGGGCGGCCCCGCGTCCGTCCTGGCGACGGCGAAGCACTACATCGGGGACGGCGCCACCGAGGGCGGCGACGACCGGGGCGACGCGAAGGTGTCGGAGGAGGAGCTGCGCGAGATCCACCTGCCGCCCTTCCGCGCGGCCGTGAGGCGCGGCGTCGGCTCGGTCATGGTCTCCTACAGCTCGTGGAACGGGCTGAAGATGCACCAGAACCGGTATCTGATCAGCGACGTGCTGAAGCGCGAGCTGGGCTTCACCGGGTTCGTCGTGTCGGACTACAACGGCATCGACGAGATCGACGGGGAGGCCGGGTTCACCCCGGACGAGGTCGCCGCCGCGATCAACGCCGGCATCGACATGGTGATGGTGCCGACCGAGTGGCGCAGGTTCATCGAGTACCTGCGGGACGCGGTGAACGACGGCGACGTGCCGATGTCCCGCATCGACGACGCGAACCGCCGGATCCTGGCCAAGAAGTTCGAGCTGGGCCTGTTCGAGGAGCCCATGGCCGACCGGGCGTACCTGGAGACCGTCGGCGGCGCCGCGCACCGCGCGCTGGCCAGGCGCGCGGTGGCCGAGTCGCAGGTGCTGCTGAAGAACGACGGCGTCCTGCCGCTGGACGACGACGACAAGGTCTTCGTGGCGGGCGCCGCCGCGGACGACATCGGCGTCCAGTCCGGCGGCTGGACGATCACCTGGCAGGGGAAGCCGGGCCCGATCACGCCGGGCACGACGATCCTTGAGGGCATCCGCGGCGCGGCGGAGACGGCCGTCTCCCACAGCGCGGACGGCACCGGCGTCGACGACTCCTACGACGCCGCGATCGCCGTCGTGGGGGAGGAGCCGTACGCCGAGCACCACGGTGACCGGACCGGCGGCATGGGACTCGCCGCGGGCGACCTGAAGACCATCGACAGCCTGCGCGCCGCCGGCGTCCCGGTGATCGTGGTGCTGGTCTCGGGACGCCCGCTGGACATCGCCTCGCAGCTGCCCGGATGGGACGCGCTGGTCGCGTCATGGCTCCCGGGCACCGAGGGCGCGGGCGTGGCCGACGTCCTGTTCGGCGCCGTCGAGCCCACCGGCCGCCTCCCGGTCACCTGGATGCGCGAGGCCTCCCAGCAGCCCATCAACCGGGGCGACGGCAAGAGGCCCCTCTTCCCGTTCGGCCACGGCCTCACCTACCGCTGATAGGAGAGGCCCGCGAGAGGACGCCGTAGCGCGACGAGGTCGCCCTCCTGGAAGGCGCGGCGTCCCTTCTCCTCCTTGAACGTGATGGCCTGCTCGAGACGGTGCCGTCCTCGAAGGCCGCCGGGTCCAGGGCATATTACGTAAGCACCTTTTATAATTGGTCGGCATTGACGTCGTCCGTCCGCCGACCGCTGTCAAGAGGGTGCCGTGACGCAACACTCCCTGCACGGGGGCGACCCCTCGGTGCTCCGCCGCCTCAACGCCGCCGCGGTCCTGCGGGCGCTGCGCGACGGAGGCGAGTGCACGCTGTCCGAGCTGGCCGGGCGGGTCGGGCTGTCCCGGCCCACCACGGAGGGCGTGCTGGGAGAGCTGATCGACCGGAGCCTCGCCGCGGAGGACGCGCCGCGGCCCGGAGCCGCGCCCGGCCGCCCGGCCCGGCGCTACCGGTTCCGTGCGGAGGCCGGCCACGCGCTCGGCATCGGCATCGACGCGCACCGGGTACGCCTCGTCCTCGCCGACCTCGCCGGCGAGGTGGTCGGCGGGCACCGCGCCGGCCTGGACGTCCAGGCGCCGCCGTCCGAGCGGATCTCGGCCGTGCGCGCCGCGGTCAGGGCGTGCCTCGCGGCCACGGGCGTCCAACGGCGCTCCCTGCGGGCCGTGGCCGCCGGGACGCCGGGCGTCGTCGCCCCGGACGGGACGGTCACATCCTGCACGGTCGTCCCCGGGTGGGAGGGCCTCCACCTGGCCCGGGAACTCGGGCGCTCGTTCTCCTGTCCCGTCCTCGTGGAGAACGACGCCAACCTGGCCGCGCTGGCGGAGCGCTGGCGCGGCGCCGCCCGCGACGTCGACGACGTCGTCTGCGTCCACGCCGGTCTGCACACCGGCACCGGCGCCCTCATCGGCGGACGCCTCCACCGGGGCCGCTGGGGAGCCGCCGGCGAGATAGGCATGCTCCCCGAAATGGGCCTGCGCGACACGGCCGCCACCCTCGTCACCGGCGCGGCCGTCCCCCCGGAGGAGGCGGCCACCGCACTCGCACGACCGCCCTCGGCGGGCGGGGAGGCGTTCGACCGGGCGGGACGGGTGCTGGAGGCCGCGGAACGCGGGACGCCGGAGGCCGCGGCGGTCGTGGAGCGGCTTGCGGCTCGGATGGCGCGGGGGGTCGCGGCGATGGCGCTCGCCCTCGATCCCGAGGTCATCGTGGTCGGCGGGCCGCTGGTCGGGGCCGGCGGCCTCCTCGTCTCGGAGTTGCGGCGGCAGGTGGAGCCGCTGTGCCTGAGCCCGGTCCGCATCGAGGCGTCCGGGCTGGGGGACGAGTCGGTGGCGCTCGGCGCGGTCCGGCTGGCGCTGGACCGGATCGACGAGGACCTCTTCCGCGTCGACCGCCGGGCCGATCCCGCCGGGTTCGATCTGTCCGAAAGTGGCGAAGTGTGCCAAGTGTGAACGTCCTGGCCGTCATCAGGCGCCAGTCGAGCGGCGAACCCGGCGTGATGCGTGACCGCGGCGCGCGCTGCACCTACCGTCCCGGCCGCAGCTCACCCCAACCACGACGATGTCCGCTGGACGCCGCTGACCGACGGCCCCTCAGTCCCTCTCGCGGCCGGTGTGGGCGGAACCATCGAAGTGACATCGACCACTCCGGGGAGAGGCTGCCGCCTGCAACGCCGGACGGGTTCGATCCGGTGTGCGTGTTCGGCCTGCTCAGTTTCGGTGCGGTTCGAGTTGCGGGCAGGTGGCCGAGGCGTGCCGGCGGCTGAGCAACCGGACCGGTTTCGCGGCGGGTCCGGGCAGCCCGATCCAGGCGCTCAGCCCGCCGACCAGGAACAGACCGGCACAGACCATCATGCCGTGGTCGTACCCGCGGTCCAGGGCCGCCGCATTCATCCCATCGCCGTGCGGGAGTCCCACCAGCAGGGGAAGTGCCGCCACGACGACCAGGCCCGCCGCTCTGGCGGCACCGTTGTTCACCGCGCTGGCGATCCCGGTGCTCCGGTCGTCGACCGCACCCAGCACCGCGGTGGTGACCGCGGGGGTGATCAGCGGTATACCGATCCCGGTGAGGACGACCACCGGGAGCACATGGCCCAGGTAGGAGGCTTCGGGGCCGATCCGGGTCGCGAGCAGCAGCGCGATCGTACAGATCAGCGACCCGGCCACCAGCGGCATCCTGGCACCGAGGCGGGTGGTGAGCTCCCCGCCGTACGGCGACAGGACCAGGGTGAGAGCGGTCAGGGGGAGCAACGCCAGACCTGCCGACCAGGCCGAGAATCCGGTGGTGACCTGGAGCTGGATCGGCAGGAAGAAGAACATGCCGGCGAGGGCTCCGTACACGAGGAAGCTCGTCAGGTTCGCGACGCTGAACTGCCGTGAGGTGAACAGGCGCAGTGGAAGCATGGGTGCAGGGCTGCGCCGTTCGACGAGCAGGAACGCCACGAAACCGGCCACTCCGGCCGTCCCGGCCACCATCGTCCACGCGCCCGCCGGGCCCTGGATGAGTGTGTAGGTCAGCCCGGCCAGCGCCACGGCGGCCAGCACCGCACCCGCCACGTCGAAACGGCCCGTCGCTTCGACGTCGCGGTTCTCCGCCACATGGGCGACCAGCAGCACGCACAGGGCCGCGGCCAGCGGGATGTTGATGAGGAACACCCAGCGCCAGCCGGCGGCGTCGACCAGGCCGCCGCCCAGCAGCGGACCGGCCGCGCCGGCCACACCGCTCATCCCCGCCCACCATCCGACCGCCCGGTTGCGGTCCTCGGGGTGGAAGGAGTCCTGGATCAGAGCGAGCGAACCCGGGACGATGAGCGCGCCCCCGACCCCTTGGAGAGCACGGGCGACGACCAGTACCTCGACGTTCGGTGCGATGCCGCACAGCAGGGACGCGAGACCGAACCACACCACACCGATCAGGTAGATGCGCCGCCGCCCGAACCGGTCGCCCAGGCCGCCGCCGAGCAGGATGAGCGCGGAAAGGGTGAGCGTGAACGCGTTCACCGTCCACTGCAGCCCGGCCATCGACGCGCCCAGGTCTGTTCCCAGCGCGGGCAGTGCGATGTTGACCACGGTGGATTCGAGCAGCACCAGCCCCGAGCCGACCGCCGTGACCAGCAGGAGCCGCCGGCCGGCCGGCTCCGACAGCCGGACCTGCGAACTCATCGGCCCGGTCCCGATCGAGGAGTGGTCGCGACGCGGCCAGAACGAACGTCCATGGACTTCCCCTCCAATGGCTGCCGTGCGGGCCCCGCACTCGATGAGGGTCTCGGGTGGTGCGGCCACGATCAATGGCCGTTCGCTCACCGGACGTTCAGCGCCGTTGAACGATCCGGAAACGGCGTGGAGACTGGGGAAGGTGGGCGTCGAACTGGCCGATGTGGAGACGTTCCTGGCGGTCGCCGAGGAACTGCACTTCGGTCATGCCGCCGAACGTCTGCAGGTGTCGCCGGCGCGGGTCACCCAGCGGATCCAGGCGCTGGAACGCCAGGTCGGCGGCGCGCTGTTCGAACGCACCAGCCGCAAGGTCGTCCTCACCCCGCTCGGAAGTCGACTGCGCGACGGCCTCCGCTCGGCCCATGCCCAGTTCACCTCGGCCATGGATACGGCTCGCACCTCCGCCCGTGCCGTCGCCGGGCCGCTGCGCATCGGTTTCACCGCGACCACGGGCGGTGAGGAACTCAACGCACTGGTGCGCGCCGCCGAGCGCGCTCACCCGGACATCGAGGTGCACCTGCACGAAGTGCCGATGACCACGCCGTTCGATGCTCTGCATCGTGACGAAGTGGACGTCCTGGTCAACTGGCTGTTCCCCCACTCGCCCGAGATCACCCTGGGGCCGCCGCTCGCCGAGCACGCGATGGTGCTCCTAGTGGCCGCCGGTCACCCGCTGGCCGACCGCACCGCCGTCTGCCTGGAGGACCTGGCCGACTACGTCCTGAACGACATGCCGTCGTTGCGGCGCCCGTCCGGTGATCCATGGTTCCATCCCCGCCGGACCCCATCGGGGCGGGCCCTGCGGCTGTGGCCGGTCACCGGCTTGGGCGACGCGCTCAGCCAGGTGGCATGGGGCAAGACCGTCCATGCGACCGTCACATCGATGCGGCGGCTGGTGGGCCGCTCGGACGTGGTCTTCGTCCCGATCGACGACCTGCCGCCCGTCAAGCTCGGCCTTCTCTGGCGGACCGCACATGAGAACGCCCGGATCCGCGCCCTCGCCGCCCTCGCCGCCACCCGGCGAACCTCCGATCCGCCATCGGCAGGATCATGAATCGGGATTCACCGGGGTCAGCGGGGGACTGAAGGCCCAGCCCTTGGCCAGGAGGTCGTCGATTGCCGCGACAGCGGTGGCCAGGCGGTGCTCGTGGGGCCCGGTGACCGCGATGTGCGGCAGGCACCGGCGTTCGAGTTCTTCCTGGAAGCGCCCCGACATCCATGATCTGACCGACTCCCCGTCGCGCCAGCCGTCCTGCTCGAACGGGACGCCCTCCGGCGACGTGAGGATCCACAGATGGTGCGGGGTGCGCCGGTGGACGGCCTCCACCTCCGGCGCCGGAGTCCCGACGTAGCGCTCATGCCAGACGGCGGTGGCGAACGCGTCGGTGTCGCAGACCAGCAGCGGGGAGCCCGACCGCGCGGCGGCGTCCTCCAGGGCGGCATGACGCTCGGCGATCCGGGTGAAGTCGGCCGGCTCCCACACCAGGTCGTCCAGCCACAGCGACGGATCGCCGGCGGCGCGGCGGGCGGCGGCCAGCTTCTCCTCGGTGAACGTGCGGCCGTACTCCGGCACCCACCGGGTGGCCGCCCACACACCGCCCCGTCCGGCGTAGTGCGCGGCGAGCGCCCGTGCCAGGGTCGTCGTCCCGCTCGACTCGGCGCCGACCACCACGACCCGCCGCGCCATGTACGCCCGGACGGCCGGGGAGAGGAACTCCCAGCCCGCCACGGGATCGTCCCGCAGGGCCGTCCCGCTGATCGGGAAGCGGTCCCGCGGCGGATCGACCGGGACGTGGACGGCGGCGAAACGCTCCGCCAGCTCGGGCCCGTACGCCTCGGAGCTGAACACCGCGTCCACCGGCGGGACGGGCACGCCCAGGCCCGACCGCATCGCCAGCCCGGCCCGGAACGCGGCGACGTGCGCCGACCAGACCTCGTCCGACTCGTAGTCGACCTCCACGTCGTCCACCGCCGGGATGATCTCCACGTGCGGCTGGCCGTGCGCCTCGCGGAGCCATGCCGTCCGCAGCGCGAGCGGGATGCTCTCGACGCTGGACGCGGCGACGACCACGCTCACCCGCGCGCAGGCCGCCGCGGCGACGTCGACCAGATGGTGGTGCCCGGCGTGCGGCGGGTAGAACTTGCCGATCACCAGTCCGTGCGCGTACGTCATGCGGCCACGGGGGCGGGGTCGCCGGCCGGCCGGGAGCGCAGGTCGCGGCGCCAGGCCAGCAGGCCGAACACGCACAGCGTCAGGAAGACGACGTACAGGACGCTCGTCAGCTTCAGATCCTTATGGAAGTACAGGGGGATGTAGACGAGGTCGGCGGTGATCCACAGCCACCACGACTCCAGCAGCTTGCGCGACTGCCCGTAGACGGCCATGAGAGAGATCGCGGTGGTGAGGGCGTCCCAGAACGCCACGGTCGAGTCCGTCCAGGCCGACAGAGCCCAGGTCAGGAGCGCGGTGGCCGCCGCGCCCGCCACGATCAGGGCCGCCCACTCGTCGCGCCGTGTGCGCCTCACCGGGAGGTTGTCGCGGCCGTCCCCACCGTACAGCCACACCCACCATCCGTACGACTGGAGCGCGATGTAGAAGACCTGGAGGCCGGAGTCGGCGTAGAGGCCGCCGTCCAGGAACACCAGCCCGAGCAGGATCACGTTCGCAATGCCGATCGGCCAGTTCAGGATGTTCTGCCGGACGACGAGCCACACGTTGACCGCGCCGGTCGCGAAGCCGAGGAGCTCCGCCCACGTGGTGGGCACGGAGCCCACATGGAAGGCGGGGTCGAGCAGCGGGCCCAGCGGGATGTTCACCGACATGCCAGCAATGATCACATGTCGTCAGAGAGACGACAATGCGGTCGTCCAGGGCTGAGGAGGACGCGCGGCGGGCCGCGATGGGCACCGGGTTACCCGGCGCTCATCGTTTCGGCGCACCCAGGGAGGCGCCGGCCCATGCCGCCGTGACCGGGGTGGCGACTGCCAGGAGCGCCCCTCCGACGAGCATCCGCCTGGGCCAGGGGTTGGAGCTCCGGTCGGCCCATGTCTCGGCCTCGACCGCATCGGTGCGTCCCCGAGGGTCGTACCGCAACGGGACCAGGCCGTCGGGTCCCCTGTCCAGGCGGCGGGTGTTCAGCTCGGCGAACCGGCCTCCGGGGCACGCCAACCGCCACCGCTCCGTGTTCTCGCTGGGCGGCGCCAGTCGCCGTTCGTTCCCGC
This sequence comes from Actinomadura sp. KC345, assembly GCF_004348515.1. Classification (GTDB taxonomy): domain Bacteria; phylum Actinomycetota; class Actinomycetes; order Streptosporangiales; family Streptosporangiaceae; genus Spirillospora. Next base: position 24,152 of record NZ_SMKH01000005.1, on the reverse strand, counting down.
AGCTGGCATCGATCCCGTTCTCGCGAAGGAAATGGGTGTTGATCTCAAGCGACAGCCCCACACCGAACAGGAGCCCTCCCGCGGCTCCCAGGAACAGGGCGGCGACTCCCGGAGGGGACGCCCCGACGGCCCAGAACGTCCCGGGGCCGCAGAGCAGCGCGGCGACGACGATCAGGAGCATGCCGAGGGTGTCGCGCCCCATCCCCTCGTCCATCCATGCCCCGAGCGCCGCCAGCGCCAGCGTGCCCCCGGCGATCAGCACCGCCCGGACATGGACGTTGTCGAGCATCGGCCGAATATAGCGGTATGTTCCGGGCGGCGCCGTCGGGTGTCAGGCCACGATGAGGAGTGGGTTCTCCAGGAGGGTGGCGAGGCGGTCCAGGAACTTGGCGGCCGTCGCGCCGTCGGTGGCGCGGTGGTCGACCGACAGGGTCACCGCCATGCGCTTGCCGGGGACGACCTGGCCGTCGCGGACGACCGGCTCGTCCCGGACCGCGCCCACGGCGAGGATCGCCGCCTCCGGCGGGTTGATCACCGCGGAGAACGAGTCCACGCCGAACATGCCGAGGTTGCTCACGCTGAACGTGCCGCCGCTCATCTCCGGGGGCGAGAGCTTGCCGTCGCGCGCCTTGCCAGCCAGCTCGCGGGTCTCCTGGCCGATCTGCGAGACGCTCTTGCGGTCGGTGTCCTTGATGACGGGGACGAGCAGGCCGTCCTCGACCGCCACGGCGATGCCGACGTTGACGCGCTTGTGGAAGAGCAGGTTCTCCTCGGTGTAGGAGACGTTCACGGCCGGATGCTCGCGGAGCGCGGTCGCCGCCGCCTTCACGATCAGGTCGTTCACGCTGACCTTGGACGGAGCGAGCGCCTCGTTCAGCGTGGCGCGGAACGCCAGCAGGGGCTCGGCGTCCACCTCGCGGTCGAGGTAGAAGTGCGGGGCCTCGCGCTTGCTCTGGGTCAGCCGCTTGGCCGCGACCTTGCGGAACCGGTTCAGCGGAACGGCCTCGACGTCCGGGTCCTCGGCCGCCTGGGCCCTGGCCGGGGCTGCGGGCGCGGCGGCGGGCTCCGGAGCCGGAGCGGCGGGTGCGGGTGCGGGTGCGGTGGACCGTATCGCGGCCTCGATGTCGGCGCGGACGATGCGTCCGCCGGGGCCCGAACCGCTCAGCGCGGTCAGGTCGATGCCGTGGTCGCGGGCCAGCCTGCGGGCCAGCGGCGACGACGGGGGACGGGACGTCCCGGCGGAGGGCCCCGCGGCGGGGGCCGGAGTCGCGGGCGCCGCGGGCGCCTCGGCGGCGGGCGCGGGTGCGGGTGCGGGCTCCGGGGCGGCGGCCGGTTCGGGTTCGGCGGCGGGCTCCGGCGCGGCGGCGGGTGCCGCGCCGCCGGCCGGAGTGATCACGGCGATGGGGGCACCGATCGCGGCGGTCTCGCCTTCGGCCACGAGGATCTTGTCGAGGACGCCGTCCTCGTACGCCTCGTACTCCATGACCGCCTTGTCGGTCTCGATGTCCACGAGCACGTCGCCGACCGCGATCTCGTCCCCCGGCTGCTTCTGCCAGGAGCTGATGACGCCCTCCTCCATGGTGTCGGAGAGGCGGGGCATGAGGATGTCGGTCATGACGCGGGCTCCAGGACTGATCGCGGGGGGGTGGGGGGCGTCCCCCACGAGGTACGGCCGGTCGCGCGGAGCGTGTCGCGGACGGCGGTGAGCAGGGAGTCGGCGGACGGCAGCGCCGCCGTCTCCAGGGACTTGGCGTAGGGGAGCGGCACCTCGGCCATCGCGACCCGGCGGACCGGGGCGTCCAGCCAGTCGAACGCGCCCTCCTGGATGGTGGCCGCGATCTCGGCGCCGATGCCGTAGGTGAGCCAGTCGTCCTCGGCGACCACGGCCGAGCCCGTCTTGCGGACGGAGTCCACGACGGTCTGCCGGTCGAGGGGGCGCAGGCTGCGCAGGTCCACGACCTCGGCGGAGACGCCCTCGGCGGCCAGGGTCTCGGCGACCTCCGCGGCCACGCGGGCCATGCGGGAGTAGCCGATGATCGTGATGTCGGTGCCGGGACGGACGACGCCCGCGCGGCCGATCTCGGCGGGCTCGACGTCCTCGATCGGGCCGGGCATCTCGCCCTTGGTGTTGTAGAGGGCGAGGTTCTCCAGGAACAGCACCGGGTCGTCGTCGCGGATCGCGGCCTTCAGCATCGCGGACGCCTCGGCGGGCGTGGACGGCGCGACGACCTTCAGGCCGGGGATGAACGAGTAGAACAGCTCGACGTTCTGCGAGTGCGTCGCGCCGAGCTGCTGGCCCCCGCCGCCCGGGGTGCGGATCACCATCGGGACGCTGGACTGCCCGCCGAACATGCCGTAGATCTTCGCGGCGTGGTTGACGATCTGGTCCAGCGCCAGCAGCGAGAAGTTGATCGTCATGATCTCCACGACCGGGCGCAGGCCGAGCATCGCGGCGCCGATCGCGGCGCCGACGAACCCCTCCTCGGCGATCGGGGTGTCGCGGACGCGGCGCGGCCCGAACTCCTTCAGCAGCCCCTCGGTGATCTTGTAGGAGCCCTCGAAGAGGCCGATCTCCTCCCCCATCAGGAAGACGTCGTCGTCCCGCAGCATCTCGGCGCGGAGGGTGTCCCGGAGCGCCTGGCGGTAGGTCATCGTTGCCATGAGCGTGCTCCTCAGGAACGGAATACGGGGTCGGCGGGCATCCGGCGCAGGTCGCCGGGGACGGGGGTGGCGTAGGTGTAGTCGAACAGCGTCGACACCTCGGGGGCGGGGCTCTCGTCGGCGAACGCGGCGGCGGCGTCGACCTCGGCCTTGACCTCGGCGTCGAGGCGGTCGCGCTCGTCGTGGCCGAGGATTCCGGCCTCCTCCAGGTCGAGCGCCATGCGGGCCAGCGGGTCGGCGGCCTTGAGGGCCTCCTTCTCCTCCTTGGACCGGTAGCGGGCCGGGTCGACGACCGAGTGGCCCTTCAGCCGCGGGCTCATGGTCTCCAGGAGGTAGGGCCTGCTCTCCGCGCGGGCGCGTTCGACGGCGGTGCGGGCGGCGTCCCGGACCGCGGCCACGTCGGTGCCGTCCACCCGGGCGCTCTCCATCCGGTACGCGGCGCCGCGCCGGAACAGCTCGGGCTCGGCGGAGGAGTTCTCGACGGTCGTGCCCATCCCCAGCCCGTTGTTGACCACGACGAACACGATGGGGAGGTCCCACAGCGCCGCGATGTTCAGCGACTCGTGGAACGCGCCGATCGCGGCCGTCCCGTCGCCCATGTGGCACATGACGACGTCGTCGCCGCCCTTGTAGGAGACGGCGAGCGCGGCGCCGGTGGCCAGGGGGAGCTGCCCGCCGACGATGCCGTACCCGCCGAGCAGCCGCGCCTCGGCGTCGAACAGGTGCATCGACCCGCCCCACCCCTTGGACACGCCGGTCGAGCGGCCGTACAGCTCGGCCATGACGCGGTCGGCCCCGATGCCCTTGGCCAGGGCGTAGCCGTGCTCGCGGTAGTTGGTGAACAGGTAGTCGGAGGGGCGGAGCGCGGCCATCAGGCCGACGACCGTGGCCTCTTCACCGAGGTTCAGGTGGCAGTACCCACCGATCTTGGCCTCGGTGTAGGCGCGGGCGGCGCGCTCCTCGAACCGCCTGATCAGAAGCATCTGCCGGTAGTAGCCCACGAGCGTCTCGGCGTCCGCCGCCGGGCCGGGGCCCTCCGGGGAGGTGTCGGTGGCCTCGGGCGGCGCGGGCTTCTTCGCGCGGGAGGCGCCGGGCGTCCTCCGGTTCCGGGCCGGGGCGGCCCTCCTGGTCGACTGGGCGGTCTCGGCCATCGGCGACCTTCCTTCGTCCGGGGCGGGCACCGTAGGATCACCACGGTGCGCACCGATCATCATTGATCTATGATCGATCATATTGTACCCGTCAAGGGCCACTTACCGAATCTGCGTCTAACATGAGGTTCCGTGAACGCGCCGATTCCAGCTCAGCTGCTCCGCACCGGACTCGCCGACCAGATCCGCGAGTTCATCGTCGACGGCATCAGCTCCGGCCGCTGGGAGCCGGGCGAGCGCATCGTCGAGCGCCGCATCGCCACGGAACTCGGCGTGAGCCAGGGGCCGGTCCGGGAGGCGCTGCGCCAGCTGGAGGCGCAGCGGCTGATCGAGTCGCTGCCCAACCGGGGCGCCCGCGTCCGCGAGTTCACCGAGCGCGACCTGGCCGAGATCTTCCCCGTGCGCGCGGGGCTGGAGCGCACCGCCGCGGAGCTGGCGGTGCCCCGCCTGTCGGACGCCTGCCTGGACGCCCTGGAGGGGCACAACCGGCTGCTCGGCGACGCCGCGCGCGACGGCGACCTGCACGAGCAGATGCGCCTCAGCATCGCCTTCCACCGCGAGATCGTCGAAGCGGCGGAGAACCGGCTGCTGGTCTCGGTCTGGGAGGGCCTCGGCATCGAGCTGTGGACGACACTCTCCCTGCGCCTCCACCACACCGAGATCTACTCCAAGTCGGCCGAGCACGCCGACCTGATCGAGGCGTTCCGCCGCCGGGACCCGGAGGCGCCGCGGCTCCTGCACGACCACGTCATGAACTACGCGCCCTGACCGACCCGCGTACGGCGGTCACTCTTTGTCGCGGTACCCCTTGGTGAGCTGCGCCTCGGCGTCGTTCAGCGATCTTCTAGCGAGGAACCCCGGTCCTTCAGGGCCGGGAGGAATCGCTTCCCTCGTGTACGGCGCGCGAGCGCCGCCCGAGCCGGTTGTTGCGTAACGCACGTACTGTCGGTGGGTAATGCTATGGTCACGCCATGAAGTTGGTGGTGCAGGCCAAGCTGTTGCCGACGGCCGTGCAGGCCGCCGCGCTGGCTGAGACCCTGCACGCCTGCAACGCGGCGGCGAACCGGGTGTCGCGGGTCGCGTTCGACACCGGCATGACGCGCAACTTCGATCTGCGCAAGGCCACCTACCGGGGGTTGCGGGAGGCGGGGATCGGGTCGCAAGCGGCCCAGCATGTGATCAAGAAGGTCGCCGACGCCTACACCACCCTGCACACCAACCTCCAAGCGGGAAACCTGGGCCGCCCCGGCTCCAGGCGCCGCGCCCGCGCCGAGGGGAAACCGATCGTGTTCCGGGCGGATGCGGCGCAGCCGTTCGACCAGCGGAACCTGTCGATCGCGCCCGACGCCGGCACGGTGTCGATCTGGACCGTCCGGGGCCGGTGCAAGGACATCGCCTTCACTTGCTCGGCCGGGGCGCGAACGATGCTGGCCGGGTGCCCGCGCGGTGAGTCGGACCTGCTGTGCCGGGACGGCAAGTGGCTGCTGCTGGTCACCGTCGACGTCCCCGAACAACCCCTGAACGAGGATCCTGGCGGGTTCGTGGGGGTGGATCTGGGCATCGTCAACATCGCCACCACCTCGGGCGGGTACCGGGCGGCCGGGCGCGGGCTGAACCGGCACCGCGCCCGCCAGGCGGCACTGCGACGCAAGCTGCAGCACAAGCGCACGAAGGCCGCCAAACGCGTCCTGAAGCGGCAGCGCCGCAGGGAGCGGCGGCGCGCCACCGACATCAACCACTGCGTCTCCAAACGGATCGTGGCCGAGGCTGAACGCACCGGGTACGGGATCGCCCTGGAAGACTTGACGGGCATCCGCTCCCGGGTACGGCACCGAAAGCCCCAACGGGCCGCCTTCCACACCTGGGCCTTCGCCCAGCTCGCCTCCTTCATCTCCTACAAGGCCCGCCGCGCCGGAATCCCCGTGGTGTTCGTCGACTCGGCCCACACCTCACAATCCTGCGCCGACTGCGGCCACCGCAGCCGCCGCAACCGGGTGAGCCAGGCCTTGTTCATCTGCCGGGGCTGCGGCGTCGTTGCGCACGCAGACCTCAACGCCTCCCGCAACATCGCCCGCCGGGCTGCTGCTGCGTGGGACGCGGGGCGGCAGTCATCCGCCCCTGCACCCGCCCCCTGACCCGGGGTCGGGTGCTGGACGCGGCAGTCCATCCCGGCATCCAGCTGGGGCCCTAGCCGCAAGCTCGGCCGTTCACGGCCGAGAAGCTGACGTAGGACCACAGCTCCCGCTCGGCCGCCGCGCGCGATCATGTCGCAGAGGTGGCGGTTGCGGGCGAGGTACGGCTCGTGGAACTCGCGCGGCGACCCCATCTCGTGGAAGACCAGGCGCATCTCGGCCAGCAGGTGGCGGGCCATCTCGTCCACGCGCGGGCTGCCCACGAGGGCGGCGATCGCCTGGTGGAAGCGGATGTCGGCGGTGCCCACGTCCGCCCACGCGCCAACTCGGCAACCGCGTCCTGCCCGGCGCGGGCTACGGCCTCGCCGCGCTCGCCGTCCTCGGCGCCGCCGCCTGGCTGCCCGCCCTCTACCTGGGTTGGAACTCCCTGTCCGGCCTGGACGAGCTCTGGGGGTGAGGGGATGCGTCCCGGGATTCGAGTCGATTTCGTGAAACGGGAACCATCGAGCGGGGCCCGGGCGTTCTGCATGCGAGGCCCCCTGGCGTTGTCCAGTAGCTGGGCCGTCCGGGTCATGCGGCGCCCGGCGTGGGGGTGTCGGGCGCCGCAGACCCGGACTCAGGAGCGACGATGACCGCACCCATCGATCCGCGGGCGCTTTCGCCGGACCAGGCCAGGGCCCTGTTCCGCACGGGGCTGAGCTGCCCCACCTCCGGCTGGTGCGCGGGCTGGACGCAGGCCAACCTCATCGCCGTGCCCCGCGATCAGGCGTACGACCTGCTGCTGTTCGCGCAGCGCAACCCCAAGGCGTGCCCCGTCCTGGACGTCGCCGAACCCGGTGAGGTCTCCCTGCCCCTCTTCTCCGGGGACCTGCGCACCGACCTTCCCGGATACGTCGTCTACGAGCAGGGCGAACCGGTCGCCGAAACGATCGACGTGACCGACCACTGGCGGGACGACCTGGTCTCGTTCCTCATCGGGTGCAGCTTCACCTTCGAGGACGCGCTCCGCGACGCGGGCGTCCCGCTCCGCCACATCGAGCAGGGCCGCAACGTCCCCATGTACCGGACGAACCGGATGTGCCGCCGGGCCGGGGAGTTCGGCGGCCCGCTCGTGGTCTCGATGCGTCCCGTCCCGGCCGGGCAGGTGGCCGACGCCGTCCGGGTGACGTCCCGGTATCCGGCCGTCCACGGCGCACCCGTGCACATCGGCGACCCGGTCGAACTCGGCATCGACGACCTCGCCAGGCCCGACTTCGGCGACCCCGTCGATGTCCGGGTGGACGAGATCCCCGTCTTCTGGGCGTGCGGAGTGACCCCGCAGGCGGCCGTGATGGCGTCCCGTCCCAAGCTGGCCATCGGGCACGCCCCCGGCCACATGGCGATCACCGACGCCCGCGACGGCCGCTACCTGGTTCCCTGAGCCCGCGTGGGCCGACCGGGTACGGCATAAACTCCGGTCCATGGCCGAGACCGTCGCCGCGGGGGATCTCCTGGGGGAGCGCTACCGCCTGGAGCGTCCCCTCGGGGCGGGCGGCATGGCCACCGTCTGGCGCGCGGTCGACCTCGTCCTCGACCGGGCGGTCGCGGTCAAGGTGCCCAAGGAGGGCTGGCCCGAGGAGTTCACGCGGCGGCTCCGCCAGGAGGCGAAGGCCGCCGCGGGCCTCGCCCATCCCAGCATCACCGGCGTCTACGACTACGGGGAGCACGAAGGCGTTCCGTACGTGGTCATGGAGTCGCTGGAGGGGGAGAGCCTGGCGGACCGCCTCTCCCGGGGCCCGCTTCCGTGGCGCGAGGCCGCCGGGATCTGCGCCCGCGTCGCCGACGCCTTGGGCGCGGCCCATGCTGCCGGGATCGTGCACCGCGACGTCAAGCCCGCGAACGTGTTCCTCACGCGGGTCGGCGTGAAGGTCCTCGACTTCGGCATCGCCTTCACCGGCCCGGCCGGGCCCCGCGGCCCGCTCCTCGGCACCCCGGCGTATGTCGCGCCCGAACTCCTGTCCGGCACGCCTCCGACCTCGGCGGCCGACATGTTCTCCCTGGGCGTCGTCCTCCAGGAGTGCCTGGCCGGTGCCTCGTCCGGGGGCACGCCCACCCTCCCGCCGGACGTCCCGGACCAGGTCGGCGCCGTCTGCGCCCGCTGCCTCAGCGGGGATCCGCAGGCCCGGCCCGCCGCCACCGAGGCGGCGCGGGTCCTCGCCGGCGCCGCCGGAGTGCAGCTCGCCCCGTTCCCCGCACCGGAGCCCGCCGGGACGCCGGACGGCGGCCCGCCCCCGGGCGCGGTGCCGCGCGACCCGACACGCGTGCTGGACGACCCCGTCCCGTCCGGCGAGACCGCGCACGCCGGCCCGGCCGCACCGCGGAAGGCGCTGATCATCGCCGGGGCGGCGGCCGGGGCGATCGCGCTCGTGGCGGTGCTGCTGGCGGCGCTGGCCCCCGGCTCGTCCGAGCGGCCGGCCGCGCCGCCGGCCGCGAGCCCGGCGCCGACGCGGCCGGCGGCCGCCTGCTCGGTGGCGTACCGGGTCGACGGGACGTGGCCGCAGGGCTTCCAGGTCACGGTGCGGATCACGAACCTCGGCGACGGCGCGATCGACGGCTGGCGGCTGGGTTTCGCGTTCCCTGACGGGCAGGCGATCACCCAGGTGTGGAACGGCAGCCAGGTCCAGGAGGGCGCTGCGGTGACGGTGACGGCGGCGGACTGGAACCGGTCGATCCCGCCGGACGGGACGGCCGAGTTCGGGTTCCTCGGACGGCAGGACGGCGCCAACGGCCATCCGTCCCGGTTCACGCTCAACGGCGGCGAATGCCGCACCTGACCGGCCTTCCCGCGCTCACCCGTCCGGGCACGGGTTACGATGGGAGCGCTCCCAAGCTGTCGGTGGAAGAGGAGAGGCGATGGGCTTCCCGGACGGATTCGTGTGGGGTGCGGCCACCGCCGCGTACCAGATCGAGGGGGCGGCCCGGGAGGACGGCCGCGCACCGTCCATCTGGGACACCTTCAGCCGCGCCCCTGGCAAGGTGCTCAACGGCGAGACCGGCGACGTCGCCACCGACCACTACCACCGCCAGGAAGAGGACGTCGCGACGATTGCCGCCCTGGGCCTCGACGCCTACCGGTTCTCCATCTCCTGGTCACGCGTCCTGCCGGGCGGGACGCCCAACCAGAAGGGCATCGACTTCTACTCCCGCCTGGTCGACGACCTCCTCGCCCACGGCATCGCGCCCGTCGCGACCCTCTACCACTGGGACCTCCCGCAGGACCTGGAGGACGCGGGCGGCTGGCCCGAGCGCGACACGGCCCGCCGGTTCGCCGACTACGCCGAGCGGATCGGGCGCGTCCTCGGCGACCGCGTCCACACGTGGACGACGCTGAACGAGCCGTGGTGCTCGGCCTTCCTCGGCTACGCGTCCGGCGTGCACGCGCCGGGCCGCACCGACCCGGCGGACGCGCTCGCCGCCGCCCACCACCTCAACCTCGCGCACGGCCTGGCGGTGCTGGCGCTGCGCGGCGTGGTCTCCCCGTCCACCCGGCACTCGGTCACGCTCAACCTCCACCACCTGCGCGGCGACGCCGAGGCCGTCCGGCGGGTGGACGCCGTTTCCAACCGCGTGTTTCTCGACCCGATGCTCGGCAACGGCTATCCCGCCGACCTCCTGGACGACACCGCGGCCCTGACCGACTGGGATTTCCTGCGCGACGGCGACACCGGGATCATCGCCGCGCCCGTCGACGTCCTCGGCGTCAACTACTACTCGCCCACGCTCGTCCGGCGATGGGACGGCGTATCGCCGCGCGAACACGCGGACGGCCACCGGCAGGGCGCGGCGACACCGTTCGTCGGCTGCGACGAGGTCGAGTTCGTCCGGCAGCCCGGCCCCTACACGGCGATGAACTGGCCGATCGACGCGACCGGGATGGAGGAGCTGCTTCTGCGGCTGCACCGCGACCACCCGGGCACGTCTCTGATGGTCACCGAGAACGGCGCGGCGTTCGACGACGCCGTGGACGACGAGGGCCGCGTCCGCGACGACCGCCGCATCGCCTATCTGCGCGACCACATCGAGGCCGTGGAGAGAGCCTGCGACGCGGGCGCCGACGTCCGCGGCTACTTCGCCTGGTCGCTGCTGGACAACTTCGAATGGGCCTACGGCTACTCCAAGCGCTTCGGCCTCGTCCACGTCGACTACTCCACCGGCGACCGCACCTGGAAGGACAGCGCCCACTGGTACCGCGACACCATCGGCGCGCATCGCGGGCGGCCGTGAACTCGCGGGAGCGGCTCGCCCCGGGGGAGGCCGGGCCGGGCCGCCCGGGGCGTCAGCCGCCGGGGTGGACGTGGGGCGGGAGCTTCTCGGGGCGGCGCAGGTGCTGGCCGACGTCGCCCGCGAGGTCGAGGGAGATGCGGCGCTCGGCGAAGCGCCAGCGGCCGTCGCGGCGCTCGAAGGTGTCGCGGTAGGTGCCGCAGGCGATCGGCTGCAGCGGAAGGGACGGCGTGGCCTGCAGGACGGTGTAGTACGCCGTCGAGCGGGCCGTGCCGGCCTCCTCGTCCACCTCGATGGCGAGGTTGGTGGTGACGTGCTTGGTGCGCAGGGTGCCGTCGTCGTGGACGATCACCGTCTTCTCCATCATGGCCGCGATCGCGTCACCGCCGTGCAGCGAGCCGCCGCTGCCGGTGAACACGGCGCCGTCGAACAGGTCGCGGATCCCCGCGAAGTCCGCGCCGTCCACGCACTCCGCGTAGCGGAAGATCAGGTTCGCTATCGCCTGGTGGCTCGGCTGGACGGGCATGTCACCTCCGGATCGGTTCAACGGTCCGATCATCCACCCGGCGCCGGCCGCGCCGCCGCCCGGTCCCGTTGAGCAGGACGGGTCTCGATAGCACATTTCCGGCCATTCGGCGGCAATGCTCATTGCACACTTGGGCAGACTTGATTTAAGTGTTGACGGGTGGCCGGGTTGGGACGAAAGGTGGTCTTGTTCGCCGGAGTTTGTGACGTCTAATGTCTGGATGCGGCGGGACGTCCACCACAAATCGACGGTTTCCGCCGGCCAATGCCGCAGATCGCGGCGGGCGATCCAAGGAGGAAGACATGACGATGCCGCGTGCCCGGATCCGGTGGGCCGCCGCGCTGGCGGGAATGGCGATGCCGACGGGAATGGCGGTGCTCGCGCCGGCCGCCCCCGCGCAGGCCCGGCCGAAGGAGCCGGTAGGCGCCTACCTGCTGATGGTGGCGCCGCAGGAGGGGCCCGTCACCGGCAAGACGCTCTGGTGCGGACCGGACGGAGGGACGCTGCGCTCCGCGCCGCAGGCGTGCGAGCAGCTTGAATCCACCGACGGCCAGGTGGCGCGGATCCCCGCGAAGGAGGGGCCGTGCACGCTGGAGCACGCGCCCGTCCGGGTGAGCGCCGACGGCACCTGGCGCGGTGAGCCGCGCCACTTCGCGCGGACCTATCCCAACCGGTGCGCCGCAATGCGCGACACCGGCGGAATCCTGTTCGGCGAGTAACCCGCGGACCGCGGGCCGCCGGAATGGGGAAGCGGGGCGCCGTCCGGCGGCCCGCACGGAAAGGACGGTGAAATGCTCGCTTTCACCGGACCGGACGTGCTGGTCACCTATAGCCGTTCCGGAGGAATTGCCGGAATGCAAGAACGGGTGACCGTCGATGTCTCCGGGAGGTGAGCGATCGGACCGCGGCGTGCCGTCCTCGTCCGCCGGCCATGGGGGGCGGCGCGCCGCACGTCACCGGGTGCAGGCGCGGGTGTGCAGCTCGCGCATCGCGGACTCCAGCGCGGCGACCGGGCCGTCCACCCGGAGGTCCGGGACGACCTCCTGGATCGGGATCGCCGCGACCGGGCCCGGGGGGACGCCGAGCTCGCTGCGCCACGCGGCCACCTGCGCGGACGAGTGGATGTACACGATGCGGCCGAGGTCGACCCAGCCGTGCGCGGCCGAGCACATCGGGCAGTGCTCGCCGGAGGTGAAGACCGTGGCGGCGGGAAGCTCGTCCGCGGCGAGGTTGCGGGCCGCCCACCGGGCGATCTCGAACTCCGGGTGGCGGGTCCGGTCGCCGTCCGCGGTGCGGTTGCGGTCCTCGAACAGGACCTCCCCGTCCGCGGAGACCAGCACCGACCCGAACGGCTCGTCCCCCGACTCCAGCGCCTCGGCCGCCAGCTCGACGCAGCGGTTCAGGTGAACGAGCTCATCGGCCGCAGGTTCGTAACCCATGAAACGATCATAGTCGCCGCCGGCCCTCACCCCGAGTCCCGGAGCACCAGGTGGGGGTGCAGGATGACCACCGGGTCCTCGACCGTCTCGCCGCGGATGCGGGAGATGAGCAGCCGGGCCATCTCCAGCCCCATCTCCTCCGGCGACTGGTGGACGGTGCTGAGCGGCGGGTCGGCCAGGGGGGCCGCGGACGAGTCGTCGAAGCCGATCACCGCGACGTCGGCGGGTACCCGCCGGCCGTGCCGGTGCAGGACGCGCAGCGCGCCGAGCGCCATCGGGTCGTCGGCCGCGAACACCGCGTCCAGGGACGGCTCGGCGGCCAGCAGCTTCTCGGCGGCGGTGATGCCGCTGGCCTCGCCGAAGTCGCCGTACTCGACGTACTCGGGAAGGCCCGCGTCGGCGAGGGCCTCCCGGTAGCCGGCCAGGCGGTCGATGCCCACCCCCATGTCCTGCGGGCCGGCGATCGTGGCGATCCGCCGCCGGCCGCCCGCGATCAGGTGCGTGACGGCCTCGCGTGCGCCGCTGCGGTTGTCGACGTCGACGTAGCTGACCGGGTGCAGGCCGGGCGGCCGGCCGCCGAGGACGGTCGGCACACCGTTGTCCTCCAGCTTGGCGGGCAGCGGGTCCTCGGCGTGCAGGGAGGTGAGGAGTACCCCGTCCACGTGCTGGGTGGTGAGGTACTCCTCCAGCCGCCCGTACTCGGCGGGCGAGCGGGCGAGGGCGAGCAGGAGCTGGAGCCCGGTGTCGCCGAGGCCGTTGCTGATGCCCCGGATGATCCCGGCGAAGTACGGCTCGTCGAACAGCCGCTGGTCGGACTCGGCGACGACCAGCGCCACGGTGTCGGTGCGGCGGGTGACGAGCGTGCGGGCCGCGCGGTTCGGCACGTACCCGAGTTCCTCGATCGCCCGCAGGACCGCCTCGCGGGCCTGCGCGCTGACCCGCGGCGAGCCGTTGACCACCCGTGACACCGTGCCGCGTCCGACCCCGGCCCGCGCCGCGACCGCCTCCAGCGTGGGACGGGTGCTGCTGCCCGTCATCTCGCCCCCTTCGTCCGTCCGTCGCCCGTCCGGGTCAGCCCCGTCCGGGCAGCCCACCCCGCCGGATCACGCCCGCGTACCACCGGGCGCTCGCCTTGGGCACCCGGCGCTGCGTGCCGTAGTCGACGTGGACCAGCCCGAAACGCTTCGAGTAGCCCCACGCCCATTCGAAATTATCCAGCAGCGACCACGTGAAGTAGCCGCGAAGCGGTACCCCGTCGGCGATGGCGTCGTGGCAGGCCCGGAGGTGCGCGTCCAGGTAGGCGATGCGGCCCTCGTCCTGGACCGTGCCATCGCCGTCCGGCGCCTCGTCGTAGCCGGCGCCGTTCTCGGTGATGTACAGCGGCACCTCCGGGTACTCGCGGTGCACGCGCGTGAGGACCTCGTGCAGCCCGCCCGCGTCGATCTCCCAGCCCATGCCGGTGACGGGACGCCCGGCGGGGACGAAGCGGACGTGGTCGCTGCCGACCCACGGGGAGTGCGTGGAGAACGGCGACGACGCGGTCTGCGCCGCCTCGCCCGGCGTGCCCGCGACCGTGTGCCGCGAGTAGTAGTTGATGCCCAGCTGGTCGATCGGCTGGTTGATGACCGGAAGGTCGCCGTCCGCCGGGGCGAACCCGTACCGGGCGGTGTCCTCCAGGACGTCCTCGGGGTAGCGGCCGAGCAGCAGCGGGTCGAGGAACAGCCGGTTCTGCAACCCGTCGATGCGGCGCGCCGCGTCCACGTCGGCCGGGTCGTCGGTCGCGGGGGAGATCGCGTACAGGTTGACGGCGGCGCCGAAGCGGTTGCCGGGGCGGCGGGCCCGCATCGCCTCGACGGCCAGGCCGTGGCCGAGCATCTGGTGGTGGGCGGCCCGCAGGGAGCCCGCCGGGTCGAGGCGTCCGGGCGCGTGCTCCCCGGACGCGTAGCCGAGGAACGCCGCGCACCACGGCTCGTTCACGGTCGTCCAGTGGCGGACCCGGTCGCCGAGGGCGGCGTGCACGTGGTCCGCGTACGCGGCGAACCGCTGCGCCGTCTCCCGCTCGGGCCAGCCGCCCTCGTCCTCCAGCGCCTGCGGGAGGTCCCAGTGGTAGAGCGTCGGCCACGGCTCGATGCCGGCCTCCAGCAGCGAGTCGACCAGGAGCCGGTAGAAGTCCAGGCCCTCCTGGTTGAACGTCCCGGTGCCCGACGGCTGCACCCGCGGCCAGGAGACGGAGAACCGGTACGCGGTCAGCCCGACGCCGGACATGAGCGCCACGTCCTCGGGGAACCGGTGGTAGTGGTCGACCGCGACGTCGCCGGTGTCGCCGCCGAGGACCTTGCCCGGGGTGCGGGAGAACGTGTCCCAGATGGACGGGCCGCGCCCGCCCTCACCGGCCGCGCCCTCGATCTGGTAGGCGGCGGTAGCGGCCCCCCAGCGGAACCCGGTCGGGAACTGCGCGGCTCCGGCCGCGCTGGTGTCGTCCTTGAGGGAGGTCACGCCTTCACTGCACCTTCCATGATTCCGCCGATGATCTGGCGGCCGAAAATGATGAACACGACGAGGAGCGGCAGGACCGCCACGCTGGTGCCCGCGAACATGAGCGTGTAGTCCTGGAAGTGCGCGTTCGCCAGGTTGTTGATGGACAGCTGGACCGTCGGGTTGTCGGGGTTGAGCACCGCGAGCGGCCACATGAACTCGTTCCAGGTCTGCATGAACGTGAACAGGCCGAGGACGCCCGCGGCCGGGCGCAGTGCGGGCAGCACGACGCGCCAGTAGATGCCGAACGTGGTGCACCCGTCGACGCGGGCCGCCTCGATCAGCTCGTCGGGCACGGCCTGCTCGGCGTACTGCCGCATCATGAACACGCCGAACCCGGTGACCAGGAACGGGACGATGACGGCCTGCAGCTGGTTCTGCCAGCCCAGCTCCACCATGATCATGTAGAGCGGGATGATGCCCATCTGCACCGGGATCATCATGGTCGCGATGATGATGAGCAGCAGGCCGTTCTTGCCGCGGAAGCGCAGCTTGGCGAACGCGAACCCGGCGAGCGAGGCGAAGAACACCGTGGAGATCGTCACCACGCCGGAGGCGATCGCGGAGTTCAGCAGCCCCTGGGCGAAGTAGGCGTCGGGGTTGGCGAACAGCCGGTCGACGTTCTCGGGGCCCTGGCCGCCGGGCAGCAGCGGCGGCGGGACGTCGGAGACCACGTCGTTGGTGCGGGTGGCGACCGCGATCATCCAGTAGATCGGGAAGATCGACAGCACCAGCGCGACGATCAGCGTGATGTAGGTCAGCGGGCTGGCGTTCCACAGGTTGCGGAAGCGGCCGGCGGGCGCTGCGGCGTGCTTGCCCTCGGGGCGCCGGCCGGGGCCGGCCAGGAGCGTGGTCACTTGGTGCCTCCCGTACGCCGCACGGCCAGGAAGTTGATCAGGGAGAACACGATGATCATCACGAACAGGGCCCAGGCGACGGTGGCCCCGTAGCCGTACCGGTCACTGCCGAACGCGTTGTCGTACATGTACATCGTGATCGTCTGGAACTGGTGCAACGGGCCGCCGTCCATCTTGTTGGGCGTGTGGATGCTGAACAGGACGGGCTCGGTGAACAGCTGCAACCCGCCGATCGTCGAGATGATCACCGTGAAGATGATCGTGGGACGCAGCATCGGGACGGTGATCTGCCAGAACTGCCGGATCCGGGACGCGCCGTCGATCGCGGCGGCCTCGTACAGGTCCTTCGGGATCGCCTGCATGGCGGCCAGGTAGATCAGCGCGTTGTAACCGGTCCAGCGCCAGTCGACCATCAGGGCGATGGCGACCCAGGACCAGCCGCGGCTGTTGCTCCAGGCGATGGCGTCGACGCCGAACAGCCCGAGGAACCAGTTGATCATCCCCCAGTTCTGGTCGAACATCTGGGTGAACACGATCGCGACGGCGGCGGTCGAGGTCACCAGCGGGGCGACCATCCCGATCCGGAACAGCGTCGGCACCCGCATCCGCCGGTTCAGCGCGTTGGCGATCATCAGCGCGATCAGCAGCTGCGGGACGGTCGCGATGACGAAGATCCCGAGCGTGTTGACCGTGGCGTGCCAGAAGTCGGCGTCGGTCAGCAGGTAGTCGTAGTTGTCCAGCCCGACGAACTCGCGCGTCCCGGACGCCAGCTCCCAGTCGTGCAGGGAGACCCAGAGGGTGAAGAGGAGCGGGAACGCGCCGAAGATCAGGAAGACGAGGAAGAACGGCGAGATGAAGGCGTACGGTGCGCCCTTCACGTCGAGCTTGGCCAGCCGGGCCCGCCAGGTGCGGCGGGGCTCCGGGCGGTCCTTCGCCGGCGAGGGCGGCGGCGGGCCGTTCCGGCTGGGGCGCAGATCGGTGGTCATCGTCGTGCGCCTCCTTTCCGAGGACGGGGCTCAGCGGGGAGAGACGGGTACGGCGGCGGCGCCGGCGGGGGAGGTATCGGCACGGCGCCGCCGCCGTGGTCCGGACGTCGTCCGGGGTTACCGGGCGGACTTCTCGGCCTCCTCGACGGCCTTGCCCCACGCGCCCCCGGCGTCCTGCTTGCCCTGGCCCACCGAGACCAGGACGTTCTCGACCGCCGCCCGCACGTCCTCGTTCTTCGGCCCGAGGTGGACCGGCTTCACCGAAGCCACCAGGTCACCGAAGATCTTGCCGACCGGGGCGTCGTTGAAGTACGCGCTCTTCGAGCCCGCGACCGCCGGGTTCTGCGCGGCCTGCGGCGAGGACGGGAAGACGTTTGCCGCCTTGTAGGCGCCGACCTGGCCCTCGGGGGAGGTCAGGAACTTGGCCAGCTCGGCGGCCTCCTCGGCGTGCTTCGTCTGCTCGGGAACCGCCAGCCACGAGCCTCCCCAGTAGCCGGAGCCGCCCGGGATGGTCGCCACGTCCCACTTGCCCTTGCCGGCCTCACCCGAGAACTCCTCGATGCCCCCGAGCATCCAGGACGGGCACGGGAGGGTGGCGAAGGTGTCGCGCTTGAGGGCCGTCTGCCACGGCGGCGTGAAGATCGACATGTCGGCGGTGAGCTTGTTCTGCTCGAACTTCAGCGCCGTGTCGAACGCCTGCTTCACGGTCGGGTTGCTGTCGAAGACGAGGTTGTTCTCCTTGTCGAAGAAGCTGTGCCCGGGGCCGTTGCCCGCGTTCTGCAGGACGGTCGCGCGGAAGACGGCGGTGGGGCCGTCCAGCCACTTGCTGTCGGGCACCTTCTCCTGGAACTCCTGCCCCTTGGCGAGGAACTCGTCCCACGTCGGCCAGAGCTCGCCGACCTCCTCGCGCTCCGTCGGGAAGTCGGCCTTCTCGAACAGGTCCTTGCGGTAGCACATGGCGAGCGGGCCGACGTCGGTGCCGAGCCCGACGAGCCGCTTGCCGTCGGGGGTGAGCCCCATCTGCCACTTCCAGGGCAGGAAGTTCTTCTCCAGCTCCTTGCCGCCGTGGTCGAAGAGGTTGACGAACTTGTCCGGCTGCTGCATGTAGAGCGGGAGGATGCCCTCCTCCAGCATGACGACGTCGCCGGCGCCGCTGCCGGTGGACATCCACTGCTGGATGCGCGGCTTGTACTCGTCGAGGCTGGAGACCTTGCGCTGCTTGACGGTGACGCCGGGGTGGGTCTGCTGGTACTGCTTGATGAGTTCTTCGTAGCCGGCCTCGCCGAAGACGTCGACGGTCAGCTCGACCGGACCGCCGTCCGAGCCGCCGTCGTCATCCCCGCCGCAGGCGACGACGAGGCCGCCGACGAGCACCGCCGCCATCGCCGTACTCAGTCCGCGCCGCATGATGGCCCTCATGGCGGACCCCTCTCAGGTTGGTGACTTCCAGGTCTGTGGGAGCGCTCCCACGAAGGAAAGACCGTGACGGACCTCACTGTCAATGCGCCGAAACCCAACCGTTACAACAAGGCCGGTTTCGGCATGGGCCTCTGCGGGCCCGCCGGGACCCGCGGTCAGCGCCCGGTCATCCCTCCTGGACCGGGGTGAGCCGGGCCGCCGCGGGGGCGGGCGCCGTGGACCGCCGGACGACGAGTTCGGGCCGGTAGAGCAGCTCCGTACGGGGGGCGGGGGCGCCGCGGATCTCGTCAAGGACGGTGCTCACGGCGGCCATCGACATCTCCCGTACCGACTGCCGGATCGTGGTCAGCGGAGGGTCGAGGTAAGCGGTGAGGAGCGAGTCGTCCATGCCGGTGACCGAGACGTCCGCGGGGACCTGGAGGCCGCGCTGCCGGGCGGCCCGGATCGCGCCGAGCGCCATGATGTCGTTGCCGCCGCAGACCGCCGTGCAGCCCGCGTCCAGCAGCCGGGCCGCCGCCGCCTGCCCGCCCTCCACCGTGTACATGGTGTTGACGATCAGCTCGTCCACCTCGCCGGCGGCCAGGCCGGTGTGCGCCGCCATCCCGCGGCGGAAGCCCTCGGTCTTGCGGCGGGTCGGGACGTACACGTCCTGGCCGATCGCCAGCCCGATCCGCCGGTGGCCCATTGCGGCCAGATGCGCGACGATCGCCTCCATCGACGCCACGTCGTCATTGGAGATGTACGGGGCGTCGATGTCGGGCCGGTACCCGTTCACCAGCACGATCGGCAGCGCCTGCTCCAGCAGCCGCGCGTACCGCGCCCGGTCGGAGTTGGCGTTGGCGTGCAGGCCGTTGACGAAGATGATCCCGGCGACGCCGCGCTCCAGCAGCATCTCGATGTAGTCGTCCTCGGCGACGCCGCCCGGCGCCTGCGAGCACAGCACCGCCATGTACCCGTGCCGGGCCAGCGCGCTCTCGATGACCTCGGCGAACGCCGGGAAGATCGGGTTGGTCAGCTCGGGGATGATCAGCCCGATCAGCCCGGCCCGCCGCTGGCGCAGGCGGGCCGGACGCTCGTAGCCGAGCACGTCCAGGGCGGTCAGCACCGCCTGGCGCGTGGTCGGGGACACGCCCGGCTTGCCGTTGAGCACGCGGCTCACGGTCGCCTCGCTCACCCCGGCGTGTGCCGCGATGTCCGCCAGGCGTGTCGTCATGGGTCTCAAGTTAGCCGTCCTCCTTGACGTCCCGAAGTCTCGACGTCCCACCACAGTGCGGTGTCCGGGGACAGTTCGACGTGGTCCCCGTCCGTGTGGACCGGTCCGCTCGCGAGGAGCGGCGGCCCGGACGCGGGGACGCGCACGGTGCCACCGGACAGGTTGACGGCGCACGCGAGCCGCCTCCCCGCGCCGTCGCCCCCGGTGGCCTCATGCGTCTCCCGGACGAACACCAGTGTGCCCCGTGGAGCGGCCAGCCAGCGCAGCGCGCCGTCGCCGAGCGCGGGGTGCTCGCTCCGGACGCGCAGGGCCTCCTGGTAGAGCGTCAGCATGGAGCCGGGGTCGCCGCTCTGCTCGGCGACCGTGAGGTCGCGCCACGCGGCGGGGATCGGGAGCCAGGACGCGGCGCCCGCGCCGAACCCGAACGGGGGCTCCTCGCCCTCCCACGGCATCGGGACGCGGCAGCCGTCGCGGCCGGCGCCCTCGCCGCGCAGCCGCTGCGGGTCCTGCTGGAACTCCTCCGGCAGGTCGAGCACCTCGGGCAGGCCGAGTTCCTCGCCCTGGTAGACGTAGGCGGAGCCGGGCAGCGCCAGCGTCAGCAGCGCCGCCGCGCGGGCGCGGCGGAGGCCGCGCTCGCCGCCGCCGTACCGGGTGACGTGCCGTTTCACGTCGTGGTTGGACAGCACCCACGTCGCGGGGGCGCCGACCGCCGCCGCCGTGCACAGCGACTCGTCGATCACCTCCCGCAACCCGGCGGCATCCCAGGGCGCGCTCAGGTAGTGGAAGTTGAACGCCTGGTGCAGCTCGTCCGGCCGGGTGTAGGCGGCGAGGCGCTCGGGCGTCGGCGCCCACGCCTCGGCGACGGCGATCCGCTCCCCGCCGTAGGAGTCGAGCAGGCGCCGCCATTCGCGGTGGATGTCGTGCACGGCGTCCTGGTCGAAGTACGGCAGGACGGCCGTGCCGAGCATCTCGACCTGATCGGTGTGGCCGACGTCCGGTAGGCCGTGCGCCTTGGCCATCCCGTGGGCGACGTCCACGCGGAAGCCGTCCACGCCGAGGTCGAGCCAGAACTTCAGGATGCCCGCGAACTCGGTGTGGACTTCGGGGTTCTCCCAGTTCAGGTCGGGCTGCTCGGGGGCGAACAGGTGCAGGTACCACTGGCCGTCCGGAAGCCGGGTCCAGGCGGGGCCGCCGAACACCGACTCCCAGTCGTTGGGAGGCTCGGCGCCGTCCGGGCCGCGCCCGTCCCGGACGATGTAGCGGGCGCGCTCGGGGGAGCCGGGGGACGCGGCGAGCGCGGCCCGGAACCAGGCGTGCCGGTCGGAGGTGTGGTTGGGGACGACGTCCACGATGATCCGCAGGCCGTGCGCGTGCGCGTCCGCGATCAGGCCGCGGGCGTCGGCGAGCGTGCCGAACAGCGGGTCGACGTCGCGGTAGTCGGCGACGTCGTACCCGAAGTCGGCCATCGGGGAGACGTAGAACGGCGTCAGCCACAGCGCGTCCACGCCGAGGTCGGCCAGGTACGGCAGCCGGTTCCGGACGCCCGGCAGGTCGCCGACGCCGTCCCCGTCGGAGTCGGCGAAGCTGCGCACGTAGACCTGGTAGATCACGGCGTCGCGCCACCAGCGGGTGCCGTCCCGGCCGAGGTCTCCGGCCGGGACGATCAGGGTGTCCTGGGTCATGAACATCCTTCGGGTCGGGAGCTGTCAGCGTGCACGTGGTCGTTGCGGTTCACCTGACGCCGCCGGCGGTGAGACCGGCGACGATCCGGCGCTGGAAGACCAGCACCACGACGATCAGCGGGACGGTCACGACCACGCCCGCCGCCATCTGGGTGCCGAACGGCTGGTCGAATCCCGAGACGCCGGTGAACTTGGAGATCGCGACCGTGGCGGTCTGCATCTCCTTCTTGTTGACCATGGATAGCGCGATGAGGAACTCGTTCCACGCGGCGATGAAGGTCAGGATCGCCGTCGTGAACACCCCGGGCGCCGCCAGCGGAATGATGATCTTGCGGAACGCCTGGCCGCGGGTGCAGCCGTCCACCATCGCCGCCTGTTCCAGCTCGAACGGGAGCTGGCGGAAGAACGCGGTGAGCAGCCACACCGACAGCGGCAGCGCGAACCCGAGGCTGGGGAGCACCATCGCCTGGTAGGTGTTGATCCAGTTGATGTCCGTGAAAAGCTTCAGCAAAGGGACGAGCTGGGAGATTCCCGGGAACATCGAGGTGGCGATGACGAGCCCGAGCACGGCGTTCTTGAACCGGAAGTGCAGCCGGGCCAGCGCGTAGGCGGTGACCGTGCCGATGAGGAGGGTCAGCACGGTCGTGCTTCCGGCCACGATGACGCTGTTCAGCAGCGCGCGGCCGAACCCGTTGCCGCCGGAGAAGACCGCCGAGAAGTTCTCCCACGACCACCGCACCGGGATGATCGTGTTGTCGAACTGGTCCTGCGGGCGGCGGAACGCCGAGATCGTCATCCAGTAGAACGGCGCGAGGCAGTAGACCGCGACCAGCGCGAAGCCGAGGTAGGACAGCGCCCGTTTCAACAGCGGCCCGCTCATGCGGTCACCCTCTTCCGCCCGCCCCTGCCGCGCCCTGCGTGCCGGCGGGCCTCGCCGATGATGTCGGCGCCGAGTAGCTTCACGAACAGGTACGCGATGAGCGCGATGTAGAGGAACAGGACGGTCGCGTACGCCGCCGCCGACCCGTAGCGCAGGTTGGACGCCTCGAACCAGGCGATCATCGTCAGCGTCTCCACGGACTTCTGGTTGACGCCGATCAGCACGGCGGGCAGGTCGAACATCCGCAGCGCGTCCAGCATGCGGAACAGCACCGCCACCAGCAGCGCGGGCTTGACCAGCGGCAGCGTGATCCGCCAGAACCGCTGGACGGGGCCGGCGCCGTCCACCCGCGCCGCCTCGTAGACGTCCCGGGGGATCATCTGCAGGCCGGCGAGCACCAGCAGCCCGATGAACGGGGAGGTCTTCCAGACCTCGGCGATGACGATGGCCGTCTTGGCGGGGAACCCGTCGGCGGTCCACAGGATCTGCTCGCGCAGGACCGCGTTCGCGGCGCCGTCCGCCTGGAAGATCCACCGCCACAGCAGCCCGGAGATCGCGGTCGGGATCGCCCACGGGACGAGGATGCTGGCGCGCACCAGGGACCGCCCGCGGAACATCTGGTGCATGATCAGCGCCATCGCGACACCGATCACCGTCTCCAGGGCCACCGTCGTGACGGTGAAGAACGTGGTGTTGCCGAAGGCGTTCCAGAACGCCTCGGCCCGGTCGCCCTGGAAGATCGCGGTGTAGTTGCCGAGGCCGACGAACCGGTCGCCCTCGACGACGAACCCCTGGTCGTCCAGGCCCTCGCCCCGCGCGTACAGCGACTCGCGGAACCCGGCGAGGACCGGGTAGCCGATGACGAGCGCGAGCACGAGCAGCGTCGGGGACAGCAGCAGCGCCGCGAGCCGCCGCGTCCCCTGCACGTCGCCCTCGCCCCGTCGCCCGCCGCGGCGCCCGCGCGGCGCGCCCGCCGCGGGGGTCCCCGCGGCGGACGGCTTCTCGTTGTGTGTCCCGTTGTCGCGTGTACCGGTCATGCCGCTCACTGCGCGGTCAGCGGCCGGAGCTTGGCCTGGAGGTCGGTGAGGGCCTGCTCGGCGGACTTCTTGCCGGTCACGGCGTCGTACATCTCACCCTGGACGGCGGCGGTCACGTCGCCGTACTTGACCGCGACGGGACGCGGCCTGGCGGTGGTGATGGCCTGCTTGAGCACCGGCAGGTACGGGAACTTCTTCACCATCGCCGGGTCGTCGTACAGGGAGGCGATCGTCGGCGCCTGCGAGGTCGCGAGCAGGTTGGCGCGCTGCGCCTTCTCACTGGTCAGGTACCGGACGAAGCCGAGCGAGCTCGCCTTGTTCTCGGCGAAGGCGGAGATCGCGAGGTTGTGCCCGCCGAGGTTGGCGACACCGGGGCCGTCCGGTCCGGGCAGCGGCGCGACCGCGAACTCGCCCGCCACCTTCGACGAGCCGTCGTCCTCGTTGGCCAGCGCGTACTGGTAGGGCCACTGGCGCTGGAAGACGAGCCCGCCGGACTGGAAGTGGCGCCGCCCGCCCTCGGTGTCGAGCGTGACGGCCTCCTTCGGCATGTGCTCCTTCTTGGCGTTGACCAGGAACTCGACGCCCTGCTCGGCCTGCGGCGTGTCCAGCGCCGGCCTGCCGTCCTCGCCGATGATCGAGCCGCCGGCGCTCGCGATCGCCTCGACGGCGCTGATCGTCATGCTCTCGGTCTTGTTGACCTCGGTGAAGTAGCAGTCGGTGTCCTCGCCCTCGGGCAGCTTCTTCACCTTGTCGCAGGCGTCCCACATCTCGTCGTAGGTCTTCGGCGGCGCGGAGACGCCGGCCTCGTCGAGGAGATCCTTGCGGTAGTAGAGCATCCCCGCGTCGGACGTGGACGGCACCGAGTAGAGCCGGTCCCGGTACTGCCCGGTGGTGATCGTCGCGGGCAGCATCTTCGACAGGTCGATCTCGTCCTCGGGCAGCTCCGCCAGCCAGCGGTTGGCGGCGAACTCGGCGGTCCACACGACGTCGAGGTTGAGCACCGAGTAGGCGTCCGACTTCGTCGTGGCGTTCTGGATCATCTGCCGGCGCTGCTCGTTGGGCTCG
Source organism: Actinomadura sp. KC345 (assembly GCF_004348515.1). GTDB lineage: Bacteria > Actinomycetota > Actinomycetes > Streptosporangiales > Streptosporangiaceae > Spirillospora. The sequence continues at coordinate 309 of NZ_SMKH01000005.1, read as the reverse complement.
TCCGGCAGCTCGATGATGCGGACCTGCTCGTCGGGGTGGTCGGCGTTCCAGGCGTCGACCTGCTTCTTCAGGTTGCCGGACCGGTCCTTGCCCGTCACGAACGTGATCGGCCCGCGGCCCTCCAGGGCCGTCGTGCCGCTGCCGCTCTGCGCGCCGCCGTCGTCATCGCCGCCGCAGGCGGTGAGCGAGAGCGCGAGGGCGGCGCAGGCGACGATGCCGAGGAGAGGGGTGCCGCCGATCAGGGGGATGCGCCGCATGGTGTCCTCCTTGGCGGGACGGGCGGACGTGCCTTGGGGGGCCGGCCGTCCC
>NZ_SMKH01000059.1 GCF_004348515.1 Actinomadura sp. KC345 | reverse complement strand
CCACCGCCTCCAGCGGCTCGACGCGCAACCGGGCCCGCGCCTCCCCGCCGGACACCTCGGCGAGCCCCGCGGCCACCAGATCGTCCGCCTCGACCGCCCCCGCGTCCACGGGCACCTGCAACCAGAACAGCCGCGTCAGGGCCTCCAACGGCGACCCGCCGCCGGTCACCCGCAGCGCCGGCACGATCTCGTCGCGCGCCAGCGCCCCACCCGCGACCGCACCGAGCAGTTCCCGCACCCGGGCGACGGTGTAGTCCGCCCCTAGCAGGACTTCACGGACACGGATCAGCGGCTCCCGAAGATCAGACACGCCACCATCCTGCCCCCTCGGCGAGGCCGCATGGCGCTCCGGCGGGACACTCCCCCGCCGTGTCCGGCGTTCGGCGCCCGGCTCCACCCGGCGATGGGCGGTCAGGCCAGATAGGTCTTGAAGCCTTCGGTCAGAGACTCGGCTATGCGCTGGCGGAAGGACTTGTCGGCGAACTTGGCGGCGTCTCCCTTGTTGCGCATGTTGCCGCACTCGAGGAAGACCTTGGGGACCTTCGACATGTTGAGGCCGCCGAGGTCGTTGCGCCGGTCCCGGCCTTCCTCGCCCAGGTAGTTGGAGTAGGGCATGCCGGTGCCCTCGCGGTAGGCGTCGCGGAGGGCCTTGCCCAGCTTCTGGGAATCGGGCACCATCCCGGCGTTCCTGGGGATCGCGATCGGCTCGATGACGTGGAAGCCGTGGGCGGACGCACGCGCGTTGCCGTCGGCGTGGATCGACACCGCGGCGTCGGCGTCCAGCCGGTTGGCGATGGCGGCGCGCTCGGTGATGCACGGGCCGACGCCCTTGTCGCTCTTGCGCGTGAGCGTCACCTCGGCGCCCTCGGCTTGGAGCAGCTTCGCGAGCCGCTTGGAGACGTCCCAGGTGAAGGCGTGCTCGGCGTAGCCGTCGTTGGACGAGGTGCCGGTCGTGTCGCACGCCTTGCTGCCGTTGCCGATCTTGACCTGCTTGTTGATCTCGTCCGGATGGTCCGCGTTCCCGCCGTTGTGCCCGGGGTCGATGACGATCACCTTGCCGGCCAGCGCGGACGCGTCGCCCCGGGCGGCCGCGGGCGGCTTCCCCGCCGGGGAGGGGCCGCCCGCCTGCGGCGGGTTCGCCGTCTCACCCCCGCCGGCGGACGTCCCGGAGGAGCCCCCGCACGCGGTGAGCGCGCCAAGGCACAGCGCGATACCGGCGACCACCGGGCCGCCTCGATGAATGCGCACTGGCCGCTTCCTCCGTGATGGGTTCGTTATCGACCCACACAGTCTGCACACCGATCAAGCTTCGTCAAACGAACTCCGGGAAACCGGCCGGGACGGCGCGCGGAGGGATCAGCCGAGGGGGTCCTCCTTGCCCAGGAGGGCGGCGAGCGCCCGGGCCTCTTCCGCGTCCAGGCCGAGGACCACGCGGGGACGGCCCCACGGGTGGTCGATCGAATGGGCGACGTAGCTGGCGACGGACTCCGAGACCTCCTCGGCCAGACCGCGCGCGTGGCGCCACTCCGACCATGCGCGTTCCAATTCGCTCGCCGCGTGCTGCGCGCACGACACCAGTTCCGGATCACGCACGAGACCAACCCCCCTGACGACATGTCGCTTCCCGTGCCCGCGCGGCGACCGCTCCGGTCCGGGCGGCCTCCCCCGAGGCCGCCCGGACCCGGGCGCCGAACGGTGAGTCCCATTAACCCGCCGGGCGCGGCCTACGGGCTGGCGAATGCGGCAGGCTTGGCCAGCCCCTTACCCGGCCCGCACCGATTCATTGAACGATCGACCGTTCCTGTGCCCCGGCATAACCGGGTACGGCGCGGAGGACGAGGCCGGCGGGGAGCGCTTGCGAGGCGGGGGGACGTGCCCGTGGTAAGGGCCCCGTGGTGGGGGTCCGACGCGGGGTTCGTAGACGTGGCGGGCTCAGGCGGCGGGAGCGGGTCCCGTCGTCGAGCGGACCACCAGGTGCGGGACGACCAGGTTCTGCCGGGCCGCGCGGGACGGGTCGCCGATGCGCGCGGTCAGCAGCTCGGCGGCCACCCGTCCCATGTCCCTGCGCGGCTGGTCCACGCTGGTCAGCGAGATGTGGCGGATGGCGGCGAGGTGGGTGTTGTCGTAGCCGACGATCGACAGCTCGCCGGGCACCCGCACCCCCAGTTCGTCGGCGGCCGAGAGCGCGCCGGTCGCGACCAGGTCGTTCGGCGCGAAGATCGCGGTGGGACGGGGGTCGCGGCGCAGCAGCGCGCCCGCGGCCCGGTAGCCACCCTCCTCGGTGAAGTCGCCGGGCTCGACGACGACCTCGCCCGCCAGCCCGTGCCGGCGCATCGCACGCTCGTAGCCGGTGCGGCGGTAGCGCGCGGTCGTCGAGCGCGCCCCCTCGATGTGCGCGATCCGCCGGTGCCCCAGCTCGACGAGGTGGTCGACGGCGAGGCTGGCGCCGAGCTCGTCGTCGTCCACCACGATGTCGACGCCGCTGACGTCGCGCTCGCCGACGACCACCACCGGGACGCTGGCCGCCGCCTCCTTGAGGCTCTCGGGGACGACGCTGAGCAGGACCAGCCCGTCCACCCTCATCTCCAGGAACGCCTCGACGGCCTCCGCCTCGAACATCGGGTCCCAGCGGCCGCTGCCGACGAGCATCCGCAGGCCGGCGCCGTGCAGGCTCTCCTGCAGGCCGTCGAGGAACTCGGCGAAGAACGGGTTGTGGAGGTCGGCGACGATCGCGCCGATGAGCCTGGTGCGTCCCTCGACCAGGCTTCTGGCCACGGCGTTCGGCCGGTAGCCGAGTTCCCGGGCGGCCTGCAGAACGGCCTGCCTGCGGCGCTCGCTCACATGCGGTGACCCCCGCATCACCAGCGAGACGAGCGATTTGGAGACGCCGGCGCGTTCGGCGACGTTGCGGATCGTCGGTTTCGGCGCGGGAACGGACCTCCCCTCGTCGCGCGCGGCGGGAGACGGTTCGTTGCGCGGCCGGGGGACCGCGCCCTCTCCCTGCCTGTTGTGCGGGGGATTTGCTTGATCAGCTGACATGGCACTCCGTCCAGGGGGACCTGCAGGACCTGCCGCGGCGGCGCGCCGTCGGGGGCCCGGCGCGCCGGCCTCCCGCTCGGGAGGAGATGCCATGATGCCGCGCCCTCCCCTCAAACCGCCGCAACAGGGAGTAACGGGCATCCGACAATGGTGGTTCGGGCCTGTGGTGTTCCGGGTCACAGCCTCACCGGTCAGTGATCGCGAACATGTGAAAAGCCCGTTTCGTGCCGCCTCGGTATGGCCTGCCGCCTCCTGCGCTCGGATACGCTGCCCAGGTGGCAGATCGCGCGGTGGCCGGTGACAGGGCGCGGAGCCGGCAGGGCGGCGGACGTGGCCGCCGCAGGCTCAGCGTCGACGAACGGCGAGACGAACTGATCTCGGCGGCGCTGCAACTGTTCAGCACGCGCTCGCCCGAGGACATCTCGATCGACGACGTCGCGGCCAAGGCGGGCGCCTCGCGGGCGCTGGTCTACCACTACTTCGGCGGCAAGTACGAGCTGTACATCGCGGCGCTCGGCAGCGCCGCCAAGCAGCTGTCGGTGCTGCTCGAACCGCCCACCGAGGGCAAGCCGATGGAACGCCTGCGGATCTCGCTGCGGCGCTACTTCGACTTCGTGGAGAGCCACGCGGCGGGATACACGGCCCTGCTGCGCGGCGGACCGGCCGACCGGTCGGGCGAGGTCGGCGAGATCGTGGACGGCATCCGGCGGCTGGTGCTGGGCCGGGTCCTGCACTCGCTGGACGTCGACACCCCGCAGCCGATCCTGCGCATCACGCTGCGCTCCTGGATGGCGGCCGTGGAGACCGCCGGGCTGGACTGGCTGGAGAACCGCGACGTGGGCCGTCCCGAGCTGGAGAGCCTGCTGGTCGATCACCTGGTCGTCATGCTGCACACGGCCGGACGTCATGACCCGGGCACCGGCCGGCTGTTCGACCGTCTCTCCCAAGAAGAGCTGGGCCCGTAGGGCCGGACGGGCTCACCCGTGGGCCGTTTGTCCATCCATGGACTCGGCGTCCTCTTGCGATATCCCTGTCCTCATGTGGACAGATAGTCTCGCGTGTCCCAAATTTCCGCGCACGTCAGCGCCGCCGCGACGGCGCCACCGCGATCAGGCGGCCGCTTCGGGGCGGGCGCTTCAGCGCCGCCCACCTCGGAACCGTCACTTCAGCGCGGGCACGTTCCTGCGATGACTTCAGGTGCCGAGACGTGTGCGGCACCGTCTGCGCCGTCCCCGGCGCGGGACGCGTCCAGGCGCCCGGCGCCGGGGGCGGCGCAGCCGGCGACGGTTACTCCGACCGCTGCTGCGGGATTCCCGCGAGCAGCGCCCGCACCTCCGCCTCGCGGTAGCGGCGGTGCCCCCCCAGTGTCCGGATGGACGTGAGCTTTCCCGCCTTCGCCCACCGCGTGACGGTCTTGGGGTCGACGCGGAACATGGTCGCCACCTCCGCCGGCGTCAACAGGGGCTCGGCCTCTGGCGTACGTGCTGACATGTTTGCGGCCTCTCCTCCATGGACCGATGACAGCGATCCTGCGATTTGATCTTCGCGCGGTCACTGATGTCCCCTATGGCCCGAAAGAGCCACTATGACATCACAACGTGTAACCTTGCCACCACTCAGCGCTACAAGCAAGTTCCTGGCGGTAGTTGCGTGCAAACATCCCCGCGGGTGCGAGGCGCCGCGCCGGCGCGATGGCAACTGGGTCACGCTGCGTGATTCTAGCGACACGTATAGTCGTATCGCGCAGGGATTCGGGAAATTTGTTTTAGTTCGCCGTCTCAAGGGCCCGGACCGGCCTCCATCGGGCGAGGAGCCGCTTGTACATCGCCACGGTCAACTCGACCTCTCCGCGCTGCATCCCGGTGAGGGCCACGGCCATCTCGGCGACGGACTCATCCGCGCTGAGCGCCCTGTCGTCCATCAGGTGGACCAGCCCTCCGTAATCGAGTTCCACGAGCGAGCGCGCGTGGAAGCCGCCCAGCCACCGGTCCAGCGTCTCCAGCCGTCCGGCCGACAGGAGGTAGACGTCGCCCGTCCCGTCGCCGAGGTTCTCGCGCACCACGGGGAGCGCGGCCGAGACGCGGCGGCGCGCTTCGCCCATGGAGGTGACGTAGATGAGGGTCCGGGCGGGCGCGGCCGTCGCCGGACCATGACCCCCGTTCTCCTCCGAGGCGTCTTCTGACTTGCTGTAGCCCGTCCCAGGGGTGCCCAGCATCAGGCACCGCTCGCTCCGCTCGAAAGGGACGAACCAGTCCAGCGGGACGTGCCAGGTGCTCGTCAGGATGTGGGGGCGCAGCGAGCGTCCCGCGCTCTTCCACTGCTCGAAGTCGCCCAGGACCCGCTCCGACAGCGGCGGCGGGACGAACGCGGCGGCGACACCAGAGGCGTGCTCGGCCCTGAAGCGTTCGAAGGCCAGCCATGAACGCAGCCGCGTCTGCCAGGGGCACACGTAGATCATGTCGTCCAGGCGGCGGACGTAGGCGTCCCGGCTCTCGCGCTCTGGCACGACCTCCGGCGGTGAGCCCGTCATCCTCAGCGTGGCGTCACGGTGCTCGACTCCCAGCGCGTGGATCCGCCGCGGGCGTCGCCTGGAGTCGGCGTAGACCGTCCACAGGGTCCGCGAGGGTTCCGGGAAGGCGGTCACCGGTTCATAAACCCGTAGGTACGCGGCGTACGGAAGCACCATCGCATCGTTACATGAGATTCGGCCGGGCGGGACGCCATCGGGCGTCCTACGCTGATCTTAGAGACAGAGAGGAGGGCACTACCGTGCCTAATGTCTTCGGGGCGCCCCACAAAGGCACCGAACCCCGACACGAGCAGGTCGTCTTCTGCCAGGACGAGGCCAGCGGCCTGCGCGCCATCATCGCGATCTACTCCACCGCGCTCGGCCCGTCCCTGGGAGGCACACGCTTCTATCCGTACGAGTCCGAGGAAGAGGCGCTCGCCGACGTGCTCAACCTTTCCCGGGGCATGGCCTACAAGAACGCCATGGCCGGGCTGGACCTCGGCGGCGGCAAGGCCGTCATCATCGGCGACCCGGCCGTCGACAAGTCCGAGGCGAAGCTCAGGGCGTACGGACGGTTCGTCCAGTCCTTGAACGGCCGCTACTACACCGCGTGCGACGTCGGCACGTTCAGCGAGGACATGGACGTCGTGGCGCGCGAGACCGGTTTCGTCACCGGCCGGACGGTCGCGCACGGCGGAGCCGGCGACTCCTCCATCCTCACCGCGTTCGGCGTGTTCCAGGGCATGCGCGCTGCGGCCGAGACCATCTGGGGCTCCCCCACGCTGCGGGGAAGGCGAGTCGGGGTCGAGGGCGTCGGGAAGGTCGGCCGCCGGCTGGTGGAGCACCTGCGCGAGGACGGCGCGGACGTGGTGATCTGCGATGTGAACGAGCCCGCCATCGACCGGGTCCGGGCAATGCACCCGGAGGTGGAGGTCGTCGCAGACAGCGACGTGATGATCCGCACAGAGCTCGACGTGTACGCACCCTGCGCGCTCGGCGGCTCCCTCAACGACGACACCGTGACCGCCCTGAAGGCGAAGGTGGTCTGCGGTGCGGCCAACAACCAGCTCGACCACCCCGGGGTGGAGAAACGCCTCGCCGACCGCGGCGTCCTGTACGCCCCCGACTACGTGGTCAACTCCGGTGGCGTGATCCAGGTCGCGGACGAGATCGAGGGCTTCAACTTCGAGCGCGCCAAGGCCCGCGCCGCGGGGATCTACGAGACCACCCGCACGATCTTCGCGCTGGGCGCCGACGAGGGCGTCCCGCCGGCGGCCGCGGCCGACCGGCTCGCCGAGCGCAGGATGTCCGAGATCGGCAGGCTGCGCGGCATCCTCGTCTGAAAGCGGGCTCGTCTGAAAGCGGGGCTCGTCTGAAAAAGGGGGCTCGTCCGAACCGGGCTGGTCTGAACCGGGTTCGAATCAGGAGCCTCGGAGGGCTCCGCTAGGTCTTGTTAGACCGTTGCAAAACCGTTGCCAGGGCTGCCGTGGGGGAGCGTACGACCGTCCCACGGCGGCTTTGGCACCTACCCGTGACCACCGGATACACTGTTGTTATCAGCAACAGGAGCGCCGCCACGTACCGTCGATGTACCGAGCCGGGCGCAAAACGGGTACGGTTGTACCCGTGACTGACGCATGGCTCATCAGGCACCGGTCCGTGTGGTACACGCGCGCTTGGATGGGCCCACGAAAGCCCTGACCATCGAGGGGGTCGAGCCAATGGGTCGCGGCCGAGCCAAGGCCAAGCAGGTAAAGGTTGCCCGACAGCTCAAGTACAACAGTGGCAACACGGACCTCGACCGCCTGAAGAGCGAACTCGGAGTCGACGACTCCGGCGAAGACTCCTATGACGAGCTCGCCGAGAAGTACGCCGACTTCGCCGAGGACTACGGCACCGAGGACCGCAAGGACGGCACCTCCGGTTGATCGGCCGACAGCGCGCCACCGCCCGCAGCACAGGGCGGTGGCGTTTGTCGTGACCTCTGGATGTTCGCCAAGGTGTTCGTCGTTGGGGTGTGGTTCATCATGGTCTCCGTATGCCGCCGAGGCTGCCCACAGGGCGCGTTCGGCGGCTGACGCGTCTTGTGGGACTCGTGTGGGCTGAGAGGCGCGCTGCGTTCCTCTCAGCCCTCGGGCATGGCGTCCGCGCCGCCCGCCGTCGAGCGCGGAGTTCCGGAATCAAGCGGGCCGTCTCTCAGGCGAAGGCCGCAGAGCCGCCGCCGCTGCTGGAGACGATGTCCCCGAGGTGCCAGGCCGGGACGCCACGGGAGGTCAGGAGGCGGAGGGCCTCGTCGGCGCCGTCCGGATCGATGATGGCGGCCATTCCGACGCCCAGGTTGAACGTCTTGTCCATCTCGGCCTGGGGAACGTCCCCGTGAGCCTGGAGGACGCGGAACAGGGCCGGGGTCTCCCAGGACGACCGGTTGAGCGCGGCGTCGACGTTCGCGGGCAGTGAGCGGGCCAGGTTCGCGGCCAGCCCGCCGCCCGTGATGTGCGCGAACGCACGCACCCCGCCGGCCTGCATCAGGGCCAGGCAGTGCTTGGCGTAGATGCGGGTCGGAGTGAGAAGTTCCTCACCGAGCGGACGGTCGAGTTCCGCCGGCTGGGATTCGAGGGTCAGGTCCGTCGTGGCCAGGATGTGCCGGACGAGCGAATACCCGTTCGAGTGAATACCGGATGACGCCATGGCGATGACGACGTCACCCGGGCGGACACGATCGGGACCGAGGACCTCGCCGGCCTCGACGACACCCGTTCCAGCGCCCGCGAGGTCGAACTCGTCCGCCTCGAGCAGGCCGGGATGCTCGGCGGTCTCGCCGCCGACGAGGGCGCATCCGGCCAACGCGCAGGCGTCCGCGATGCCGCCGACGATGTCGGCGATCCGCTCCGGGACGACCTTGCCGCAGGCGATGTAGTCGGTCATGAACAGCGGCTCGGCGCCGCACACGGCCAGATCGTCGATGACCATGCCGACCAGGTCGTGGCCGACCGTGTCGTAGACGCCGAGACGGCGCGCCAGGTCGACCTTGGTACCCACACCGTCCGTGGACGTGGCGAGCAGGGGGCGTTTGTAGCGCAGGAGTGCCGAGGCGTCGAAAAGACCGGCGAACCCGCTGACGTCGTCGACCACTTCCGGACGCCGTGCGCGTGCCACCCGGGACTTCATCAGCTCGACGGCGCGCTCGCCCGCCGCGATGTCGACCCCGGCGGCCTCGTACGAGACCTGCGTAGGGCGACCCGTCATGAGGTGACCTCCAGCAGGTGCTTGCCGCGGGCGTCATCGTCCACCGGGACGGGGTAGACGCCGTCGAAGCAGGCCCGGCACAGGTTGTCCTTGGCGATGTGCGAGGCGGAGATCAGCTCGTCCAGGGAGATGTAGCCGAGCGAGTCCGCGCCGATCGAGTCGCGGATCTCCTCCACCGACAGGTTCCCGGCGATCAGCTCGGCACGGGTGGCGAAGTCGATGCCGTAGAAGCACGGCCAGGAGACGGGCGGGCTGGAGATCCGCACGTGGACCTCGGCGGCGCCCGCGTCGCGCAGCATCGCGACGATGGCGCGCTGGGTGTTGCCGCGCACGATCGAGTCGTCCACGACGATCAGCCGCTTGCCCTCGATGGCCTCGCGCAGCGGGTTGAGCTTGAGCCGGATGCCGAGCTGCCGGATGGTCTGGGACGGCTGGATGAACGTCCGGCCGACGTAGGAGTTCTTCACCAGCCCCTGGCCGTAGGGAATGCCGGACGCCTCGGCGTAGCCGATCGCGGCCGGGGTGCCCGACTCCGGGGTCGGGATGACCATGTCGCCCTCGACGGGGTGCTCGCGGGCCAGCCGGCGCCCGACCTCGACGCGGGTGGCCTGGACGCTGCGCCCCGCGATCGTCGTGTCGGGCCGGGCCAGGTAGACGTACTCGAACAGGCAGCCCTTCGGCCGCGCCTCGGCGAACCGCTCGGACCGGACGCCGGAGCCGTCGACCGCGATCATCTCGCCCGGCTCGATCTCGCGGACGACGCGGGCGCCGACGATGTCGAGACCGGCGGTCTCGGACGCCACGACCCAGCCTCCGCCCTCCATCTCGCCGAGGACGAGCGGGCGGATGCCCTCCGGGTCCCGGGCGGCGTACAGCGTCCCCTCGTCCATGAAGACCAGGGAGTACGCGCCGCGGGTGGCGGGCAGGATCTCCCGCGCCGCCGCCAGGGGGTCGTCGCCGTGGGTGGACAGCAGGGCCGCCAGCACCTCGGTGTCGGTCGTGGCGGTCAGCACGCCGGGGTCGAGCCGCGCGGCCAGCTCCGGTGTGTTGATCAGGTTGCCGTTGTGGACGAGCGCCAGCCCGCCGGCGTCGCTCGACCGGAACGTGGGCTGCGCGTTCTCCCACGTGGGAGACCCGGTCGTCGAGTACCGGCAGTGGCCGACGGCGATGTGGCCGCGCAGGGTGTTCAGGACCGACTCGTCGAAGACCTGGGCCACGAGGCCCATGTCCTTGAAGACGACGATGCGTGAACCGTCGCTGACGGCGATACCCGCCGATTCCTGCCCACGGTGCTGGAGCGCGTACAAGCCGTAGTAGGTGAGCTTGCTCACTTCCGCCCGGGTGGCCTGGTCAGCAGGCACCCAGACTCCGAAGACCCCGCACGCGTCCTGCGGGGGGCGGTCGGTGGGATCGATGTCGTGGCTCATACGTCCGTCACGGAGAGGCACATTCGCCAGTCTAGATGCCCGGTTCAGCTGCTCCGATCGGTGGCATGTACTTAACGGACCTTTACGCACCCGAACCACGGGCATCACGTCCCACGGGGGAGTCTGGTGACCGACACGTGGAGGAACGCATGACGCTGCCCGGGTACCAGACGTACTCGCCGCCCTCCCCGCCCAAGCGGAGCACGCTGGCCAGGGCCTCGCAGATACTCGGAATCGTCGGCCTGGCGGGGCTCGTGCTCTGTCTGGCGGGGATGATTCCAGCCGTCGTCGGGCTCGTCCTGGGAACGATGTCCCTCATGCGGCGCGACGCGGACCGGCGGCCCGCCGTCGTGGGCGTCGTCTGCTCGGCCCTTGCCCTCGTCATCGGCGCCGGGATGCTCGTCTGGCTCCTGAGCAAGGCGGCAGAGTGCGGAGACGAGGCGCGCTATCCGGACGACTCGTCGCGGCGCGGCTGCGTGGAACGAGAGTTCCCCTTCGCCAAGGGGAGCACCACCCCTCGCTAGGGCTCTCGTGGTCGGTTAGGAACTCCCGTAGTCGGCCAGGGAGCGGACGGCTTCCTCGTCGAGCGCGGAGGCGTAGATGCGGAGATCGTCCATGAGGCCGACGAATCCAGGCTTGGTGGGTTCTCTGCCCAGGTAGATGGGTCCGGCCGGTGTGACGACGGCGTGCTCCAAGGGGACGGCGACGTCCAGCCTGCCGTTGACGTAGAGGAACATCCCGTCGGTGTCCACGACGAAGGCGACGTGCGCCCACTCCCCCACGGTCAGCCTGGCGTGACTGTCCACGTAGTCGGGGCCTTTGACGGTGAAGAGCTGGACGCGCAGCCTCATCGCGTCCGGGTACAGCCACAGGCCGAGGCCGCGCGCGTCGTTCTCGGCGACCGGCTTGTAGAGGAGGCTGCGCCATTCACCGGTCGGCTCCTCGTCGATCCGGACGAAGAACGCCACGCTGAACCCGAACACCTGGCTGAGGACGAGCTGAGGTGTGGCGGGAATCACGGCCCGCCCGCCGCCTTCCAGGGCCAGGACCTCCCCGTTCCGGCCGGGGACGATCTCGGCGGTCTCGTCCAGTTCGGCGGCGGGTCCGCTGCCGGCGGCGACGGCGACCGAGCGGCCGTCCACGGTGTCGACGTCGAACGTCCAGTGCGCGATCAGCACGGGATCACCTCCAGCGCGGCGCCGCGCCCCTGGCAGGATGTGCGCTGCCACGATGTGCGCATGATGCGCCGCCTTCCAGGCCGTGCCCCGAACGGACGGTGGTGACCACGCTGGCAGCGCCCGGCGGCCCCGGCAAGACCCGAATCGGCGAAGGGCCCGCGGCCCGGCTCAGCCGGTCTCCGAGGCGTTCCGCCCGGCGGGGCGCCCGGGGGGCGGGTCGATGGGCAGGGGGAGATGACCCGACAGGTCCGCGCGAGCGCCGCTGGCACGGACTCGTCCGTCCGCGACGGCTTCGGCCCAGGCCAGCCGGCCCGTGGCCAGGGCGATCCAGGCGGTCGCGCCCATCTCCACCACATTCGGGGGTGTACCCCGGGTATGGTGCGGGCCGTCGATGCATTGGACAGCGGCGTAAGGAGGAACGCGGACCTCCACGGAACGGCCGGGCGCCAGCTCGGCGAGGCGGTCGAGCAGGAAGCGCACCGCTCCTTTGACGACCGGCCGGGACGGTTCGGCCTTCCCGGAATCGATGCAGGCGAGGACGACGTCCAGGGCCGCGCGACGAAGCTCGGCCGGCTCGTCGGCGCCGGTGCGGGCCGGCAGGCCGAGCGCGGCGCGGTGCTCGTTCACGAGGGCGAGGGAAAGCGGTGTTCGCGGCATCGCCACCGACGCTACCGGGTCGCGCCCCAGGAGTGACCCGGCCCGCGGTGGGCGTGGCGAGGCCGCGCAGACGGTAAAAAGGACCCGGCGTCGGGGGTGAGCGCTTCCCGTCCGGTGTGCGGGAGGATCCCCGCCCCGCCGCCCGGCAAGGACGAGAAGCGCTCATCGAAGGGAAACGGGGAGCTCGGGGACGCGGTCCCCGGAGGACACGGAGGTTCGTCAGATGCCCGAGGCGCTGCCCCTGCAGCCGGGTGACCCGCGAAGACTCGGCTCGTACGAGATCACGGGACGGCTCGGCGTCGGCGAGCAGGGCGCCGTCTTCCTCGGCAGGGATCCCGCGGGCCGCCAGGTCGCCGTGAAGGTCCTGCATGTACGGCTGAGCGGTGAGCCCGTCGCGAGGTCGCGGTTCGCCGGCGCGTTCTCCTCGGCCCGGAAGGTGTCCGGCTTCTGCACGGCGGCGATCCTGGACGCCGATGTGGAGGGCGACCGTCCCTTCGTGGTGAGCGAGTGGGTGGACGGGCCGTCCCTCCAGCAGCTCGTGGACGAGGAGGGCCTGCGCGGCGGCGCGGTCGTCGAGCGCCTGGCGGTGGGCATGGCGATCGCGATCGCCGCCGTCCACCGGGCGGGCGCGCTCCATCACGACCTGAAGCCGGGGAACGTCCTCCTGGGACGGGACGGGCCGAGGCTGGGCGACTTCGGTATCGCCCGCGCTCTGGAGGCGGTGAACGTGTCCTTCTCCGGGCACATCACCGAGGACCCGTCCTACAAGGCGCCGGAGCAGCTCAGCGGCCGGGGCATCGGGCCCGCCGCGGACGTGTTCGCGTGGGCGTCGACCATCCTGTTCGCCGCGACCGGCCGGGCGCCGTTCGGGACCGGTTCGCCGTCCGAGGTGATGCAGCGGATCGTCTACGACGAGGTGGGCCTGACCGGTGCCCCGGATTCGCTCCGCGACGTGCTGTCCGACGCCTTCGTCAAGAACCCGGCCGACCGTCCGACGGCCAAGGGCCTCCTTCAGCGGCTCCTGGACGAGTCCAGCCCCCTGGCGAGCCGTATGCCGCCCTCAATGGTGGACGAGGGCCGCGCCCTCGCCGCGGGGCCGCCCGTCCAGCACCCCGACATGGCTCCTGGACCTGGGTCACCGACGCCTTCACCGCACATACCGCCGCCTGGGCCGGCTCAGGGCCCCCCAGGAGGCGTCCCTGGTCCCTGGACCGTCGACCCCGGCACCGCTTCCACGTTCACGGACGGCACGCCCGTGTCAGGCACGCCGGCTGCTCCTCCTTCAGGCCCGACCGCGCCTCCCGCCTCGGGCAGCGCCTCGTCTCCGTCCTTGCTGGGGAAGCTTTCGCGCACGCGCCGGTCGCGCTCGCCGGGACCCGAGCCCGTGGCACCCCCTGCCGATCTGGACGCGTCCGCCTTCGAGGAGACGACGAGCTTCAACGCTCTGGAACCACGGCAGCCCGACCGGGCCGAAGAGACCGCGACGTTCGACGCGTTCAGCCGCCCCGATCCCACTGCCACGTTCGACGCGGTCGACCCGGAACGGCAGCCGTACGGGGCCGAGCCCTCCCCGCTCGTCCCGGGGATGGGTGAGAACCGTGGCGGCCCCGCACGCGGTGGTCCGCTGGCGTCCCTCGCCAAGATGCGGCGCCCGAGCAACCACGTGCTGGGGGTCGCGCTCTCGCTGTTCATCGGGGTCGGCGTGGGCATCGCCATCATCGCGCTGGTGCTGGGTCCCCGGCTCAACGGCGATGACGGCCCGCCCCCGGACAGCGCCAACGCGTCCAACAACCGCCCGGTGACGACGATCCCGTCGTCCTTCGGGGGGACCTGGAAGGGGACGCTGGTCAACACGGGCCGCAACGCCTCGTTCCCCGTGGAGGTGACGTTCGAGGTGGGCGGCACCACGGCGCGCGCGGTCTACCCCCGGGAGGGCTGCGACGGCACGCTCACCCTGACCAGCGGCACCGAGAGTGCGCTGAAGATGGCCCTGGCCGTCGGGAAGCCGTGCACGGCCGGTGTCGTCCAGATCACCCGTCAGCCGGACGGGACCTTGCAGTACACGTGGAACAAGCCCGGGACGAACCTCGGCTACGGGGGCCGCCTGATCCGCGGCTGAACCGAAGCGGCTCCCGGCACGTACGAACCGGCGGAATGCCCTATTCACCCTCAAAAACTGGATAGTTCCGCTAAGGTTCCCTCGGACGTGAGCCCTTGTGAGTCCAGTCACGTAAGATAGCCCGGCTCCCAGCAAGGAGCCCGGTAATCACGCGCATGGCGCCGTCTCACTCACCTCAGGGGTCTAGCCTTGGCGAAGCCGCAGACGGTTGTTTAATGCTCATTGACCTTCGGCCGCGACGAGAGGAGAAGCCCGTGGAGACCCCCGCCTCCACACGCAGGCACGGTGGACGACGCACCGCGGTGGCTCTCGTGGCGCTCGCCACCGCGCTGCCGCTGCTCGGCACCGCCACTCCGTCCGGGGCAGCCCCGCCTCCGGCGACCGCCGCGTACGTCCCGCTCGACCCGGGCGACAGCGCGAAGTTCGCCAAGCTGAACAAGCAGATCGAGCAGCTCGAGAAGGAGCTCGGCGGCGACCTGGCCAGGCTCAAGAGCATCCAGTACGCGGCCAAGCAGGCGTACAAGAAGTCGAAGGTCCTGGAGAAGGACCTCGTCGAGGCCCGTGCCATCGCCGCCCAGCTCGCCGCGACCCAGTACATGCGGAACGGCGAGGACCCCACGGTCACCTTCCTGTCCGCCTCCAACCCGAGCGAACTGCTCAGCAACGCCAGCCTGGTCAGCCACATGGCCCAGAACCAGCACGCGAAGGTCGAGCAGATCCAGAAGCTCGTCAACGAGCAGGCTCAGGCCCGCAAGCAGTCCCAGGCGAAGATCGCGGAGGTCAAGAAGGAGATCAAGGACCTGAAGAGCCGCAGGACCAAGATCGAGGCCCTGGTCAAGAAGTACAAGCCCGAGTCGCCGGTCAGCGGCCTGGGCGGTGTCACGCCCCGCATGCTCAAGACCAAGAACGCCATCGACCTCGAGTTCGGCCCCTTCCCCACCATCGGCTGCGTCCGCGGCGGCGCGGACGCCCAGGACCACGGCACCGGCCAGGCCTGCGACTTCATGGTGACGACGGGCGGCGTCATGGCCTCGGGCAGCGCGCAGACACAGGGCGACCGGGCGGCCGAGTACGCCATCTCCAACGCGAGCTCGCTCGGCGTCAAGTACGTGATCTGGCGCCAGCGCATCTACGACATGCGCAGCCCCGGCTGGCGCGCGATGGAGAACCGAGGCGGCAACACCGCCAACCACTTCGACCACGTCCACATCTCGGTCTTCTAGCCGCTGGACGCGGAGCGCTCCGCAGAGCCGCTAGTAGCGCACGGACGACGTGAAAGGGCGCCCCGGTCTACCGGGGCGCCCTTTCGCGTTCGTGGACGGTCAGTCGGCGTAGCTGGGGACCATGCGCTCGTGGGCCTCGCGGAGCTCGTACAGCGGGATGCTGAACAGCTCCTGCTGGTCGCCGTCGGGGCCGTGGCCGGTGACGCTCAGGGAGTCGCCGCCGGCCACGCCGATCTGGCTGACGGGGACGCCCGCCGACTCGCAGAGGGCCGCCAGGCGCGCCTCGGCACCCGGGCGGACGGCGACCATGGCGCGGGCCACCGACTCGCTGAACAGCGCGACGAACGGGTCGCCCGGCAGCGTGATGCGGGCGCCCAGGCTGCCGCGCAGGCACGACTCCACCAGCGTCTGGGACAGGCCGCCGTCCGACAGGTCGTGGACGACGGTGACCAGCCCGTCGCGGATGGCGCTGACGAGCACGGACGCCAGCGACGTCTCGGCCTTCAGGTCCACCAGCGGCGGCAGGCCGCCCAGGTGCCCGTAGACGACGTGCGCCCACTCCGAGCCGCCGAACTCCTCGCGGGTCTCGCCGAGCAGCGCGATCGTGGCGCCGTCGGTCGTGAGCCCCATGTTCACCCGGCGCCGTACGTCGTCGTGGACGCCGAGGACGCCCACGACCGGGGTCGGGTTGATCGGCGTGGAGCCGGTCTGGTTGTAGAAGCTGACGTTGCCGCCCGTGACCGGGATGCCGAGGTACTGGCAGCCGTCCGCCAGGCCCTCGGCCGCGCGGGCGAACTGCCACATGACGCCCGGGTCCTCCGGGGATCCGAAGTTGAGGCAGTTGGTGACGGCCAGCGGCCGCGCGCCCGTGGCGGCGACGTTGCGGAACGCCTCGGACAGGGCGAGCTGCGCGCCCGCGTACGGGTCCAGGCGGGTGTAGCGGCCGTTCCCGTCCAGGGACAGCGCGATGCCCAGCCCGGACTCGTCGTCGATGCGCACCACGCCCGCGTTCTCCGGCATGGCCATGACGGTGTTGCCGAGGACGTACCGGTCGTACTGCGACGTCACCCACGTCTTGCCGGCCAGGTTCGGCGACCCGGCCAGCCACAGCACGGTGCGGCGCAGCTCGTCGCCGTTGGACGGGCGCGTGAGGCGGCCCGGCGTGTCGGACTGGAGGGCGCCGAGGTCGTGCGGCGGCTCCAGGGGGCGCCGGTACACCGGGCCCTCGTCGGCGGCGGTGGTCGGCGGAAGGTCGACGATCGTCTCGCCCCGCCACGTCATGACCAGCCGGCGCGTGTCGGTGACCGTCCCGATCACGGTCGCCGGGATCTCCCAGCGGCCGCAGATCTCCATGAAGCGGGCGACCTTGTCGGGCGTGACCACCGCCATCATGCGCTCCTGCGACTCGCTCATGAGGATCTCCTCGGGCAGGAGAGTCGCGTCGCGGAGCGGGACGGCGTCGAGGTCGATGTGCATGCCGCCGGTGCCGGCCGCGGCCAGCTCCGTCGTCGCGCAGGACACACCGGCGGCGCCGAGGTCCTGGATGCCGACCACCAGGTCCTCGCTGAAGAGCTCCAGGCAGCACTCGATGAGCAGCTTCTCCATGAACGGGTCGCCCACCTGGACCGACGGCCGCTTCTGCTGGGACTCGTCATCGAAGTTCGCGGAGGCGAGGACGGACGCGCCGCCGATGCCGTCCGGGCCGGTGAGCGCGCCGAACAGGATCACCTGGTTGCCGGGGCCGGGGGCCACGGCGCGCTGGATGTCCTCGTGCTTCATCAGGCCGACGCACAGCGCGTTCACGAGCGGGTTCTGCTCGTAGCAGGCGTCGAAGACCGTCTCACCGCCGATGTTGGGCAGGCCGAGCGAGTTGGCGTAGCCGCCGATGCCCGCCACCACGCCCGGGAGGACGCGCTGGGTGTCGGGGGCGTCCGCCGGGCCGAACCGGAGCGAGTCCATCACCGCGATGGGGCGGGCGCCCATCGACATGATGTCGCGCACGATCCCGCCGACACCGGTCGCGGCGCCCTGGTAGGGCTCCACGTAGGACGGGTGGTTGTGCGACTCCACCTTGAAGGTGACCGCCAGACCGTGGCCGATGTCCACGACACCGGCGTTCTCCCCCATGCCGACGAGCAGCTTGTCGGTCTTCGGTGCCTTGTCACCGAACTGGCGCAGGTGCACCTTGGAACTCTTGTAGGAGCAGTGCTCGCTCCACATCACCGAGTAGATCGCCAGCTCGGCCGACGTGGGGCGGCGTCCGAGGATGTCGCGGACGCGCCGGTACTCCTCCTCGTTCATCCCCAGCTCGGCGAACGGCTGCCGGCGCTCGGGGGACGCGGCGGCGATCGCCACCGTGTCGGTGCCGGTGTAGCCCTGGCCCTCGATGGCCGGTTGGGGGCCCGTCCCGCGGCCCAGCACGGGCTGCGGACCCGTCCCCGGACCGACCGCGGGCAGCGGGCCGGTGCCGGGACCCACGGCGGGCTGCGGTCCCGTCCCCGGACCGACGGCGGGCTGCGGGCCGGTGCCGCGCCACTCGGCCTGGACGGGCGGCTGCGGGCCGGTGTTCAGACCGACGGTGAGCTGCGGGTCGGGCCCGGAACCCACCGTGGGCTGGGGGCCGCTTCCCGGGCCGACCGCGGGCAGCGGGCCGGTGCCCAGTGCGGGCAGCGGGCCGGTGCCGGGCCGATCGGCCTGGACGGGCGGCTGCGGGCCCGTGTTGGAACCGACCGCGGGCTGTGGACCCGTCCCGGGACCGACGGCGGGCAGCGGACCCGTCCCCGGACCGACCGCGGGCAGCGGACCCGTCCCCGGACCGACCGCGGGCAGCGGGCCCGTCCCAGGGTCCACCGTGGGCTGCGGGCCGCTTCCCGGGCCGACCCTGGGCAGCGGGCCGGTACCCAGTGCGGGCAGGGGGCCCGTGCCCAGTGCGGGCAGGGGGCCCGTGCCCAGTGCGGGCAGTGGGCCGGTGCCCGGCGGAGGCTCGGGAGCGGTCGTTCCCGGATCGACGGCGGGCTGCGGGCCCGTCCCGGTGCCGATCGCGGGCTGCGGGCCCGTCCCGGGTCCGGCGACGGGCTGCGGGCCGCTGCCCGGGGCGTTGGGGGCCGCCGGCGGGGGGATGTTTCCGTTCAGGTCCGGGGCGGTCAGGTTCGGGTCCGCCAAGGTGGACGCCGGGTCACCGGCGGTGCTCTCCTCGGCCAGCGCTCGGGCGAACTCCTCTTCCGGCCCTTCGACGGTCGCGTCCTGGAGCGGCTGAGCCGTCCTGAGCACGGCTTGGGCGGCCGGATCCACCTGGATCACCGGCCCCTGCGGCGGGCCCTGCACCTGCTGCGGCTGGGCGACCTGTCCCGGCGGGGCGACCGCGCCCGGCGGGCCCGCCTGCTGCGGCTGGACGACCGGGCCCGGCCCGGACTGGGCCGCGACGCGGTCCGCGGGCTTGGCCTCCTCCAGCATGGCCTCGAAGGCCTGCGTGACCGATGGGTCGACCGGCTGGAGCTCGGGGTCGTCGGCGTCGGACCTGAGCTCGCCGAGCCACTCCATCGACGGCTCGTCCGTTGATTCCCGAGTGGCGCGCCCGGAGGCGTGTGGCGGTTGCTCGCTCATGCGTTGACCAGTCTCTTGACAATGGAGGAGAAGAAGCCGAGCCCGTCGGTGGACGGGCCGGTCAGTGACTCCACGGCGTGCTCGGGATGAGGCATGAGCCCGACCACGTTGCCGGCCTCGTTGCAGATCCCGGCGATGTCATCGAGGGAGCCGTTGGGGTTCAGGTCGAGGTACCGGGCGACGATCCGGCCGGAGTCGGCCAGTTCGATCAGCGTCTCCCGGTCGGCGGTGTACCGGCCGTCCCGGTTCTTGATCGGGATGACGAGTTCCTGGCCCTCACGGTACTCGGTCGTCCAAGCGGTGTCGGTGTTCTCGACGCGAAGTCTCTGGTCGCGGCAGACGAAGTGCAGGCCGGCGTTCGGCAGCAGCGCGCCCGGCAGCAGGTGCGACTCGCACAGCACCTGGAAGCCGTTGCAGATGCCGAGGACCGGCAGGCCCGCCTCGGCGGCGGCCGCCAGTTCGGTCATGAGCGGTGCGAACCGGGCGATAGCCCCGGCCCGCAGGTAGTCCCCGTACGAGAACCCGCCGGGCAGGACGACCGCGTCGACCCCCTGCAGATCGTGGTCGCCGTGCCAGAGGGCGACCGGCTCGGCGCCGGCCAGCCGCACGGCACGTGCGGCGTCCTTGTCGTCGAGAGAACCGGGGAAGGTGATGACCCCGACCCGGGCAGCATCCATCTCTACTGTTCCTCCGAAATGAGGGGCGGCCGGGACGGGCGGTATCTCCTCCGCCGATCACCCCGCTGCGCGTCGCATTCCCCCCGCGCGCGTACCAATCTACCCGGCGCTGTGGACGAGATCGTTGTCGAGGCGCCGTACGAGCGCCTCGTCCCGCCAGCTCAGTCGCTTCCGCAGCCGGACGACGGTTCCCCTGTCGGGCGAACTGTCGATGTCCAGGTCGTCCACCAGCGCCCGCATGATTCTAAGCCCGCGCCCGGACTCTCCCAAAACCCCTCGATCCTCGGGGGCCGGGCGGGGCCCGCGGCCCCGGTCCATGATTTTGAGCACACAGGCGCCGTCGTCCACATGGCCTGTGACCTGGTACTCACCGGCCGTCCGGACGTGCTGGACGACGTTCGTGCACGCCTCGGAGGCGGCGACGAGCACGTCGTCGACGCAGTCCTCGGTGACGCCCAGCCCCCGCAGCGCGTCACCGACCACCCGCCGTACCACCGGGATGCTGAGCGCCTCGCGTGGGAGCGAGAGCGAGAACCTCATTTCCAACCCGGACACCTCGCGTCATGTGCCCCGGGCTTCCTGGCCGTTCCCCCGGTCCCCGGAGCGTGCTCGACGACTCGACGCACCTAACACTTCCCCGGCGGAATCTTCCGTAATCGCTATACTGGCAGGTCGTTCCGCGAAATCCGATCAAAGATCCAACCGACGGAAAGGCCCGCGCACACGTGGAACGCGCCGACTCCATCCGGAAGCCGAACGGTATTCGCCACAATTTCCGGTTAGAGAACGCGAACCTCGAAGTTCTCGATGACCGGGTTGGCGAGGAGCGTCTCGGCGATCTTGCCGACCTGCTCCAGGGCCGCCTCGTCGGCCTCCCCCTCCAGCTCGACCTCGAACCGCTTGCCCTGCCGGACGGCGACCACCCCGTCGAACCCCATCTGCGGAAGCTTCCGGGCGATCGCCTGCCCTTGCGGGTCGAGGATCTCCGGCTTGAGCATGACGTCGACGACGACACGCGCCACGACCGCCCCCCTCCTGGTCTGCGCTTTTCCTTACGATCCTGAAGCGTACGGCACCATGGCCCAGCAGGACCCATCCGCACCCCCGGAGCCGCCGATGAACATCGAGGACCTGACCCACCCGGAACGCCGTCTTTGGGAGGCTTTCCCGAAGGGCGAATCCGTCGACCTGTCGTCCGGCGACCCCGCCTACGACGACCTCGGGCAGGCCGACCGCTGGGGCGCCGAGCGGGTGGTCAGGGCGGAGGTCCTCGTCGCGCTGCTCGTCGGCGCGGTGGAGCCGCAGCCGGGTCAGGTCGCCGCGGTCCGGCTCGGCGGCGCCCGCATCACCGGCTCGCTGAACCTCGGCCACGCGGAGGTCGGCGTCCCCCTGGCCCTCACCGGCTGCTCGTTCGACGACGCGCCGCACCTGTACTGGGCGAGCATGAACAGCGTCCACCTGATGCGCTGCCGCCTTCCCGGCCTCATCGCGTCCGGTACCCGGGTCGACGGGCACCTGTGGCTGGAGAACAGCCGGATCTCCGGTGGCCTGTGGCTGGACGGCGCGAACATCACCGGCATCCTCAACATGTCGGGCGTCCAGCTGACCAACCCGGGCGGGGACGCGCTGCTCGCCGACCGCCTCACCGTCGAGGCCAACGTCTACTGCGACCAGGGCTTCACCGCGAACGGGGAGGTCCGGCTGCCCGGCGCCCGGGTCGGCGGGCAGCTGATCTTCCGGGGCGCGCGGCTGTACAACCCGTCCGGCGCCGCCCTGTACGCGAGCCGCCTGGACGTGGCCGCGAACGTGTTCTGCGACGGCGGGTTCAGCTCCGAAGGCGAGATCCGGCTCCGCGGCGCGAGCGTCGGCGGCTACCTGTCCTTCGTCGGCGCGCGGCTCTCGGCGCCCAAGCGCACCGCCCTGAACGCCGACGACCTGGCCGTCGAGACCGATGTCTACTGCTCGGACGGCTTCACCGCCACCGGCGCGGTCAGCTTCGCCGGCGCCCGCGTCACCGGGCAGCTCAGCCTCCGCGACGCCCGGCTGAGCAACGAGGAGGGGACGGCGCTCAGCGTGCAGCGCCTCCAGGCCGAGGAGCTCCTGCTGCGCACCGCCGAGCCGATCAAGGGCACCGCCGACCTGTCCTACGCCCGGATCAGCCTGCTGCGCGACGACGCCGCCTCCTGGCCGGAGCGCCTCCAGCTCGACGGCCTCCAGTACGAGACGCTCGAACCGCCGCTGACCGCCCGCCAGCGCCTCGACTGGCTCCACCGCGACACCGACGGCTACGCACCCCAGCCCTACGAGCGCCTCGCGCAGACCTACCGCGCCCTCGGCCTGGACTCCGACGGGCGCTCGGTCCTGCTCGCCAAGGCCCGGGACCGCCGCAAGACCCAGGGGATCCCCCGCAAGATCGTCGGCTGGCTGCAGGACGTCCTGGTCGGCTACGGCTACCGCCCGTTCCGCGCCGCGAGCTGGCTGATCGGCCTGCTCGCCTTCGGGACGATCGTCTTCTCCTTCCACAAGCCCAAGATCCTGAACGCCGACGACAGCCCCAACTTCAACCCGTTCATCTACACGCTCGACCTGCTCCTGCCCATCGGCGACCTCGGGCAGGAGAGAGTGTTCGCCCCCGACGGCGTCTACCAGTGGATCGCCATGCTCATCGTCACCTCCGGCCTGCTCCTCGGCCTGACGGTCGCCGCGGGCGCCACCCGGGCCCTCTCCCGCGAGTGACCCCCTCGGGGAGACGTCGTCGCTGGTGAGGCGCCGTCCGTCCGGGGGTCCGGGTCGGGTGGCGTGCACCACGCTGGGGTCAGGTGATCCGGGCCGGGGTAAGACCTCGGTCAGCGGGACTTGCATCACCTGGTGTGATGTCTGCCACGATGGCATTAGCGGCTTTTGTCCCTTACCGGGGCTTTGAGCCGTTGACATCGGCCGGACGCGCGGCGATCCCGTGCACCGGCCCCGAACGAGGAGTGTCATCGATGACGATCGACTCCGTGCGCGGCGCGCCCGACATCCCCGAGGTCGCCGAGCCAGAGCTCATCCAGCTGCTCACCCCCGAGGGCGAGCGCGTCGAGCATCCCGACTACCCACTGGACCTCAGCGCAGAGGACGTGCGCGATCTGTACCGCGATCTCGTGATCGTGCGCCGGATCGACCTGGAGGCAGTCGCGCTCACCCGGCAGGGCGAGCTCGGCCTTTGGGCGTCCCTCCTCGGGCAGGAGGCCGCGCAGGTCGGGTCGGGACGCGCCCTGACCGAACACGACATGGCGTTCCCGACGTACCGGGAGCACGGCGTGGCGTGGTGCAGGGAAGTGGAGCCGCTGAATCTGCTCGGCCTGTTCCGGGGCGTCAACCACGGCGGGTGGAATCCCGCCGACCACGGTTTCCACCTGTACACCGTCGTGATCGGCAGCCAGACGCTGCACGCGACCGGGTACGCGATGGGCATCCAGCGGGACGGCGTCCTGGGCACGTCGTCAGCGGGCGCGACGATCGCCTACTTCGGGGACGGGGCGACGTCCCAAGGCGACGTGAACGAGTCGTTCGTGTTCGCCTCGGTGTTCAACGCCCCCGTCGTGTTCTTCTGCCAGAACAACCAGTGGGCCATCTCAGAGCCCCTCGAACGGCAGACCAGGATCCCCCTCTACAAGAGGGCGAACGGATACGGGTTCCCAGGCTTCCGGGTGGACGGCAACGACGTCTTCGCCTGCTTGGCCGTGACCAGGAAGGCCTTGGAGAACGCCCGTACGGGGCAGGGCCCGAGCCTCATCGAGGCGTACACGTACCGGATGGGCGCCCACACGACGTCGGACGACCCCACGCGCTACCGCCTCAAGGCGGAAGAGGAGGCGTGGAAGCTCAAGGACCCGATCGAGCGCCTCAAGGCGTACCTGGTCCGCAACGAGCTGGCCGACTCGGGCTTCTTCGCCAAGGTCGACGACGAGGCCAAGCAGGTGGCCAAGGATCTGCGGGAGGCGTGCCTGGCGCTGCCGGACCCGGAACCGCTGTCGATGTTCGACCACGTATACGCGGAACGGCACCCCATGATGACCGAGGAGCAGGAGCAGTTCGCCGCCTACCTGGCCTCGTTCGAGGAGGAGGCGAAGTGAGCACCCTGACCCTCGGCAAAGCCATGAACGAGGGCCTGCGCAAGGCCATGGAGAACGACCCGAAGGTCCTCGTGATGGGTGAGGACGTCGGGAAGCTCGGCGGCGTCTTCCGCATCACGGACGGCCTGCAGAAGGACTTCGGCGAGGAGCGCGTCATCGACACGCCGCTCGCCGAGTCGGGCATCGTCGGGACCGCGATCGGCCTGGCGCTGCGCGGCTACCGTCCCGTGTGCGAGATCCAGTTCGACGGGTTCGTGTTCCCGGCCGCCGACCAGATCATCACACAGCTGGCGAAGATGCGGATGCGCTCGCTCGGCGCGCTGTCGCTGCCGGTCGTCATCCGGATCCCGTGCGGCGGCGGCATCGGCGCGGTGGAGCACCACTCGGAGTCCCCCGAGGCGTACTTCACGCACACGGCCGGCCTGCGGGTGGTCGCGTGCTCGAACCCGGCGGACACGTACTCGATGATCCAGCAGTCGATCGCCTCGCCCGACCCGGTGATCTTCTTCGAGCCGAAGCGGCGGTACTGGGACAAGGCCGAGGTCGACGTCGACTCGACGGACTGGACGCCGCTCCACGAGGCCAGGGTCGTCCAGCCGGGCGAGCACGTGACCGTCCTGGCCTACGGGCCGTCGGTGAAGACCTGCCTGGAGGCCGCCGCCGCGGCCGCCGAGGAGGGGCGGTCGCTGGAGGTCATCGACCTGCGCTCGCTCAACCCGCTCGACATCGGCACCGTGGTGGGGTCGGTCGAGCGGACGGGACGCTGCGTCGTCGTCCACGAGGCGCCGGTGTTCAACGGGTTCGGCGCCGAACTGGCCGCGCGGATCACCGAGAAGTGCTTCTACCGGCTGGAGTCGCCGGTACTGCGGGTCGGCGGCTTCTCCACGCCCTACCCGCCCTCGCGCAACGAGGACCACTACCTGCCCGACCTCGACCGCATCCTGGACGCGGTCGACCGGACTTTCGGATGGTGATCATGACCCTGGAAGTCGAGAACTCCCCCGCGCTCATTGACGCGGTCGACCGGACCTTCGCGTGGTGACGCCGGTGAGCCAGCCGAAGATCTTCAGACTGCCGGACGTCGGCGAGGGCCTGACCGAGGCCGAGATCGTCAAGTGGCACGTCCAACCGGGTGACACGGTCGAGATCAACCAGACCATCGTCGAGATCGAGACGGCGAAGGCGATCGTGGAGCTGCCCTGCCCGTTCGAGGGCGTGGTGTCCGAGCTGATGGTCACCGAGGGTGAGACCGTCGACGTCGGCAAGCCGATCATCTCAGTGGACGCCGAGGGCGAAGGCGGCGTGGCGACGCCGGTCTCCGAGCCTCCGGCGCAGGCGGCCGCCATCAAGGAAGAGGGCGTGCCCCGCGTCGAGGAGCCGGGCATGGTGTCTCCGGAGGAGCCGCCGAAGCGCCAGCCCGTCCTGGTCGGGTACGGGGTCAAGGAGAGCACGACCAGGCGCCGTCCGCGCAAGGCCGCCGCGAACGGGGCGCCACCTCCGCCTCAGGCCGCGGCTCCAGCGCCACCGGCCCCTCGTCCACAGCCTGTGGACAACGGGTTGCCGCTGGCCAAGCCGCCCGTCCGGAAGATGGCCAAGGACCTCGGCATCGACCTCGCGACCATCACGGGTTCGGGCCCGCAGGGTTCGATCACGCGCGACGACGTCCTCGCCGCGCAGTCCGGCGCGGAAGCACCCGTGCAGGCCGGGCCGCGGGAGGAGCGCGTGCCGGTCAAGGGCGTCCGCAAGGCGACCGCGGCGGCGATGTCCGGCTCGGCGTTCACCGCGCCGCACGTCACCGAGTTCCTCCAGGTGGACGTGACGCGGACGATGGAGACCGTGAAGCGGCTCCGCGAGCTGCCCGAGTTCGCGGACGTGAAGGTGTCCCCGCTGCTGCTGGTGGCGCGGGCGCTGCTCACGGCCGTGGCGCGCAATCCCCAGGTGAACTCCTCGTGGGCGGACGGCCCGTCCGGCGCGGAGATCGTCGTCAAGCGCTACGTGAACCTGGGGATCGCGGCGGCCACCGACCGCGGCCTGATCGTCCCGAAGGTCAAGGACGCCCAGGACCTCGACCTGCCCGGCCTGGCCCGCGCGATCAACGCGCTGACCGAGAAGGCGCGGGCGGGCAAGGCGTCCCCGGCCGACCTGTCCGACGGGACGATCACGATCACGAACGTGGGCGTGTTCGGCGTGGACACCGGAACCCCGATCCTCACCCCCGGTGAGGCCGCGATCCTGGCGTTCGGCCAGATCCGGGACATGCCGTGGGTGCACGAGGGCGAGCTGGCGATCCGGAAGGTCACCACGCTGTCGCTGTCGTTCGACCACCGGATCGTGGACGGCGAACTGGGCTCGCGGGTGCTCCGCGACGTCGGCGACATGCTGGAGGACCCGATCCGCATGCTCGCCTGGTCCTGACCGGTCAAGGTCCGTGGGGCCGGTGCCGCGCTTGTGGCACCGGCCCCGCACACGTCCCCCTCAGGGACGCCGCACCGAGAAGGTCAATGACCGGGCATGAAGCCGTCCGCCTCGTAGTCTCGCCCCATGGCAGACTCCTCGATCCACCTGCGCATCGGCCGGGACGAGCTGGTGATCCGCCGACGGTACGAGACGCTCTCGATCGTCAACGACTTCGGTGCCGCGATGCTGTTTCTGGTGGGAAGCGTGCTGTTCTTCTCCGAATCGACCATGTACGCCGGAACGTGGCTTTTCGTGATCGGATCCGTGCTGTTCTGCCTGCGTCCGACGATCCGTCTGACGCGCCGCTTCCATCTGCAAAAGCGGTACAGGGGCGGGATGGCCGGGTCGCACGAGTCGTCGATGGACTTTTAAGGGTCACTGCACGGGAACGTCCTCGAACTCGCCGAAGGGGCCGCCCGCGAAGGTGACGGACGAGACGTCCCCGGGCGGGGCCGGGAGGTAGGCGAAGCCGCGGACGGGCGCGTCGACGGCCGTGCGGAAGGCGGCCCTGGTGGAGCCCACGTAGGCTGCGGGCCTGCCGGGTTGGACCTGGCCTATTCGGACGGCACGGTACACGTCCTCGCGGCCCGGGACCTGGATGGAGAACGCGGTGAACACGCCTCCCGGATGGTCCTTGTGCGTGTAGGAGGCGTTGGCCGGGGTGGAGCCGGGCCCCTCGTTCAGGATGTCGAACACGGCGACGATGTAGGCGCCGTCCCGGTAGAAGGGTTTGACGTCCAAGCGCCGCTTGGCCTCCCCGAACCGCGCGGACCGGCTGGCGACCGTCTTGCCGTCCTCTGGCCGAAACTCGGCCGGGGCACCGGCGGGCCTGCTCGCGCTACCAGGCGGGGAACCGGCCGATGCGCTGGGAGAGCCACTGGACGCATCGTCCTCGGCCCCGCCCTCGATGACGTCGTACAGGACGGCTGGATTGCTGCTCGCCTGCGCGGACGGTCCAGCGGACCCTTCCGGTCCGATGGGGCTCTGCGTGCCTGTGGGCGCTCCCCGGCCGCCGGGGGTACTCGGGGCGGTGGTCGTGGCGCCCATGGGGATGCCGGGGTCCTCGGGGGTGCCCGCGTCTGTGGAGGTGCCGGTCACCGGGATGCCGGGGAACTCGCCCGCCGTCCCCGGGGTCAGGGCGGTGACCTTCTCGACGTTCTGCGGGATGGCCGGGTACTCGGCGGCCATCTCGCGGGTCGCGCCGGGCGCGAAACCGTCGCCGCTCGTGGAGCCGGTGGGCTTGTAGAGCCGACGCCCGACCGGATCGAGCAGATTGATGGCGAAGGCGACGGACTTCGCGGACGAGTCCAAGGACGTCACGCTGTAGCGCAGCACCGACTTGGCACCCTGCCGCTCGACGCCCTTGATGGCGATGCGCGCGTGCAGCCCGTCCGGACCCCCGAACCAGCCCTCCTTGGCGAACGTCCCCTCGGCTTTCGCGGGACGGGTGGAGCTACCGGTTCCGGCGGTCGGCGGATCGACCTGCACCGCCTTTCCAGCGTCGGCACAGCCGCTGAGCAGCAGCCCCGAAACAGAGATGGCGAGGGGCAGGGAACGGCGCATCGATCATCCGTCGGGGGGAGGACGGGCAGGAGGACGGGGCCACAGTAGTCACCCCCGACGCACCTCGCCATACCTCCGACAAAGCGCACCATCGGTGCATTGAAACCGACAGCCGACTCGGCCGTTGCCGGGACGGCGGTGGAGAGGCTTCGACGGACGACCATCCTGCGACCCGGGTTCTCGCCCATCCAGGCTCCTCCCCACTTGTGGGGGGCAGGGTTGAACCTCATGAGACGGTCGTCGCAAACGTCCGTCAGAGGTCCCGGATTACCTCTACGAAGCGCCTGAAGTCACCACGATGCACAAAGACCTTGCAACCGTCGTGGTCCTTGCTATCACGGATGACAACACCTCCCGGCGTAGCCGCCAACCTAACGTAGCGTCCCCTGAATCATTGCCACGGCAGGACTTCTTCCAAACTGCCGCACTCAGGTCCCATCGCCTTTAACTATTTCCCGGATCGAGACCCTTGTTCATGCCAAGATTCACGCAACGCCGACGCAACAACGCACGGAAGTAGTTTAAATACTCTTGAGGACGCTGGCAAAATTCCGAAAATCAACGTGGCCAATGACCAACTTGGGACCATCAGGATCCTTGCTGTCCCGGACCGCCACCATACCGAGGAAGGATGTGACTTCGACGCACTGGTCTCCGTCATCGTGGCTACGGGACGCCTTGCGCCAAATCGCCTTACTCAGGTCCATCTTTCTTCGATCACCTCTCTGATCAGCGCTCGCGAATCCTCTGTATTGAGCGACTGTGCATTCAATGTGTGCATCACTTCGCTGATCTTTGCAAGCTCGGACGGATCACGGGTCGTTTCACCTCCCGTGGCTTTAACGATGTAGGCGATCTCACTTCTGTCGCCCTGAGTCGCGATGGTGAACGACGCTCGGACACCTCGGTAATAGCGTGTCCTGGCAATCTGTAGGAAGATCCCTTGTTTCTGAGATAGCTCGATCAGGTACTCGAGTTGCTCGCGCATGACCTCCTTGGAACCGGTCTGGCGGTGCAGGACGCTCTCCTCCATGACCACACTGATCATGGGGCGCGGCGTTCTGGACAAAAGCGCCTGACGCTTCATCCGGGTGGCTACCGCCTCCTCATCGACTAGCAGGACACGAGCATACGCCTCCGTCTGAAACAGCCCATAGACCAGATAGTTCTCATACACCCGCAGCTGGTCAGCCGACGCTTCCGCTTTCGGGAAGGCCACGAAGTGGGTCGGGTACCTGACCTGCTTGATCTGCTCCAGAAGGTCATCCCACGCCTGGACGACCTCGCCTCCGGCGTTGAGCACGTTGTCCACGCGTCCGGCGAAGTCTCGGCGGCACTTCGTCCGGCCACACTCCACGTGGCTGACATAGGACCGCGCCACGTTGACAAGGTCCGCCAATTGGCCCTGCTTCAGGCCAACTGCCTCACGGCACCGCTTGACCACGGTCCCGAAGCCGACCAGCTCAGGATCGATCTTCGGCCGGGCGCCACCAGTTGCGGCCATGGGTGCTCTCCTCATGAATGCTAGTAGCGCGCTAGTGGCTGCTACCTGAATGTGGCTACTTCACGACTCTCCTGAGATTGTAGGGCGCCACATGGCCTGATGGTGGTTGTTCAATCACACAGGGTGATCACAGCGGGTTCTTCCGGTTTGGCGGGTTGGCCTCGTTTGCGATCAGCCTCCGTCCAGGCTGGAGGGGTTCACCGATGCCCGCGGTCATGCTCGCGCCAGAGGCGCCGCCGCTCGTCCTCGTTCCGTCCGACGAGGCGCCCGCGAAAGCGCGCCGCTATCTCACCGACCGATTCCACGAACTCGGGCACGCCGACGACTTCGTCGGTCGGCTCGTGGTTACCGAGCTGGTTACCAACAGCTACAAGCACGTCGGGATCGGACACATCGTCGTGCGGATCTTCCCGGACGTCCGCGAACCGCTCACCGTCATCGAGGTCTGGGACGAGAGCAGCGCCCTCCCCGTCGTCCAGGGCAAGGACGACGACGCCGAGAGCGGGCGCGGCCTGCTGCTGATGGCGCAACTCGTCCACGACTGGGGCGTCCGCCCGCTCAACGAGGAAGGAAAGATCACATGGGCCCGCTGCGCCCGCTGAACGTCCAGGCGGACCGTCACCTGCTGCGATGGCGGACCCGCCGTCCACCGCTGCTCTGGGTGTTCGCGTTCGGCCCGACGAGCACGTTCGCGTCGCGGTGGGCGTCCACGCCACTCCCGGAACCTCCCGATGCCCGGGTGGGCAGGGCATCCCACCGACCTCGCCTACTGGACGTCCGCGGTCTCCACGCCAAAGAGGGCCGGGTCCACGTCCGGGACGGCCAAGCGCGGGTTGGCGCCGGCGGCGACCACACGCATCACGAAGCCGGCGGTTTCCTCGGCCTGCCGGGCGGCGGTGAGCCCGCCCAGTACCGCAGCCCGCGCCCCGAGATCGCCGACCAGCGCCGTCGCCCGGTTCAGGGCGCCTGCGTCGTCGCCGCAGATCGCGACGACCGGAGAGGAGCCCACCTCGCCGGTGAACGGCCAGGATGCGCCGGCGAACAGATGCAGTGCCTTGACCACGTGGGCGCCGACCGCGAGATCGGCGACCAACTCGGCGGCCGATCCGGTCTCCGGGAGCAGGCGCCCGGTCGCGTAGTCCACAGGGTTGGTGGTGTCGATGACGGTCTTCCCCGACAGCATCCCGTCCGGGCCGCCGATGAGCCTCAGCGCTTCCTCCAGCCCGCCCCAGGCGATCGCGACCACGATGGCCTCGGCCTGTTCTGCGAACTGTCCCGGGGCGATCGGCGTCGCGGCGCCGATCTGCTCAGCGGCGGCCTTCGCGCGGTCGGGGTCACGGCCCGTGACCACGATGGCGTTCCCAGCGGTCGCCCACGCCTTCCCCAGTGCCACCGCGAGGTTTCCGGTCCCGAGCAGTCCGATGTTCATCGTGATCTCCTTCGTCTCGTGAGGTGTCATGAAGACGCTAGGAGGCCCGCTCCTACCAATCGGTAGGGGCGCGGGATGACAGAATGTGCTGGTGAACGGACAGGGCTGCGAGACCTTCATCTCGGACTGCCACGTGCGATCGGCGGTGGAACTCGTCAACCACACGTGGGACCCGGTCGTCCTCTCTGCTCTGCGCATGGGCCCCACCCGCCGCAGCGTCCTCTTGGAACGCATCGCCGGGGTGAGCGACAAGGTGCTGACCGACTCCCTCCGACGTCTGGCCGCGCGCGGCCTGGTCGAGAGAACACCACGCGAATCAGGGCGCGACGCCGCCGTCTACGAACTCACGCCGTTGGGGACGTCCTTCGCCAACGGTCCCTTGGCCCACCTCGCCGAGTGGGCGGCCGAGAACCAGGCCGAACTGTCAGCAACCTCATGACCCGCAACAGGTAGACGCTTCGCTCTGGCCGCCTTCACCCGAGCCGCTGCGGTCAGGTGCCTCGGGGGGTGTACATGATGATTGCGACTCCGGTCAGGCATATCAGGGCGCCGATGACGTCCCAGCGGTCGGGGCGGAAGCCGTCGAGGGCCATGCCCCAGGCCAGGGAACCGGCGACGAACACGCCGCCGTAGGCGGCCAGGATGCGGCCGAAGTTGGCGTCGGGCTGCAGGGTCGCGACGAACCCGTACAGTCCGAGCGCGATGACGCCGGCGCCGATCCAGAGCCGGCCGCGGTGCTCGCGGACGCCCTGCCAGACCAGCCAGGCGCCTGCGATCTCGAACAGGGCGGCGACGGCGAACAGGGCGATGGAGCGGGCGATGAGCACGGCGGCGGATCTTTCTGGTCAGGCCGGGACAGCAGGGGCGGCGGCGGTGGTCAGGTTCGCGGGCCGAACAGGTCGGTGAGCATCGCGGCGCCTGCTTCGGCCGTGCGTACTTCCAGGTGCAGGTCGGGGCCGTCGAGGTCGAGGCGGAAGCCGAGGAACGGGCAGCATCGCTGCTCGTCGGCCGCCAGTGCCGCGACGGCGGCCGCCCGGTCGGCGGGAAGGGTGAGCCGGAATCCGCCCTCGATCTCCTGGCGTGCGGCGCCCTCGATGAGTCGGCGCCACTGGGCGACGCGTTCGCTCTGGCCGTCGCCGTCCAGCGAGCAGGCGACCGGAGCCGTCCGCCAGCGTTCGCTTTCGGCGGCTTGCCGGGTGGGCAGAACGGCGACGTCCACGG